>CAYZLL010000006.1:36253-37948 GCA_964479225.1 uncultured Smithella sp.
CTGACATTTGAAGAAATGGACCTGATGAAAACGATTGCCGATCAGGCGGCGGCCGCTTTATTAAATTTGAGATTATCCGAAAATCTTCGCCGGAGCAAAGAACAGGAGGCTTTTCAGACCATGTCCGCTTTTTTCATGCATGATTTAAAAAATCTCGCCTCTAAACTGTCTCTGCTGACTCAAAACCTGCCACAGCATTTGGATAATCCGGAGTTCCGTGCGGACGCGCTGAAAACAGTTTCTCAAAGTGTTGCCAAAATGAACAAAATGAGCAGCGGCCTGTCTCTTTTAAGCCAGAAAATCGATCTGACCTTGCGTGAATGCAGTATCAATGAGCTGATTAAAACGGTTGTCGAAGAGTTGAAAGAATATGGGACGACTCCTGTAAATCTGAATCTCGATCAAAATATTCCTCTTCTTTTAATAGATCAGGAACAAATGTACAAAGTACTTGAAAATCTGCTTATGAATGCATACGATGCAACAGGAATTAATGGTCAAATTTCTGTTGCGACAAGCTTTCATGATGATTGGGTTGAAATTTCCGTCAGCGATACGGGCTGCGGAATATCTAGGGAATTTATGGAAAAAACTCTTTTTCGCCCTTTTCAAACAACAAAAAAACAGGGGATGGGCATCGGCCTTTATCATTGTAAAACGATCGTAGATGCACATCGTGGTGTCCTGAATGTTGAAAGCAGGGAAGGCGAGGGAACTGCATTCAAAATAATGCTGCCCCCTTCAAACAAACATCAGGTGACCGTCAATAACGAGGTGTGGTTTTGAGAAAACAAAAAATATTAATTGTTGATGATGAAGAGGATCTTTGCACCCAGATGAAATGGGCGTTATCGGGGGATTATGATGTTTGTCTGGCTGAAGACAAACAAAGCGCCGTTGCCATGATCAATAAAGAGCAACCGGCCGTCATCACGCTCGATCTGGGGCTGCCGCCAAATCCAGCCGGTGTTGAAGAAGGTTTTGCTGTTTTGGATTATATCCTTGACCATTTCAGTCACACAAAAGTTATTATCATAACCGGCCGCGGTGAAAAGGAAAACGCGCTGCGCGCCGTGGAAAAGGGTGCGTACGATTTCTTTTACAAACCCATACAATTGGATGAACTGAAAGTTGTGCTGCGACGGGCGTTCGGTGTTGCTCAACTGGAGAAGGAACTCCATGATTTGCGGCATCGTTTAAGCGGCAGCACATTTGAGAACATGATCGGAACTTCCCCCCAGATGCAGGACGTCTTTTCCACCATTCGCAAAGTTGCTACAACCGACATACCTGTTTTAATCACGGGTGAAAGCGGCACCGGCAAAGAACTGGTTGCCCGTGCCATTCACCGTCTGAGTATCCGCGCATCCAAACCCTTCATTCCCATTAACTGCAGTGCCATTCCTGAAAATCTTATGGAGAGCGAACTGTTCGGACATGAGAAAGGTACTTTTACGGGAGCGCATGCTCAGCGCAAAGGAAGATTTGAAATGGCTGAAGGAGGTACTTTGTTTCTGGATGAAGTTGGCGACCTTCCACTGACACTGCAAGTAAAACTTCTTCGTTTTCTTCAGGAAAAAACGATTGAGCGTGTCGGAGGCCGCGAACAGATAGAAGTGGACGCTCGCGTTTTGGCGGCTACCAATCGTGATCTTGGAGAAGCAATGAAAAATTCAACTTTCCGGGATGATTTGT
>CAYZLL010000007.1:0-37770 GCA_964479225.1 uncultured Smithella sp.
AATAATTTTGAAGTTCCGGAATCCATGGTGGAGAGGCAGATTTATTACATGATGGCCGATATACAAAAAAGAATGATGTCCGCAGGTATTGATGAAAACAGTGCCATGGATTTCAGCATGAAAATGCATGATAAGTATAAAGATGACGCTGAAAAAACGGTTAAAGCTTTTCTGCTTCTGAAGAACATTGGCAAAAAAGAAGCATTGGTTGTGGAAGATGTTGATCTGGAAAAATATATTCAGGAACTGGCTGTCCAGAACGGACGGGATTATGAATCCATGAGAAAAATGTACGACAGTGAAGAAAAGAAAGATTATCTGAGAGTTGAACTGCTTCAAAAAAAGGTATTTGACTTTATCGAGCAGAATGCAAATATTAAGGTCGTTGAAAAAACCGGTATGAATGCGGAGGCGAAACAGTGACTTTGATCCCGATGGTGGTTGAACAGGACGGACGTGGCGAACGGGCTTATGATATTTATTCCCGTTTGTTGAAAGATCGTATCATTTTTCTGGGAACAGATATTGACGATCATGTGGCCAATTTGATTGTTGCCCAGATGTTATATCTCGAAGCCGAAAACCCGGACAAAGAAATATTTTTCTATATTAATTCCCGGGGAGGATCGGTCAGCGCGGGAATGGCGATTTATGATACAATGCAGTATATCAAATCGCCTATATCGACAGTCTGCATGGGACAATCGGCCAGCATGGCTGCGATCCTTTTGGCCGCCGGAGAACCCAAAAAAAGATTTGCGCTTCCTCATTCGAGAATTCTCATTCATCAGCCGCTGGGAGGTTTTCAAGGCCAGGCGACGGACATTGACATTCAAGCCAAGGAAATATTAAGATTAAAAGATGATTTGAATAAAATATTGTCTGACTTGACGGGACAGCCGCTCGAAAAAGTGATTAACGACACGGACCGTGACTATTTCATGAACAGTCAGCAAGCGAAGGAATACGGTTTGATTGATGAGATTATCGTCAGGAAGCCGGTGACCACAACAAAAAACAAGGAGAATTAAGTGATCAAAAAAGGCAAAAACAACAGAATGGACGACGGCATGCTGTTTTGCTCATTTTGCGGAAAGATGCAGAGCGAGGTGCGCAAACTGGTTGCCGGTCCCACCGCTTATATTTGTGATGAATGTATTGAGCTTTGCCGCTATATCGTTGAGGAAGAAGACGAGAAAATTGTTGAGAAGGATCCCCAGAAGGGACTTCCCTATCCGAAAGAAATCAAAAAATTTCTGGACCAGTACGTCATCGGTCAGGAAAAGACCAAAAAGATATTATCCGTTGCCGTTTATAATCACTACAAAAGGTTGTTATCCAAAGTCGATTCCGACGGGGTAGAAATACAAAAGAGCAACGTTCTTTTAATCGGCCCGACCGGTTCGGGAAAAACGTTGCTGGCCAAAACACTCGCCAAATTTCTCAATGTGCCTTTCACCATTGCCGATGCAACGACGTTAACGGAAGCCGGCTACGTCGGCGAGGACGTGGAAAATATCATTTTAAGTCTGCTGCAGAATGCCGATTATGATGTGGCCCGTGCGTCAAAAGGTATCGTGTATATTGATGAAATCGATAAGATAGCGAAAAAATCAGGCAATCCTTCCATTACCCGGGATGTTTCCGGTGAAGGTGTGCAACAGGCTTTACTGAAGATCATGGAAGGAACGATGGCCAATATTCCGCCCAAGGGAGGCCGCAAACATCCGCAGCAGGAATTTATTCAGGTGGATACGACGAATATTTTGTTTATCTGTGGTGGCGCCTTCAATGATCTGGACAACATCATTTCCAAAAGGCTGGGTGTGAACGCCATGGGTTTCGGCGCCGAGATTAAAAGCAGGAAAGAAAAGAAAATAGGTGAGTTGTTAACCGAAGTGCGCTCGGAAGATTTATTGAAATTCGGATTAATCCCCGAATTTATCGGCCGTCTGCCGGTGATTGCAACGCTGGATGAACTCGATGAATCCGCATTAATCAAGATTCTGGTTGAACCGAAAGACGCGATTATCAAACAGTATAAAAAACTGTTTGCTCTGGAAAATGTAACGTTGAAATTTACCGATGGCGCTCTGCGTGCGGTAGCCAATTTATCGACGGAAAGAAAGTCCGGTGCGCGTGGTTTGCGTTCGATTCTCGAAAACACCATGCTCGAAATGATGTATGATATTCCTTCGCAAACGAACATTAAGGAATGTGTGATCAGTGAAGATGTGGTCTTGAAGAAAGAAAAACCCATTTTGATTTACGAAACTAAATCAGAATCAGCTTAAGGATTTAGAAATAATATGTTTGACGAAAAGAAAGAAGAAAACCAGAAAAAAACAGCCATCATTCCCCTGTTGCCTTTGCGGGATGTGGTCATGTTTCCTCATATGATTGTGCCTCTGTTTGTGGGGCGTGAAAAATCGATCGCCGCGCTGGAGTCGGCGATGAAATATGAAAAAAGCATTTTTATGGTGGCGCAGAAAAATGCCAAGGATGATGATCCGAAGCAGGAAGATATTTATCAGGTCGGCACCATCGGGATTATCATTCAGCTCCTGCGTTTGCCTGACGGAACCGTCAAGGTTCTGGTCGAAGGGAAAACACGCGGCGTCATCAACGAATATCTGACCAACAACGATTTCTTCCTGGTCAAAGTGAACGAGATCGATGACATTGACGATGGGACGGAAGTGAAAAGGCAGGCTTTGATGAGAAGCATCAAAGAATCTTTCGAACTCTATCTCAAACTGAGCAAGAAAATTCATGTGGAAATGCTCGGTACGGTGGTGGCCATTGATGATGCCTCCAAACTGGCCGATGTGGTCATCACGCATCTCAATGTCAAGTTGGAAGACAAACAAAAAATCATTGAAATATTTGATATCAGCGAACGGCTTGAAGCCATTTATTCGCTTATGCTTTCCGAGATAGAAATTCTCCAGGTGGAAGAGAAAATCAAACGGCGCGTCAAAAAGCAGATGGAAAAAACGCAGAAGGATTATTATCTCAATGAGCAGATGCGTGCCATTCAAAAGGAAATGGGGGAGAAAGACGACTTCCGCAACGAAATCGCTGAACTGGAAAAACGCCTGAAGCAGAAAAAAATGTCGGAAGAAGCCGTGAAAAAGGTGAGGCAGGAAATTAAAAAACTGCAAATGATGACACCAATGTCCGCCGAAGCAACTGTCGTCCGGAATTATATTGACTGGGTGCTGGATATGCCCTGGTCGGAAAAAACAGATAATAAATTTACCCTGAAAGAATCGGAAGCCATTCTGGATGATGATCATTTCGGATTAAAGAATGTGAAAGAACGGATTATTGAATACCTGGCCGTGCAATCACTCGTGAAGAAAAATAAAGGTTCCATCCTGTGTCTCGTCGGGCCTCCGGGCGTAGGAAAGACATCCATCGCCAAATCGGTCGCCAGGGCCACGAACAGAAAATTTGTCCGCATTTCCCTGGGCGGTGTTCATGATGAAGCGGAAATTCGCGGTCACCGCCGAACCTATATCGGCGCGATGCCCGGAAAGATTATTCAACTTTTGAAGAAGGCGGGTTCCAACAATCCGGTTTTCTGTCTGGATGAAGTGGATAAACTCAGTTCCGACTTCCGAGGCGATCCTTCATCGGCGCTGTTGGAAGTGCTTGATCCGGAGCAGAATGTCGCTTTCAATGATAATTATCTGGATCTGGATTACGACCTGTCGGAAATTATGTTTATTACGACGGCCAATGTTTTACAGACCATTCCCGCTCCCCTGCAGGACAGAATGGAAGTTATCCGGATTGCCGGCTACACGGAACAGGAAAAACTGCAGATTGCTAAAAAATATCTGATTTCCAAGCAAATCGAAGCCAATGGTTTGATCAAAGAGAATCTGGAATTTACCAAAGGGTCGTTGTTAAAGATTATCCGACAATACACGCGGGAAGCAGGCGTGCGCAATCTGGACAGGGAAATCGCGTCCATATGCCGGAAGGTGGCCAAACAGATCGTTAACAATGACAGCCAGAAAAAAGTCACGGTGACTTCCAAGGCTGTTTCCAAGTATCTGGGCGTGCCGAAATATCATCACGGAGAAATGGAAGGAAAAGCTAAAATCGGCTTGACAGTCGGACTGGCCTGGACGGAAGTTGGAGGTGAGCTTTTAGCTGTTGAAGCTTCCATCATGGAAGGAACCGGCAGAATGATTATGACGGGTAAACTGGGCGATGTGATGCAGGAATCTGTTCAGGCCGCCTTGAGTTATATCCGTTCCCGGGCGGAAGGGTTCGGTCTGACCAAGAATTTTTATAAGAAAGTGGACATTCACGTTCACGTGCCGGAAGGAGCCATTCCCAAGGACGGACCTTCGGCAGGCATTGCCATGGTCACGTCCATCGCGTCTGTCCTCATGAAGAAAAAAGTTCGCGCTGATCTGGCGATGACCGGTGAAATCACCTTAAGAGGGCGGGTTTTGCCGATCGGCGGCTTAAAAGAAAAAATTCTTGCGGCCCATCGCGGAAACATCAAAACAGTCATTATTCCCAAAGATAACGAAAGAGATCTTGCGGAAGTGCCGCAAAATGTTCAAAACGCGATGAAGATTGTTTTTGTAGAGCATATTGATGAAGTATTAAGCATTGCTTTTGTTGAAGAGGAACAGGTCATCAGCTCGACCATAGCCGGCGACGCGCCGCCGATGAGTTCTCAGGCCGTGAATTGATATTTTGTGTTTTATAGCTTGACAAGAAATATCATTGTTGCTAGAAGCCATAAACGTTTTTGATGGCACACGGGCGGGTAGCTCAGCCGGGAGAGCGCCACGCTTACACCGTGGATGTCACAGGTTCGATCCCTGTCCCGCCTACCATTAGTGCTGAAGGATTGATAATTATAAATGATTTTTTGGGGTCGTAGTTAAGTTGGTTATAACGCCGGCCTGTCACGCCGGAGGGCGTGGGTTCAAGTCCCATCGGCCCCGCCAGAAAATCTAAAAGGGAGCCTGATACATTAAGCTCCCTTTTTTTTTAAACTTTGACAGGATATTGTGAAATTGTTTGAGGATTAAAAGATGGACTATGAGGGATTCATAATCAGACCACCCAGTGAAGCATACAGTTTACTGCTTCAGGTTACCACGGGTTGTTCACACAACAAATGTACGTTTTGCGGTACGTACCGACAAAAAAAATTCAAGATTAAGCCTTTGGAACAGATCAAAAAGGATCTTGCCGAGGCCCGTCATTATGAAGACGTGCAGAAAGTATTTTTATGTGACGGCGATGCTTTGATTATACCGCAACCGCGGCTTGAAGAAATCCTGCACCTGATCAATCAAAACCTGCCCCATATCGAAAGAATAGGCACATACGCCAATGCGAAAAGCATTTTGAGAAAGAGTATTGAGGAATTAAAGAAGCTTAAAGCTCTCGGCTTAAATATGATTTATCTGGGTGTGGAAACGGGCAATAAAGAATTACTAAAACAAATCCACAAAGGTGCTACTTATGAACAAATGGTCGAAGCGGGACGCCGTGTCAAAGAAGCCGGGATGACACTTTCCGTGACGGTGCTTTTGGGATTGGGCGGCATTGAAAAAAGTATCGAGCACGCACTGGATACGGCAAAAATATTGACGGATATCGATCCTGATTATGTGGGAGCGTTGACCGTGATGTTTGTGCCGGAAACGGAGTTGTATGAAGATTATCTTGCCGGCCGGTTTGTTCTGCCGGATAAGTTCGGTTTTATTCGCGAGCTTTATTTAATGATTGAAAAATCTAATTTCACCGATTGCTATTTTACCTCCAATCATGCGTCCAATTATTTATCCGTTAAAGCCCGCTTGCCACGCGAAAAAGGAAAAATTCTGAAAATGATCGGTTCGGTCATCCATGAAAAGGATGTCAGTCAGATCCGACCGGAATATTTACGCGGCTTATAATTCAAGGAGAAATATTTTTGAGTATCGCTGAGATTATTTCCAAATTATTTTTCTGGCAGGATCAAGAATATATTAAGCAAAAGATTGACACGGCGCTGACGGGAGCTCAGAAAACAGGACTGGTGGATGCTTCGTCACGTGAAATGATCGAGAATATCCTCGAGTTCACCCACACGCTGGCCCGTGAAATCATGATACCGCGCACGGAGATCGTTGCGGTCAGTACCGAAGCAGATATGGACGAAATCATCAGTGAAGTCATTTCGTCCGGTCACACGCGCATTCCGGTTTACAGGGATACGATTGATAACATCATCGGTATTTTGAATGTCAAAGATGTTCTGAAATTCTGGTCCAGGCCCATGACCAAAGAAGACATGCTTTCCTGCTTGAGTTCGCCGTATTATATTCCGGAAACCAAAAACACGCATCTGCTGTTTTATGAGTTAAAAGAAAATAAAAAACATATGGCCATTGTTATTGATGAATACGGCGGGACGGCCGGTCTGGTGACGCTGGAAGACATGCTGGAAGAGATTGTCGGCGAAATTCGCGATGAGCATGAAAGCAATACTGTCGATGACGGCATTATTCAGTTGGCGGACGGATCGTTAATCTTTGACGGACGGATGGAAATTGAAAAAATAGAAGAGCGTTTAAATCTTGATTTGAAGAAGGGAAGATATGAAACGCTGGGCGGCTTGATTCTCGATGCGATCAAGAGAATTCCTCTATCCGGGGAAAAAATCCAAATCGAAGGATTGGAAATTACCATTGAACACGCCGATGAGCGCAGCATTAAAAAAGTTAAAATCAAGAAGATCGAGACGGATGAAATCGAATAAGCATAATCAACCCGCAATCACCAATCAAAAAAATGGCATCGTGAAAGCCGGTGTGACAAATGTTTTTTTTGCCGTTCTCAGCGGTATATTATTATTTTTATCTTTTCCGAAATACGGCTCCGGTTGGGTTGCCTGGATAGCTTTCCTTCCGCTTTTTTTTGCGTTAAAAAATGTGACGAAAGTTTCTCAAGGATTATTTTTAGGTTTCATAACCGGAATCGTAAGCTATATCGGAATTGTTTACTGGATTACCTATGTGACGGTTCATTACGGTAACTTACCTTTAGCGGTCGGTCTGGCGTTGATGCTGCTTCTGGCCTGTTATTTAAGCATTTATGTCTCACTGTTTGCCGGCTGTCTTGTATATTTAAGGGACACCCTACCGTTGTATTTGACGGCGCCGGTTTTATGGGTTTGTTTCGAGTATGGCAAGTCCATCATGATTACGGGTTTTCCATGGGAGAATCTCGGTTATTCCCAGTACCTGAATTCATGGCTGGTTCAGTTTGCCGACGTCGCCGGTGTCTTGGGTCTGTCTTTTATCATCGTATTCGTCAATGCAACTTTGTGGGAAGTCATCAGTAAAAAATCGAAGAAAGAATTTATGCTCTTGGGTATGGCTTGTGCGCTGCTGCTGGCAATTCTGACTTACGGATATTATCGCATTCAATACGTGAATAAAATCGTAAAGGACTCACCGGACCTGGAGGTTTCTTTAATCCAGGGGAACATTGACCAATCCATAAAATGGAATGAGGATTATCAGAATGAAACATTGAATATTTATGAACAGCTTTCTTTGCAAAATGCACCCGGCCAGGACAGCTTGATTGTGTGGCCGGAAACAGCGGCGCCGTTTAGATTTCAGGACATCAGCTTCCTGCACGATCAAGTTGTCCAGGTAGCTTTGAAAACGAAAAGCTGGTTATTATTCGGGTCTATAAGTTCCTTACAAAACGATTACTTTAATAGCGCATATTTGCTTTCACCTGATGGAGAAGTCAGGGGCAGATATGATAAGGTCCATCTTGTTCCTTACGGCGAGTATGTGCCTTTAAGGAAATTTATGCCGTTTGTTGAAAGGCTCGCCGCAGGAGTCGGCGATTTTGGCAAAGGGCCGGATTATTATCCGTTATCCATGAATGATAAAAAAATCGGGGTTCTGATTTGTTACGAAGTAATTTTGCCGTATGCCTCAAGAACCTATAAGAATCATTCGGCCGAATTACTGGTAACGATCACCAATGATGCCTGGTTTGGCGCAACGTCGGCCCCTTATCAGCATTTTTCCATGGCTGTATTGCGGGCGGTCGAGACGCGACTTTATCTGGTGCGTGCCGCGAACACCGGTATCTCCGGAATTGTTGATCCGACCGGTAAAATCATCGCGACGACCGGTCTCTATCAGAAAGATGCGTTGAAAGGAAATGTGAAATTTGTCAAAATACCAACCATCTATGATAAATACGGTGACCTGATAGTAGCGATTTGTTTTATATTGATATTATGTTTTTTTATCATAAGTTTCAGGTGGAGGAATAAAAAATGTCTATAGAGAATATACAAGAGACCATCACTGATTTGAAAAAAAGAATTCATCATATCGGAGAATGTCTTTGACATCCCCGAAACGAGGATGAAAATAAAAGATCTGGAAGAATTGTCTTTAAAAAAAGATTTCTGGAATGAACCGGATAAGGCTCGGGAAATTTTACAAAAGAAAACAAAATATTCCGACGCTGTTGACCGATGGGACAAATTTAACAAAAATTTAAATGACATCGAAAACCTTGCCGAAATCGCCCTGCAGGAAAAAGATGGTCCGGTCCTGGAAGATATCGCTTCGGAACTGGAACAATTGAACCTTGCTGTCGGTCAGGAAGAGCTCAAAATGATGCTCAACAGCGAACAGGACGTGATGAATGCCATTGTCTCCATACACGCCGGTGCAGGCGGAACCGAAGCTCAGGACTGGACGGAAATGCTGCTGCGCATGTACCTGCGCTGGGCGGAAAAGAGAAAATTTGCCACAAAGATCATCGATTCCCTGGCCGGAGATGAAGCCGGCGTGAAAAGCGTGTCCTTTACCCTGGAAGGAGAATACGCCTACGGGTATGCCAAGGCGGAAAACGGCATTCACCGTTTGGTGCGCGTTTCTCCTTTTGACGCCGGTGCCCGACGTCATACGTCTTTTGCGTCTGTTTTTGTGTATCCTGAAGTGGATGACGAAATAAAGATTGAAATTAATGACGATGATTTAAGGATCGACACTTTCCGCGCGGGCGGCAAGGGAGGGCAGCACGTTAATAAGACCGATTCGGCGGTCAGAATTACTCATTTGCCTACAGGGATCGTTGTTCAGTGCCAGAATGAGCGTTCGCAGTTTCAAAATAAATCGATGGCTATGAAATTTCTAAAATCCCGTCTTTATGAGCGTGAATTACAGTTAAAGAATGAAAAGATTGATGAAGAAAATAAACTGAAAAAAGATATTGCGTGGGGCAGTCAAATCCGGTCGTATGTTTTGCATCCTTACAAAATGGTCAAAGACCACCGCACGAACCTGGAAAACGGCAATGCCGGGAAAGTTTTGGATGGTGATATCGATGAATTCATTCAGGCGTATTTAATGAATACGACGGGTAAAAGGTAAGTGTATGTATTTTAATGATTATTTTGATTAATGGTCATTTGTTCTTGGAAAAAACAAGAACTATGCTATAAGGAGCATATCTTAGGACATTGATCAAGATGTCCGGGAGAATGAAAGTATTTGCATTATGTTTATCAAAAGGGGTTTTTAAATGGTTGAAAACAATAGAAGTCATGTTGCTTATATCATAATGGTCAGCGTTATCTTTATCGTTTCCCTGGTAGGTTGTGCTCAAAACACTCAAAATGTCGTTTCGCAAAAACCTGTCTCTGTTTCCAGTGCCATAAATCAAAGGACTCACAATTCTGCTGCTGTTGCAGGCATCCTGGGCACTGTCATGCAAAAGCAAGCGAAAACTGAGATGAAGAAACAAACCAACGAACCAGCGAATCAGTCGGCAGAAATCAATAATGAAGACGATGCCTACAATGAAGAAGATAATGATGCCGATCCGGAAGCCAACCATAACGCATCAACGGAAATTGCCGACAGCGATGAAAAACAGGAAATAATGGAAAACGCATTGGAGTTGCTGGATGAAGCCGATAAGTTATGGAAAAAAGGGGATATAGAAGAAACCCTGGAGACACTTGATGAAGCCTATTCTTTAATCATTGAAGCCAATGGTGATCCGGCGATTGCTCAAGAAAAGGATGACGTACGTCTTTTAATTGCCCAGCGTATTTTGAGTGTTTATTCTGCTAAAAGGACAGCAACGGACGGGAAGAATCGGGAGATTCCCTTAAGCATGAATGCTGATGTGGAAAAGGAAATCAGATCTTTCCAGGGACCGGAACGCGACCAATTTGTCGCCGCCTATCGACGTTCCGGACTGTATCGCGCATCTATATTAAAAGAGTTAAAGAAGTCGGGAATTCCGGAAGAGTTTTTATGGCTTCCTCTGGTCGAAAGTTTATTCAAAATTCACGCCTACTCCAGCGCGCGCGCTCTTGGTTTATGGCAATTTATTCCTTCGACCGGATATAAATTCGGGCTCAGCCGCGATGAATGGATTGACGAACGAATGGATGTCCAGAAATCGACCAAAGCGGCCATTGCTTATTTGAAAGAACTGCACGGCATGTTTGGGGACTGGCTAACAGCGTTAGCGGCCTATAACTGTGGAGAAGGAAGGATACTCCGGGTGATATCCAGACAGCATATTAATTACCTGGACAGTTTCTGGGATTTGTACAGACAGTTGCCCAATGAAACCGCCCGCTATGTGCCGAGATTTTTGGCGACCTTACACATCGTGAATAATCCTAAGAAATACGGCTTTGATTTAAGCAGTGTGGAAACTCCCATTGATTTTGAGACAGTCAAAGTCAATAAAGTAATGAAATTCCAAGATATCGCCGAGAAAATGGAAGTTCCCGAAGATGTTTTGAGCCTCCTGAATTCGGAATTGAGACATAAAATGACACCGGATCGGGAATATAACCTTAAAATTCCCACTGGAGCATTGGATAAATTTAATCTGGTTTACAATGACATTCCTCAGAGCGAAAGACCAAGTTTTGTTTCTGTCCAAAACCGGAATGTATCCAGCAAACAAGGGACAGGGAGTGCGGCGTTATTAAAACATCGCGTCAAAAGAGGCGAAACGGTTTATTCCATTGCCAGAAAATATCATGTTTCCGTTGCGAATATCTGCTCATATAATAAGCTGGGTTCCCGGAAGAAGTTGGTGCGGGGAAGAAATTTGACCATACCGGTCAACAAAAAAGAATACTATGCTGCCGGCCAAGAAAATGATGAGAAACCAATGGGATCTTCCAGCCGCTACAGGGTGAAAAAAGGAGAAACACTCTCCATGATATCCAGACGTTTTTCCATACCTGTAAATCAGCTCAAGAAGATGAATAAATTGAAAACGGGAAATATTCATGCAGGTCAGAATTTAATCATTTCGAAAAAAGCAGCCGATATGGCTTCCGGGGATGGCGGTATCAAAAAAAAGAACATGAAGCAATCTGCTAATAAATCCAAAGTCAATAAAAAAACATTGTCGGGTGCGGATCTGGGTCAACTGGGGCCTAACAAGTATATCGTAACGAAACGGGATAATTTGCATACCGTTGCGAAAAAGAACAAAATCAATGTGACGAAGTTAATGAAAATGAATAAACTGTCAAAAAACGAAAAACTTGTTCCCGGACAAATACTGATTGTAAGGTAAATATTTAATAAAATTAATGATTTAATGAGAAGAAAATAATCGGATTAATTTCTTCTTGACAAAAAAAATATTATTTTGATAATAAGCCATATTCGCTTGGATCCGAAAGGACTGGGACGAAAGGGGAACACAAAACATACAAGCCTTTCGTTGTTGCGACGAAAGGCTTTTTTATTGCAAATGAAAGTTATAAGGTCAGTCAAAAAAATGCAATCTTTCTCTGAAGCCCACCGGGAAAAAGGAGAACGGATAGCTTTTGTTCCCACTATGGGATACTTTCATGAAGGTCATCTTCAGTTGATGAGAGAAGCAAAGAAGATGGCTGACCATGTGGTCACCAGTATTTATGTCAATCCGACGCAATTTGGTCCGAAGGAAGATTTCTCCAAATACCCCCGGGATTTTGATCGGGATCTGAAAATGGCTGAAAGTGCCGGAGTTGATGTTATTTTTTATCCGGCGAATAAAGAGATGTATCCCGTAGGCTATCAGACTTATGTGGATGTCGAAAAAGTGACGCAGAATCTTTGCGGAGCGTCACGTCCGGGCCATTTCCGCGGTGTCACAACCATCTGCTGCAAATTGTTTAATATCGTGAAGCCGCATGTGGCCATATTCGGCAAGAAAGATTTTCAGCAGTTTATCACCATCAAGCGCATGGTTGCTGATTTGAACATGGATCTTCAAATCACAGGTTTTCCGACCGTGCGCGAAGCAGATGGGCTGGCCATGAGTTCCCGCAATCAATACCTTCAAGAAAATGAAAGACCATCCGCACTAACGTTATTTAAGGCACTCAAGCTGGCTGAGAAGCTTTATGCCGGTGGAGAAAGAAACGCATCTGTTATCATCAATGCCGCGGATAAATTAATTACAAAATCTTCTCACACACTGATCGATTATATTAAGATCTGTGATGCCGGTACCCTCAAGGATGTTGATACGATTAAGCGTCAGGCATTCATGGCATTAGCCGTGAAAGTGGGCAAAACAAGACTTATTGATAATCATGTTTTCGGCGAGGTGCTGAAAACATAATATATCCCCCCCAAGGAGAAGTAAAGTACTATGCAAAGATTTATGTTGAAATCAAAAATTCATCGCGCGACCGTAACGGATGCTGACCTGCATTATGAAGGCAGTATTTCGATTGATGAAAAATTATTGGAGGAAGCGGGAATTGCACCTTATGAACAGGTGGCGATTTACGATGTGGACAATGGTGAAAGATTTACAACTTACGCCATTAAAGGGAAACGGAATTCCGGAACCATTTGCCTCAACGGCGCCGCTGCCCGCAAAGTCGCCAAGGGAGATCTGATTATCATTGCCTGTTACGTTCTTGCTGAGGATAAAGAAGTGGAAAACTGGAAACCGAAATGCGTATTTGTTGACGCTAAAAATAAGATCAAGAAACTGTCTAAATAATTATAAAATCATTGTGGAATGAATCTGGAGGCAAAATGGCTTTTTTAGAAATTGACCCGGCTGTAAAATACAAAGTTGCGGATATGGAACTCGCTGCATGGGGGAGAAAAGAAATTCAGTTAGCCGAGAATGAGATGCCCGGTCTCATGGCCGTTCGCAAAAAATACGGACAAAAAAAGCCATTGAAAGGACTGAAAATCATGGGCAGTCTGCACATGACGATTCAGACAGCAATGCTCATCGAGACGCTCAAAATCCTGGGCGCTGATGTTCGATGGGCTTCCTGCAATATTTTTTCTACGCAGGATCATGCCGCCGCGGCGATAGCCGAGAAAGGATCGTCTGCGGTTTTTGCGTGGAAGGGAGAATCGCTGGAAGAATACTGGTGGTGTACCGAACAGGCGTTGATCTGGCCGGATGGTTCCGGCCCTGACTTGATCGTCGATGACGGCGGTGATGCGACACTCCTTATTCATCAGGGAGTGAAGATTGAAAAAAATCCCGAATTGCTGAAACAGAAAATAGACAATAAAGAATTCAAGATCATCATGGACCGCCTGGAGCAGTCCTTCCGGCGTAATCCTAAAAAATGGCAGAAAATAGCTTCCAAAGTCAAAGGGGTTTCCGAAGAGACCACCACCGGCGTTCATCGTCTTTATCAGATGCAATCAGCCGGCGAACTTTTATTTCCTGCCATCAACGTCAATGATTCAGTGACCAAATCGAAGTTTGATAATCTTTACGGCTGCCGGGAGTCGCTGGCTGATGGAATTAAAAGAGCCACGGATATCATGATTGCCGGCAAGTTGGTTATTGTCTGCGGTTACGGAGACGTAGGGAAGGGATGTGCTCAGTCTATGAGAGGTTTTGGCGCCCGCGTGATTGTCACAGAAATTGATCCGATATGCGCCCTGCAGGCTGCGATGGAAGGATATGAAGTCAAGACCATCGAAGAAGTGGTGTCGATCGGCGATATTTTTGTCACGGCGACAGGATGTTGTGATGTCATTACCGGCAAACACATGGAAATGATGAAAGACGAAGCCATAGTCTGCAACATCGGGCATTTTGACAGCGAAATCGATATGCACTACCTGGAAACCAGCAAATTCTGCAAGAAGGAAAATATCAAACCGCAGTTGGACAAATGGAGGTTGAAATCGGGGCGCTCCATCATTGTGCTGGCGGAAGGCCGTCTTGTTAACCTGGGATGCGCAACCGGTCATCCCAGTTTTGTCATGAGCAACAGTTTTACCAATCAATGTCTGGCCCAAATCGAACTGGCAACCCAAAAACTTAAGACAGGGGTTTACACACTTCCTAAAAAACTTGATGAAGAAGTTGCCAGTCTGCATCTGGGAAGATTAGATGCCCGATTGACCAAACTGACCAAAAAACAGGCTGATTATCTTGGCCTAAGCATAGACGGTCCATTTAAACCGGATCATTACAGGTATTAAGTATTAAGTCCAGGGGCAGGTTATTGGATTCACAACGGACCTTTGACTGTTCAGGTGTCCACTTTATAGAATAGATAAGCGGCAGCTAAGCTGAACAGGATGTTTGCCGACCATGCGGCCAGTAGGGCAGGCAATACTTCCGATTTTCCTAAAGACATGAAGAAGGCATGGGCTATCCAATAGGAAAATCCGATAAAAATACCAATGCCTAAGCTTTGCATGGTCCCTCCGCTTCTTTCCGAACGCAGGGAAAATGGTACGGCAATCATCACCATAATGATAATGACAAACGGAAAAGCAATTTTTCCGTGAAGGTCGGCGATGTATTTTGTCACATCGTATCCTTCTGATTGAATTTTCTTGACGTATTTTTTCAGTTCAAAATATCCCATTTTTTCAACGTCTTTTTGCATCACTTTAAAGTCCTCGGGTTTTTCAGGAATGGGAATTATTTTTTCTTTGGACCATTCTAAAACAGGATCACCGTTATTATCGAAACGGGTGGTGAGCAAATTTTTAAAAAACCACTGATTGCTTTTCCATTCAGCCTCTTTGGCGTCGATGCGACGCATCAGGGTAAGATCCGGATTCAAATAATTAATCGTCACCCCCCGGAGGATGTTGTGATCGATATCAAACATTTTGAAGTTGTAAATTGCGTTTTCAGCGCGATACCAAATCTCATCCTGTTTAAAATAGCCAACTTTCTGATTTTTTTGTATGTCAATTTTTACAATCTCAGTTTTCTTCTGAATGGATGAAGGAGTGATCAATTCGCTGAAATAGAACAGGAAAACAGCAGCAAGGCATGCAAAGATGACTATGGGCAAAATCATTCTGTAAATGTTAATACCGTTAGCTTTCAGTGCGATTATTTCACTGTTTTTTGACAAAGAACTGAATGTCATCAGCGTAGCCAGGAGTACTGAGGGTGGTAAAATATAAGATATGATCACCGGGATAGAAGAAACAAAATAGGAAATAATTTGAATGACGGAGGCTTGATTGGTGAGAAACATCCTGATCCGTTCAAAAAAATCAACGATCAAAAACAGTGCAATAAAAGACAGAAAGGTGATGACAAAAAATCTTAGAAATTCTTTAAGAATGTATTTATCTAAAAGTTTCATTTTGTCATCCTCAAATGTGTCAATTCAGTCCTTAAAGAACATTTGCTTTCGGGACCAGAGAAATTTCTTTGTAACTCAGATAGAAAAGGGAAATTCCAGCCAGAGCAAACAATATGTTGGGTGTCCAAACACAGATCGCCACTGGAAGAAACCCTGTAACAGCAAGGGCTTCACCACCAATGCGCATTAAATAATACAGGGTCACAATGATCAGCCCCACAGCGAAGCCCTTGGCTTTGACAGAGCGGTGGCTTCTGATTCCCAGGGGCAATGCCAGAAGGCCGAAAAAAATGCAGGCGGTGGGTATAGAAAACCTGTTATGCATTTCAATCAGTAATTCTCTTCTTTTCCTGTCACTGCCTTCGGTTTTATTTGCATTGATTAAAAGCTCACTCATCGTCATATCTTTTCCGGATTTAGCGGACTCATCAAAACTGGCCAGAACATTCGTTAAATCGAGAATTAAATCATAATTTTTAAAGTCAATCTTGCGATAATTCTTCAAATTGGAGCTGACAGTGTGGATGGAACCGTTTTCCAGTTTGAGTTTTACAATCATGGATTCCGGATCGGATTCAAGGATTGCTCTTTGGGCCATGATAGTGTTTTGTTCCCCGATGATCCGTTTATCAGAAACAATGATGCCTTCCATATAATTCTTGTTGGAAGGAATTTTTTCCGCGTAAATCAGGAAACCCTTAAAGTCATCATTAAAGATTTTTTCTTTTATCCCTATCTGGGCATTTTGTTGAACCAGATTAAACAGAAGACGTTTGGTTTCAAAATTGCTCTTTGGAAGGATAAAGTAACTGATCAGGATGGTGAAAATAAAAGTTATGATAGAAAATATGACGACAGGATAATACATTTGCAGCAGGCTGATGCCGGAGGTCTTCAGGGCGGTTATTTCATTGTCGGAAGACAATCTGCCCACGGCAATAAGAACGGATATCAGGAAAGCAATGGGAATCGTAAACAGCAGGAAAGACGGCATTAAAAAAATGATAATTTTAACAATGGAGAACAAACTGACGCCCTTGTTAATGAATAAATCCATGATTTGAAGGATTTTCCCCATCAGCAAAACAAATGTCAGGACACATAAGATCAGTCCAAAAGGAAATGCTATTTCTTTAAAGATATATCGGTCAATAATTTTGCGCATTTGATTATCAGTTTAATGAGACTCAAACTTTAAAAGCAGAGCGCATTAAAGTTTGTAAGTCGAATTATCCCGCTTATGCGGGATTTCGTATTTCTTTTGAAAACTAACACGTATTGATCAATTTTCTCAAGCAAAACATAATCGGCCTATGATTGCTGATCCAAACGGGTTATGAATTATTTTTCTTTCCCGGCATTCAATGATTGACAGCCTGAAACATTTTTCTTATGGTATGAAAGAATCATCGTCTATTTTCTGAAAAGGATGCCTACATGAAGGTTGATACGATGCGCCGGATAGATTACTGGATTGGCGTGCCGCTTTGTTTTCTCGGGTCTTTTTTTCAGAAAACTCTTCATATTTTTTGCCAACAGAAAAAGATTGCACCGAAAAAGGTTCTTTTTGTCGAATTATCGGAAATGGGCAGCGCGATTCTGGTCGATCCCGCGATGCGAAAACTGCAAAAGGAAACGGGTGCCAATCTTCACTTTGCCATATTCAAAAAAAACAAACCCAGCCTGGATTTGTTGAAAACCGTTTCTGAAGAAAATATTTATACCATCCGTGAAGATAATCTTCTGTCTTTTGTTGCTGATACCTTTAAATTTCTCTGGTGGACAAGAAAAAGAAAAATTGATGCCGTCATTGATCTGGAACTTTTCTCCCGTTTTACAGCCTTGCTCACCGGTTTCAGCGGAGCTGCTTACAAGGTAGGATTTCACGCCTATTTTAATGAGGGACTTTATCGCGGATCTTTTTTGTCGCACAAAGTCGCCTATAATCCGCATATACATATCGCGAAAAATTTTATTGCTCTTGTTAATGCCCTGACTTCTTCCCAAGAAGAAATCCCTTATTCAAAAACAAAGATCGAAGATGAAGAAATCACTCTGGCTAAAGTTAAATATTCAGCTTCCGAGAAAGAAACTGTTTTAGATATAGTCCGAGGATGTTTTGAAAACCTCGATTCTGCAAAACATAAAATAGTTTTAATCAATCCCAACGCCAGCGAACTGCTGATTCAACGCCGCTGGCCGCAGGAACATTTCGCGCAATTAATCAAAATGATTCTGGAGAACAGTCAGCGGGTAATCGTTTTAATAACAGGCGATCCACGCGAAAGAGAAGAAGCTCAAAGATTAAAAGAAATGGTCGGGAATGAAAGATGCGTTCATTTTGCAGGAAAGGTTACCTTTGCTCAGCTTCCTTTACTCTATAGCGTTTCAGAATTGATGGTTACCAATGATTCCGGACCACCTCATTTTGCGGCGATCACAGATATGCCGACTTATGTCCTTTTCGGTCCGGAAACCCCGGCGCTTTACGGTTCCCTGGGGAAGACCACGCCTATTTATGCCGGTCTGGCTTGCTCCCCGTGCGTCAGCGCGTCAAATCACAGAAAAACAGCCTGTAAGGATAATGTTTGTCTGAAAGTCATAAAACCAGAGTATGTTTTTAAAATTATCAGACCGGAGTTAGAGAAAATTAATGCTGAGAAATAAACGGATACTCTTTTTTAATAGATTTTATCATTGTTGCTTAGCTGTTTTTTGAGGGTGTCATTCCCGCCGCCGAGCGGGAATCCAGTATTAATTTTTGATCAGCTTTTCTTGAATAACGCTTCCAGTTTGTCTTCAGGAGTTGAACCAGCCGAAACGGAAGATTTACCCGTTTCTTTGAATCTGAAAAAATCACAAAAATTGGATCGAGCTTTATCCAGAACCCTTTCGGCCTGAGATTCACGGCAATCGTTATAAGCGCCTACGTCATAGAAAGAACAATTCATGCAGCAATGTAAATCAGCGCGACAGGAAGGGCATTGCGCCTCCCGTCCGACAAAAAAATCATCCAGGATATCTTTTCTGCATTTGTGACAAACTTTCATGCAAATGAAGATATAAGTTGTTCAGTGTAAATGTCAAGCAGCTTTCTGCTGTATTCCTCTTGCGACAATGTATATATGCTTAACTTGATTCACTGTTTCACCTACTATTCCACGGTTTTGGGTTGTCGTTAAATTTGATGATAACTGGTTGAAAGGCGTAACGCGACTTCAGGAGCAATATTTTACGGAAGGAGAGTGTCCATCATATCTATTATTTTTCTTGTTCAAACGAATGCCGTAATTCAACTAACATTTCATAATCCAACTTATTTACTTCAACAGGATTCTTTCTGAAGATTGTATAAGGATTAAATTTTCCCATAACACCGACAAAGTGTTCATAGTTATCATAATTTGATTTTGGGAAACTTGCTTCTTCTTTCATGGTACCATCTGGATACATCCAAATATCTTTATAATTTTCCCCATCATCTATCCAAGCCGATTCCTCATTATCAAACAATTTTTCTACAGTTAAAATTTTTATAATTTTTTCTTCACATTTATTTTTATCGAGAAACACTTTAATGCTTTTCCAATTCTCTCGATAATAATCTAAATCCTTAATATGACTAAAAGAGACCTTACCCCAACCACCACCTGTTCGAGGCAGTTTTTTTACGATCCCAACAGGAAATATGAAATACTCTGGTGGTAAAACATCTGCACGTCCATCCTTCGACCCACGATTGAGTCTGACTATAACGACAAAATCACAATCAAAATTATTGATAATGAAACCTTCTGCTTTTGTTTTCCATCTGCTCTTAACTTGGATTCGAGCATTACAATTCCGCTCAGGATTAGTAGCGACAATGTCATATCCTGGCATATTTGTGTATGTCTTGTACGAGGGGATGCTTTGAATCAAGAGTTGTCCAAGGACAAGGAACTCAGCCCCTTCGGATTCAAGGTGTGTGTTTAGTCTCGGCATTACATCTCCTTTGGTCCAACAGTATTGATATGGGTTTCCTCTTATAACATAAAAAGCTACAAAATTATGGAAATAATAATTACTGTTTGTAATGAAACATTGAACGACAGAATAAGAATAGCAACATTCCGGAAGAAACAAATATGAATCTCATGCTCCATTCATCCAATCCTTGCCGCCCAGCATCCGTGAGACCATCATGCTGGAGACATTATCGCCGACGGCATTCAGCATCGTGGCCGGGGCGTCAACCAGTGTGCCGATCATCGTAACAATCGGAAATGCTTCCATGGGGAATCCATAAAAAGAAATGATTAAAAGTTCTCCAATGGTTCCACCGCCGGGAATTCCGCTCACGACCACGCCGGTTATAAGGGCAATGCCCAGAGCAGTTAAAATCGTTTCCATCCCGGCAAAAGGCATATTAAATATGCCGAACAGAAAAGCAATTTTCAATACTGCCGCCAGGCAGGAGCCTTCCATATGCATCGTTGCGCCGATGGGAATTACCGTTTCACTGATATCTCTGGGCACACCGGTTTTGTCGGCGGCTTCGAGATTGGCGGGAATCGTGGCCATGGAGCTTCCGGTTCCCAGAGCGATCAGAGCAGGCGGGATGATATTGCGCCAGAATTTGACGACCCCTTCTTTTTTTGCGGCAATGAAAACATAGAGGGTAAAGGCAATGAAAAAATAAAGGAAAGCTGTTGGATAATACAACAGCATGGCCTTCATGTATGCGCCCAGCAGTTGGGGCCCGAAAACACCAACGAGGTAAGCAAAATAGGCGCAAAGGCCAATGGGCGCGTAATACATGATGTAGGAAATGAGTTTCATCATGACTTCACTGCCCGAGGAAAGAAATCCGGCGAAAGGTTTGCCGCGTTCACCGGAGGACGAGGTGGCCAGACCGATCAGGATGGAAAAGATAATCAGCGCCAGCATATTCTTTTTGGAGAGCAATTCTGAAAAATCGGAAACGGTGAAAGCCTTGACGATTTGATCGGTGATTTTCAGGTGCTCAACATTCACGCCATTGCCCAGCGTCATATTCATCCCGACAGCCGGTGGATAAAACACAACGCCGATGATCATGACAGCAGAGGCAATCAGGCCGGTAATAACAAAAACAAAAATCATCGCCGACATGATTTTCCCAAGTCGCCTGATATTTTGCATTCCGGCAACAGCAGAAGAAATAGAAAAGAAAACCAGTGGGACAATGACGGTAAAAAGCAGATTCAGAAAAATATCGCCCAGTGGCTTAAATGAAGCAGCCTCTTTTTTATAAATGATACCCAGACAGGCTCCTAGGATAATGGAGATAATGAGAATAATCGAGAAACCGTAGGATTTTAAAAAGGGCGGCAGTTTTGTTTGCATAGAGATCACTCGATGATGAAATTAAAATAAGTTTCCGGGTACGGTTCGTTTTTCAGCGTGTAATGCCACCACTCTTTATCA
Organism: uncultured Smithella sp.; assembly: GCA_964479225.1. GTDB lineage: Bacteria > Desulfobacterota > Syntrophia > Syntrophales > Smithellaceae > Smithella. The sequence goes on from CAYZLL010000007.1 coordinate 21,086, forward strand.
TAATTTCTGAAGCCGTGCTTTTCCATTAATGATTTGAGTAAAAGCCGGTTGATTTTCTGCTGCGGTTGGATGTTTTTATTTTCCGTATGCGATAATTCGTGAAAGCAGTCAAAACCCGTGCCCATATCAATGCTGTTGTCAGCAAAACGTTTTTCCACGGGAAGGTAACATTCAAATAAAGGTTGCCCCGAAAAGTATCCGGCCTGTTGGGCAGCGGGCAGGGGGACAATGGTCAGATCAACGGTGCTGCCGCGGCTGTGGCCGGATTTGCTGTCGATGTAACCGTCCCTGAATAAATTGCGCTTATCGACGGTGGGGTAGAATTCTTTCATGGTTTTGGTGTTGTCAATCTCTTTAGCCCAGCGCACAAAATGATCCACGGCTCGCTGCGGGCGGTAACAATCATAAATTTTCAAAGTCAGGGAATAGGGGGCCAGGTCTTTTTGAACTTTGGCCAGTGCGTCAGCGGCATTTTGGGTGAGAAGGCATTTGGGAGCATGGTAGCCGTCAACGTGTTGGCCCAGAAAGTTGTGTTCGCCGTAATAGCGAATATCAAGAAGAGCCTCGGGAATCATTTTCTGAGCGTCAACAAAAGAATCGGGTCTTTTGTCGGCGCGGGTGCTGGCGCAAGCAAACAGAAGAAAACACGACATGATGACAAGCCATAATTTACATAAATATTTTAATTTCATTTAATAAGCTCCGTTCAGTTTTTAATGCCGGTGATGATCAGCGGCGATTCCGCCGGATCAAGCCATTGAAGAATTTTAAGGATGTTTTCTTCGGAAACACCCACACATCCCGCGGTGGGCAGGCCGGGGCATTTCCAGATATGCAAAAAAATGGCGCTGCCTTTTTCCCGGATAACCGGATTGGTGTTATATTCAATGACGATTCCGAATTTGTACAGATCGTCGTCGCGTTTCATCATTTCGTAGGAAGATGCGAGTGTTTCCTGCTGTTTGACCCATCGGTTGTAATCAGCCGCATTGACGTCGTCAACCCATATATCATCAGCCAACGCCTGGCGGTAAGGCATTTTTGTTTCCACCGTTTCAGCATAACCGAAGGTTGTTTTCAGGGGAAAGATTCCGGAGGGTGTTTTGCCGTCGCCTTCTTTCTTTTCTCCGGGAGCTGCAAAACCGTTTCTTCCCGCTACGGCATGTACCGGTTCAAAAACTGATTTCCACCCATCTCCGTTTTTTTCCATCGCGTAGAGCTGCGGTCTGTTGAAAAAAAGAAATTTTTCATCCGTGACTACAAGAATCTGAGTAGCGTTTCCGATTTTATCTTTTTGCTGATCAAGAAAATTGACGGCCTCGAATCGGGCCGTAAAAGGGGATAATACACAGCCGGAGATAAAAAAAAGAAGAATAAGTATCTGAAATATAAGGAAAATAAAGTGTAGTTTGTTTATCTTCATAATATTGTTAAGTTCTTGAGCTGTTTGACAGGCATGATACGGTAAAAATGTAAAAAAATCAAGCAATAACAATCAATCAAGTTATGCTTGACTTTAAATATTTTTTCATGATAGTTAAGTACCCTCGAAATTGGAGTACCGGTAAATCGCACGTTAACTGTCAAGGGAAAGTAATGTATGTCGGATAACTTATTTACGTTGATGATTATTCCCAACCGCAAGAGCGGTGTCAAAAAAATAACCATTCCTAAAGTATTTGTCCGTAATGTAATCATCGTTGCTATCATCGCCGTTGTGGCGTCGCTTTATGTAATCTATGATTATGCCAGCATAAAAAGAGACAGGGCTGAACTGGCCAGATTAAAAGATCAACTCAAGGAACAATCGCAACAGTTTGAAGATCTGGCTGTGAAAATAGATTCATTTTCCGACCGTATGGAAGAACTTCGTCAGGTTGATAAAAAGATAAGAACTCTTGCATATGAAACAAGTCATGATAAGAAACTTCCCCTGGGTGTCGGCGGCTCAGACAAGGAAACCAGAATTAAAGACCTGATGGGGCAAGATCAGAAAATCATTGTGGCCGAAATGGGTAAAAATATTAGTAAGCTTAATGAAGACGCTAATATGCGCGAAAAAAGCTTCAAAGAATTACTCGCTTTTTTAAATGAGCAAAAATCTGTTCTGGCTTCCACCCCTTCACTCTGGCCCGTCGAAGGATGGGTCACTTCGGGGTTTGGCACAAGGAAATCACCTTTTGGGGCGGGCAGGGAATTTCATAAAGGACTGGACATATCAACGCGATTCGGTAAAGAAATCATTGCTCCTGCAGATGGCCTTGTTGTCAGAAGCGGTTATGAACAGCAGGACGGAAATTATGTAAGAATGGAACATGGTCATGGTTTTGAAACGGCTTACCTGCATTTATCCCGCATAGCTGTCAAACAGGGAATGAGAGTGAAAAGGGGAGAGATTATCGGGTATGTCGGAGATACCGGGCGCAGTACAGGGCCACATTTGCATTATGCAATTTCTGTTAATGGCCTTGCTGTTGATCCGGAAAGGTTTTTGCGATAGCTGGACAGCGTTTAAGGCGTCGCTGTATTTTAACAAAATTAAGCTGTTTTATCTGCCGGTTTGTTTGCCGGTTTTTTTTTAGAAAAGGTTATCCATGTTTGAAAACATCGTAAAAAAAATATTTGGGACGAAGAATGATCGGGAATTAAAAAGGTTGTCCATCCTTTTGAAAGAAGTCAATAGCTTTGAAGAGACTATGACGGCGCTGAGCGATGAAGAGCTAAAGGCGAAAACTCCTTATTTCAGGGAAAAATTGAAAAGCGGTTTAACCCTGGATGATATTTTGGCGGAAGCCTTTGCCGTGGCGCGGGAAGCGTCACGCCGCGTGCTGGGCATGCGACCGTTTGATGTTCAGATTATCGGCGGCATTGCTTTACACGAAGGCAAGATTGCGGAAATGAAAACCGGTGAAGGTAAAACGCTTGCCGCCACACTGCCGCTTTACCTCAACGCGCTGGAAGGAAAAGGGTGCCATGTTGTTACGGTCAATGACTATCTGGCGAATCGCGACGCCCAATGGATGGGGCCGATTTATAAATTCCTGGGATTAACCGTTGGCGCTATCATTCATGGCCTGGATGATCAGGAACGCCGTGAAGCCTACCATTGCGATATCACCTACGGTACCAACAATGAGTTCGGTTTCGATTATCTTCGAGACAACATGAAATTCACTCTGGATGACTACGTGCAGCGCGAATTCAATTATGCGATTGTTGACGAAGTGGACAGTATTTTGATTGATGAAGCCCGTACCCCGCTCATTATTTCTGGGCCGTCCGAGGAATCAACAGATAAATACTATAAAATAAATCAAATCATTCCCCGGTTGAAAAAAGAAAACGACTATTCCATCGATGAAAAAAGCCGCACGGTTGTCATGACGGAAGAGGGTGTGGCCCATGTGGAAAAGTTATTGAATGTGCAGAATCTGTATGAGCCACGAAATATAGAGATCCTGCATCATGTCAATCAGGCGCTTCGTGCGCATACGATCTTTAAACGGGACGTGGATTATCTGGTGAAAGACGGACAGGTCGTGATCGTCGATGAATTCACCGGCCGAGTGATGCCCGGCCGTCGTTACAGTGACGGTCTGCATCAGGCGCTGGAGGCCAAAGAAGATGTCAAGATTGAACGGGAAAATCAAACGCTGGCCTCCATCACATTCCAGAACTATTTCCGGATGTATCAAAAACTGGCCGGTATGACAGGAACCGCCGATACGGAAGCGGAAGAATTCAAGAAAATATACAATCTCGAAGTTCTGGTGATTCCGACCAATATGCCGATGATTCGTGACGATCGTAATGATTTAATCTATAAAACCGAAAAAGAAAAAATCAATGCGGTCATTCAGGAAGTCAAGGAGTTGAACAAGCAAAAAAGGCCGGTTCTGATCGGTACGATTTCCATCGAAAAGTCGGAAATGCTCAGCAAGGATTTGCTGCGTGCCGGTGTCAAGCATCGTGTTCTAAATGCCAAGAATCATGAAAAGGAAGCGGAAATCGTTGCACAGGCTGGTCAGTCGGGCATGGTGACAATATCCACCAACATGGCCGGACGCGGGACGGATATTAAACTGGGCGAAGGTGTGGCGCAATTGGGCGGTTTGCATATTTTAGGAACAGAAAGGCATGAAAGCCGACGCATTGATAATCAGTTGCGGGGACGATCCGGCCGTCAGGGAGATAACGGATCATCGCAATTTTATCTTTCGCTGGAAGACGATTTGCTGCGCATCTTCGGCGCGGAAAGAATATCCGGAATCATGGACAAGATCGGCATTGAAGAAGATCAGCCCATTGAGCACAAATATATTTCACGGGCCATTGAGAATGCCCAGAAAAGAGTTGAAGGACAAAACTTTGATATTCGTAAACACCTTCTGGATTACGATGACGTCATGAACCGGCAGAGAAAGGTGATCTACGAACAGCGCAAGAAGGTGCTGCGCGGCGACAATCTCTGGGGTGATATCGAAGTGATGGTTGCGGAGATTGTTGATGATATCTTATCAGACTTTATTGATGAGAAGGACAAGAAAGAGGAAATAAATTATAAAGGGCTGGACGACGCTTTACTGAAGCAGTTTAATATCAAATTTGATCTGGTTCATTTTGATAACGCAAAAACCGAAGGGGCATCGCTGCGGGAATTTATCATGGAGGGCGTTCAGACGCTTCTTCGCAATAAGGAAAGTGAGTTCGGTAAGGAACTCATGGATTACCTGATGAAGGTCATCATGCTGCAGGCGATTGACGTGCAGTGGAAAGATCATTTGCTGGCCATGGATCATCTCCGGGAAGGAATCGGCCTGCGCGGATACGCCCAGAAAGATCCGGTGCGGGAATATCAGCGTGAAGGGTATGAAATGTTCATGGAGATGATTGCCCGTATCAAAATGGATGTGCTGGAAAAACTGTGTCTGGTCAGAATTCAGAGAGAAGAAGAAGTGGAGGCCATTAGACAAAAACAGAAACACGACTATATTATGAGCAGGGGAGAGGATACGCCGGCCAATAAAACGGTTAAACATGAAGGTGATAAGGTTGGACGAAATGATCCCTGTCCGTGTGGAAGCGGTAAAAAATACAAGAAATGCTGCGGCGCTTCAACAAATTAAGAGAGGCTGATTATGGCGAAAGGTAAAATGAATTTTAGCGTGCCCGGTTTTCTGGCGAATGGCATCTCCTGCGGAATTAAAAAAGGGGATCAGAAAGATCTTGGTCTGATTTATTCCAAAGTTCCGGCAAAAGTCGCGGCTCTGTTTACGAAAAACACGTTTAAAGCCGCGCCTCTGCTGATTAATGAGGAACGTGTCAAAAAAGGAATGGCTCAGGCGATCATTACCAACAGCGGTTGCGCCAATGCTGCGACCGGTAAAGAAGGTTATCGTGATGCTTTGATCGTTTCCAGCGCGTTGTCCAGAGAATTGAATATTAAAGAAGAGATGATTCTGCTGGCATCAACAGGGGTTATCGGCAAGAGGCTGCCTGTGAAAAAAATTGAGGGCGGCGTTGGAAAACTGGTGAAAGGATTGAACGATGCCGGAATCGAAGATGCCGAACAGGCAATGATGACGACCGACAAATATCCCAAGATCGCCATCCGCAGGGGTGTGGTCGGCGCCAAGGATGTGACCATTTGCGGTATTGCCAAGGGCGCCGGGATGATCGAGCCGAATATGGCAACTCTTTTAACCTATGTCATGACCGACGCGTTCATTGATTCCAAAGCACTCAACACCGTATTTCATCAGGCAATCAACGCCACCTTTAATTCCATCAGCGTGGACGGCTGCATGAGCACCAATGATATGGCCATTATCATGGCCAATGGACTGGCCGGAAACAATCCTCTGGAAAAGGTACAGGCAAGGCTTCAGCGTTTCCGCGATATGCTCACGGATGTCCTGATGGAACTATCTCAGGCGGTTGTGCAAGACGGTGAAGGGGCAACCAAATTTATTACCATTATGGTTAACGGAGCAAAATCCAAGTCTGACGCCAGATCAGCGGCTTATTCCATCGCCAATTCGAATCTTGTGAAAACGGCCTTTTTCGGAGAAGATCCCAACTGGGGAAGAATCATCGCGGCTCTCGGTGCTTCCGGAATCAACATGGAAAAGGAAAAAATCAGCCTGAGCTTAGGAGATATGCCGGTATTTGCTCAAAATGCACCTCTGAATTTTGATCTTAATAAGTTAAAGAGCATCTTTCATCAGGATCGAATAGATGTGAAGGTTGATCTGGGCGCCGGGGACAAGTCTTATTACGTTTATTCTTCTGATCTTTCTCACGATTATGTGAAGATCAACGCCGAATACTCAACGTAGCCGTTATAAATTATCAGCTAAAAACAGTTATTTAAACTTGATTAATTCAATCGTTTATGTTAGTCACCACCGATTAATTTCACACATCCGTGGATTGCCGGTATGTTGCTTATAAATTAAGTTTGCCGTGCAAGTTGAAGGGGATGGAGGAAAAAACAAAAAAAACAAGGAGATACGTATGTCAGCAATTTCAATGAAGCTTTTACTCGAGGCCGGTGTCCATTTCGGGCATCAGACAAACAAATGGAATCCCAAGATGAAACAATACATCTTTGGGGCTAGAAACAACATTTATATCATAGATTTACAGCAGACGGTGGGGCTTTTCCAGGCCGCGTATAATTTTGTCATTGACACCGTCAGCGAGGGCAGGGAAATTCTTTTTGTCGGAACAAAAAAACAATCCCAGGAAGCCATTAAAGAAGAGGCGATGCGTTGCGGTATGCCATATGTCAATCAACGCTGGCTGGGCGGTATGTTGACCAATTTTGTCACCATTAAAAAAAGCATTGACCGTTTGAATACCTTGACGGCCATGTTCAATGATGATTCCATCAAAGCATTTCCCAAAAAAGAAATTACCAAATTGCAGAAAGAGAAGGACAAACTGGAGAATGTTTTGGGTGGAATCAAATCGATGAAGTCTCTGCCCGCCGCTGTTTTTATTGTGGATCCGAGCAAGGAGCACATCACCGTCAATGAAGCCAAGAAATTAAAAATTCTGATCGCGGCTATTGTCGATACCAACTGTAATCCGGATAATATCGATTATGTGATTCCGGGTAATGATGATGCCATCAGGGCGATTAAATTGTTTACATCGAAAATTGCCGAAGCCGTTCTGGAAGGGAAAAAACGATTTGAAGAAAAAATGGTGGCGGCGTCCAACAAAGAAGCTGATGTGGCGGTGGCAGTAAAGTCGGAGGAAACGGATGTTCCCGAAAGACTGGAAATTGACGACACGAACGATAAGTCGGAAGCTTACGCAGAATAACGATAATCCTTTCGGGATTGTATTCAAGAATTGATTAAGGAGAAAAGAAAATGGAAATAACTTCAGGTATGGTCAAAGAATTAAGAACGAAAACCGGCGCCGGTATGATGGATTGCAAGGAAGCCCTGGCTGCCGTTGAAGGTGATTTTGAAAAAGCGATTGATTTTCTGAGAAAGAAAGGTTTGTCGGCGGCAACGAAGAGATCGTCAAAAGCGGCCAAAGACGGAACCGTGGCGTCTTACATCCATATGGGCGGGAAAATCGGTGTGATGGTCGAAGTGAATTGCGAAACAGATTTTGTCGCGAAAACCGAAGATTTTCAGACCATGGCCAGAGACATTGCCATGCATATCGCAGCATCCAATCCTTTGTTTGTTCGATCCGATGAGATTCCTGAAGCGGCGATGGAAAGAGAAAAGGAAATCTATCGCAGTCAGTTGCGTGACGAAAAGAAGCCGGAGAAAATCTGGGATAAGATTATTGAAGGCAAACTCAAAAAATATTACGAAGATATTTGTTTGGTTGAACAGAAATTCGTTAAGAATCAGGATATCACCGTGGGCACGCTGATCAGCAATATGATTGCGAAGACCGGTGAAAATATAGTTATCCGCCGTTTTTCCCGATTCCAACTGGGCGAGGAAATCAAGTAATCATGAGGTTAAAGCAAAAAACTGCTTATCAAAGGGTTCTTTTAAAATTAAGCGGTGAAGCGCTTTTAGGGAAACAATCAACCGGCGTCGATCCCGACGTGGCCAATTATATCGCGGATGAAATCAAGACGCTTGCCAGGATCGGTGTCCAGTTAGGGATCGTGATTGGTGGGGGGAATATATTTCGCGGGATAGAAGCCAGTGCCAAGGGAATGGACAGGACTACGGCGGATTATATGGGAATGCTGGCGACGGTCATTAACAGCCTGGCTCTCCAGAGCGCGCTCGAGGAAAGGGGCTTGCCTACACGGGTTCAGTCTTCCATTGAGATGCACGAAATCGCCGAACCTTTTATTCAGCGCCGAGCGATCCGTCATCTGGAAAAAGGAAGAATCGTGATCTTTGCCGGCGGCACGGGCAATCCCTATTTTTCAACCGATACCGCCGCCGTATTGAGGGCGATGGAGATACGCGCTGACGTCATCATGAAAGCCACCAAAGTTGACGGCGTTTACAATGCTGATCCCGTTAAAGACGACAAAGCAGTCATGTTTGATAAAATAACTTATATTGAAGTGTTAACGAAAAACCTTAAAGTAATGGATGCGACAGCGATAACGCTCTGTCGTGATAATTTGTTGCCGGTTATAGTGTTTAATCTGCAGAAGAAGGGTAACATTCGCAAAGCGATTTGCGGGCAAAAAATTGGTACTTACGTAGGAGAATGATATGAGAGAAGCCGTTTTGCAGAAGTTCAAGGAAGAGATGGAAGGAACAATCGACGCTTTAAGCAAATCTTTAAGCAGAGTAAGGACAGGCAGGGCATCCATTTCGTTGCTCGATGGCCTCAAAGTGGATTATTACGGTACACCGACTCCTATCAATCAAGTGGCGAATGTTTCTGTTCCGGAAAGCCGTCAGATTCTTATCGTTCCCTGGGATGCTTCCATTATTGGCGCGATTGAAAAGGCAATTCAAAAATCCGATTTGGGAGTCACGCCTTCCAATGACGGCAAGGCCGTGCGTCTGGCCATTCCCCAGTTAACGGAAGAGAGACGTAAAGAAATCGCTAAAAATGTCAAGAAGATGGCCGAAGAAGGAAAAATTAAATTACGTAATGCCCGAAGAGATGCCAACGAAGAATTTAAGACATTAAAGAAAAACAACAAAATATCAGAAGATGAAATGTTTGCGGCTCAGGAAGATGTACAAAAGCTGACGGATCAGTATATTGAAAAAACAGATAAAATCCTGGCGTTGAAAGAAAAAGAAATCATGGAAATATGATCTGGATTGAATAGGGAAAAATAATCATGGGGAGTTTTAGCTCCCCATTTGTTTTTCAGCATTTTTTAAAAAGGATTACCTGTTGAAAAAAAGGTGACTGTCGATTAGACTCAATCAAAAATAGGAGTCCATGAAGTGATAAAAATTGATAACGATAAATTGCCCCGGCACATAGCGATCATTATGGATGGCAATGGACGTTGGGCGGAAAAACATACCATGGGCAGAATCAGAGGGCACCAAAAAGGGGCTCAGGCAGTCAGAACCGTGGTCAGAGCCTGTCGTGAAATCGGCATACCATACCTGACACTTTTTGCTTTTTCTTCAGAAAACTGGGAGCGTCCGGCCAAAGAAGTTCAAGCGTTAATGTTTTTGCTGGAAGAATATCTGGACAAGGAGCTGGCGGAATTGCAGCAGCAGGAAATCAGACTGACAACGATCGGAGACATTGAACGTTTAAATCCTTCCGTGAAAGAAAAACTTTTGCAGGTCAAAGCAAGCACTCTGAAAAACGACAAAATGGTACTGAATCTGGCCTTAAGTTACGGAGCACAGGACGAAATTATCCAGGCTGTGCAGAAAATCATTCAAGACAACAAAGCCGGTAAAATTGATATCGATCACATCAACAAAGAAACGTTCAGTCATTATTTACATACATCCGGAATGCCCGATCCGGATTTGATGATTCGCACCAGCGGTGAATGCCGCATCAGTAATTTTCTGCTCTGGCAACTGGCCTATACGGAACTTTATTTCACAAAGGTTCTTTGGCCTGATTTTACCAAAGAAGATCTTTATAAAGCCATTGCCGGTTTTCAGAAACGGGAAAGGCGTTTTGGCCTGACCAGTGAACAGCTTCAAGAAAAAACGTAGCAAAGAGTGAAGGTCTGCGTATATGTCAAAAAACAGTAGTTCATTATTCAAGAGATGGCTGACCGGTCTGCTGATTGTCCCCTTTTTATTGCTCGTTATCTTTCTGGGATCCCCGGAGATTTTTGCAGCTGTTATTATTTTGTTTGTTCTCGCCGGAGTCTGGGAATACAATCATATGGTTTTCGGACAGGGTTTTGTCCGGGAGAAAATTGAAGGTCTGGCTTTTGCGGTGATTATTCCTTTACTTGCCCTTACCGGGAATCACCAGTATACGCTTGCCGCCCTGTCATTTTCTGTTCCGCTTGTATTCATTTTGTTTGTTTTGTCCATTAAGGAAGAAAAATATGATGTCCTGTCGGTTTCCAAAGTTGTTTTTGGCATTATGTATATCCCTTTTCTGATGTCCTATTTTATTTCCCTGCGGATGATGGAAAAAGGTATCGTTTGGATCATCTTTGTCCTCGTGCTGGCTTTCATCGGCGATATTGCTGCTTTGTACGTCGGCAAGTATTTCGGAAAACACAAACTGATTCCTTTTGTCAGTCCCGCGAAAACAGTGGAAGGCCTCATCGGACTGGTTGTGGGCAGCACGGTGGCCTGTCTGATATTCGGCCATTTCTTTCTGCCGGAGGTATCCTTGTTGAAAATCGCGATTCTTGCGTTAACCGGCAGCCTTATCGGCCAGCTCGGCGATATCTGTGAGTCGGCCATTAAAAGAAATTACGGCCTGAAAGATGCCAGTTCGCTTTTGCCGGGGCACGGAGGAATTCTGGATCGCCTGGATTGTCTTTTATTTATAGCGCCTTATGTTTATTACTACCGAATTTTTGTGATTGGATCATGAAGAAGATAGCATTGTTGGGTTCCACCGGTTCCATAGGATGCAGCACGCTGGATGTTGTTGGAAAAAATCCGGATCGTTTTCAGATCGTGGCGTTGGCTGCCGGTGAAAATATTCATGAAATCAAAAAGCAGATACAGCAATTCAGACCGAAACTCGTTGCCGTCAAAACAAAGGAAGCAGCGCTGAAGCTTCGTGAAGGGTTAACGGCAAAAAACAGAGTGAAGATATTATATGATGTAGAAGGGATGAAAGAAGCAGCTTCGTTTCCCTCCGCGGATATTGTCGTTTCGGCAATTTCTGGCTCAGCGGGTTTGATTCCCACACTGGCCGCTATCGAAGCCGGCAAAGACGTTGCTTTGGCCAACAAAGAAACGATGGTGCTGGCCGGAGATATCGTCACCCAAAAAGCCGTTAAAAATGGCATCAAAATTATTCCGGTGGATAGTGAGCACAGTGCAATCTTTCAGTGTTTGCAGGGGAACAGGCCAGAAAATTTACGTAAGATAATATTGACGGCTTCCGGCGGTCCTTTCTTGAAATATACGGTCAAACAATTGCAGAAAGTCACACTCAATCAGACATTGCGTCATCCCAAATGGAAAATGGGAAAAAAAATAACCATTGATTCCGCTTCCATGATGAACAAAGGTCTGGAAATTATCGAGGCGAAATGGTTGTTCAATGTTGATATCAGTGCTATAGATGTCGTGATTCATCCCCAGAGCATTGTCCATTCCATGGTTGAATTTATTGACGGAGCTTTTTTGGCACAAATGGGCGTTCCGGACATGAAAATACCCATTGCCTATGCTTTAACGTATCCGGAAAGAATGACAAACGATCTTGCGCCGCTGAATCTGGCAGAAGAAAAAACACTGGAATTTTATCAGCCGAATGTAAAAAAATTCCCGTGTCTGGACATTGCCCGTCAAGCAGGACTGGATGGCGGCACAGCACCTGCCGTTCTCAATGCTTCTGATGAAATGGCCGTAGAAGCATTTATCCAAAAAATGATTCGTTTTGTTGATATTCCGGTGATAATTGAAAAAGTACTCAACGAGCATAAAACTATTAAAAAACCGTCGCTGGAGGACATTCTAAGTTCCGACCGGTGGGCGAGGATAAAAACTAAAACAATAATAGAGAGGATGATAAATTGATCACTTTTATTTCTTTTATAATTTTACTGGGGGTTCTGATTTTCGTTCACGAATTCGGCCATTTTCTGGCGGCCCGATTGTCCGGTGTGGGTGTTCTCAAATTTTCTCTTGGTTTCGGACCAAAGATATTCGGCAAAAAAATAGGTGAAACAGAATATGTCCTGTCTTGGATTCCGCTGGGGGGGTTTGTGAAACTGCTGGGGGAATCAGGCGACGAAGAACTGTCTCCGGAGGATGAAAAAAGGTCATTTTGCAAGCAATCGGTTTGGAAGAGAATCCTGATTGTTCTGGCGGGGCCGGTTTTCAACTTTGTGCTGGCGGTCTTAATCTTTATGATCGTTATGCTTTATGGATTGCCGACCTTGACCTCGGAAATAGGAGAAGTTCAAAAAGAATCGGCTGCCTACGCCGCCGGTATGCTCAAGGGTGATAAAATAATGTCTATGAACGGAAAAAAAATCACCTACTGGGAAGAGATCAGAGAAGTAACGACGGCTGCTCAGGAAAAACAGATTGAAATAGTTGTGCAAAGAGGCGCGGGGGAGAAACGTCTCGTCGTTAAGCCGAAATTGTCCAAGTCAAAGAATCTTTTTGGCGAGGAAGTGCCGGCATATCTTATCGGGGTATCTCCTTCCGGAAACACAATCATTGAAAGAAAAAATCCCCTGGATGCTGTGACGCTATCGTTAGCCAAAACCTGGGAAATCAGTAAGCTGACGGTTCTTTCCGTTGTGAAAATGATCGAAGGTGTCGTGTCACCGAGAACGCTGGGGGGACCGATCTTCATCGCTCAAGTTGCCGGAGCTCAAGTCAAAGAAGGCATCATTCCCTTTATTCTTTTTATGGCCATCCTTTCGATCAACCTGGGCGTGATTAATTTATTTCCGATACCGGTCCTCGATGGCGGACATATCATGTTTTATCTGATTGAAGTTGTGATGAGAAGGGAAGTCAGCGTCAAAGTGAGAGAGTTGGCCCAACAAATAGGTTTTGCCATGTTGTTGATGCTGATGCTTTTTGTTATCATGATTGACATTGAACGACTGAATATTAAAATTATTAACGATATCCTGAAAGTTTTTAAATAACTTATGCTGATTCTGGCTTTTGATACATCAGGGAAAACTGCCGCGGTTGCAATAATGCAGGATGATATTATTGTTTATGACGTCATTATTAACAGTGGATTAAACCATTCAGAAGTCCTTTTACCGGAAATTCATCAGGCCTGCGCGCAAACTGGATTAAAAATTGCAGATATCGATTTATTCGCGTGTACAATCGGTCCCGGATCCTTCACCGGTCTGCGTATCGGCGCAAGCACCATGAAAGGATTGATGCTCGCTACAGGCAAGCCTGCCGCGGGAGTTTCGTCTCTGGAGGCTCTTGCGTGTAATATCAGTAAAACATCAAAAAAAATAGGCTCTTTAATGGATGCGGGCCGGGGACAGGTTTATAGCGCTTATTTCAGGTACGGGCAAAGTGGATTTATGGAACAGGTGGGGGAAGACCGGATTTTGAATCCCGCTCATGTCAAAAATGAGAATGATGAAGTCATTTATATAGGAGATGGCGCTGTTAAGTATGCCGACATCATCCGCAAAAATCATCATCACGATGTTGAGATGGCTCCCGCCACACAACAATTTATCCGGGCATCATCAGTCGCCGTTTTAGGTCGTGAAAAATACTTTCGCCATGACCTGATGGATGCAGCAACCTTTATTCCCCTGTATTTGCGCTCGCACGATGCTCAGATTAAAAAAACTGCAATCGATTACTAAAGATTCAATAATCAGGATGATTTGATTTTGCTCAGAAGATCACGGACTTTTCTGTTGTTGGGATTTTGAGACAGCACGGCGTAAAGACGTTCGGTGATCGAGTCCAGATTGACAATCCGGGGATTGGATAAATACAGTGAAAAATAGGCATTGGCCAGATTAAAGTTGGTTTCTTCGTGCAAAGGATTTACTTTGAGAGCCCGGCGGTAAGTGGAGATGGCCTGGAGAAAGTTTTTGGTGATTTCATAAACGGAGCCCAGATCGTTCAGCGCGTCAATGTTTTCCGGATCTACGTTTAAAACTTTTTGAAAATATTTCATGGCGTTCGCGTAATCTCCATCCTGAAAATGAATCCTGCCCAAATTGTGCAGGGCTTTCGTATGTTTCGGATTAATTTCCAGAATGACTTCATATTCTTCCGCCGCTTCATCAAACATATCGTGCTTGTCATAAAGGCTGGCCAGGCAGAAATGGGGGACAACGTCCTGCGGTGAAATTTCTATGGCTTGTGTGTACTGATGGACAGCATTGTGATAGTCACCCTGTAACTCATAGATGTGACCAATGTTGAGCATGGCTTCAATGTAATCCGCTTTGACTTTCAGGGCTTTTTCGTAGCATTTCTTTGCCGAATCAAACATATCTATTTTTTCATACACATAGCCCATGTTAATAAAATGTTTGGGATTATCCGGTTCAAGTTCTGTCATGACATTAAAGCATTTTAAAGCCTCATCATAGTTTTTGTTTTCTATGTGAGCAAAACCCCAACTGACGTAATCTTCGGATGTATTTAAATCTTTTTTATTAATATTTTTGGAGGATTTGATGGTCATGTCGTGATTTTTAAAAAATATCCGGAATTCCAGCGATACTTTCTTCCTGAAAATAATTTATTGTGAGACTCAAATTTCAAAAACGAAGTGAATTGAAATTTGTAAGTCGAACAATCCCGCAAAGCGGAGGGTATAATAACCAGCAACTTACTGCGGAAAATGGTCCAGGGCTTGCCCTGGGGTTCATACCCGTGATTCGTCATGTTTCTTTTTTTAACGGCTGTTGAATTTATTCAAAATCACGTTTTTAACATCAAACCATAAAGAAACCGGATCGGCGGATGTATGTGCTAATTGCGGGTTTCCCTTTAGTATTTGCGCTGCCCAATAACCGGCCAATTTATTTTTTGTTTCAGGATCGGCAGCCTGCGCGTTTCTGATGACATGCGCCGGAATCGTCAATTTGATAGGCTGCTGGCCGATCAATACATCATCAAACGATTCTTTTTCGTTTTGAGCCGGCGGTTCGGCGTCTTCCTGTTGTTTTGCCTCCTGCACGGCAACAGGCTGTGCTGGTCGTGGCGGCACGGGCGGTGGTGCTATCGGCGGCTTTTGCGGTATGACTGTTCTTGGTTGAATCGGAACAGATTCAGGTCGCGGCGGTACAGGAACTGCTGATGGTTTTGTCACGGGCACGGCCCGCGGTTGAACCGGGACTGCTTCCTGCTTCGGCGGTTCGACAGGTTTTTCCGTTGGTTCTTCAGGAACAACGGGTTCAGGCGGAACCGGGATTGCTTCTTCTTGCGGAAGCTCGACAGGTTTTACAGCTTGCTGCTCAGGGACAACGACGGCTTTGGGTTTAACAGGCAGCGCTTCTTCCCACTCAACTTCACGAGGTTCGATTTCCAGGAGTTCCGGTACTTCCACCTGTGCAGGTGTTTCTTCAACCTTGGGTACAACGGGTGGAACCGGTGTTCTTTTAAGCATGGCCGGCCGTAATGGAGCCGGTCTGGCCACTTCTCCTGGAGGAGGAACGGGCTGTAGAGGGGGCTGTTCCGGCATATCGTGTTCGGGCGGAATCTCGACAACCTCTTCCACCAGAGGTTGTGGAGCTGGGCTGACCGGCATGGGTTCGGGCATAACCGGTCTGGGAGGCGCAGGTGCCGCCATTGATTGTGGAGGAGGAACCGGTGCTGCCATTTCTTGCAGAGGAGGAGCCGGCCGCACAGGTGGTCGTTCAGGCATGACCGGTCTGGGTTGAACAGGTCTGACTTCTTCCATTTGTGGAGGCGGAGTCGGCCTTACCGGAGCTTTTAATTCCGGAGCTTCCGGCCTGGGTGCAGATGCTTTGGGCCTTTTTGGTAATTTTTCAACTTCTTCATCACCTTTTTCAGTCAGTTCTGATGTGGGGCGGCTCGGCGCCTTGCGTGCTGTCTTACCCAATTTTTGGAAACGATCGGCAATTTGAGCGGCAACTTCAGCCGAGATCATATCAAACTCGTTGGTTTCTCCGGCTTTCAAACAAAGCTTGCATATTTTGTTAATCAGGCGGGGCACTCCGTGTTCGGAGAATTCCCAGATAACCGGAATGGCATCGTCGGAAAAAATTTTCTTTTCGGTGCCGGCGATGCGTAATCTTGCTTCAATATAGGATTGGATAGCTTCTTTCGAAGGCAGTTTCTCTAGATGACCGTAAGTGCCCACGCGTTGAAACAAGTTGGCATGTTTGGGTTTTTCCAGCACTCTGGCAAATTCCATCTGACCGACGAGCAGCAGCGTGAACAGGTTGCGGTCGTCATCCTGCATATTGGTTAACATCCGGATGTCATCCAGAACAGAAGGCGGAATGACATTGGCTTCGTCGATAACGATTACGATTTTCTTTCCCTGATCGGTTGTTTCAAATAAAAGACGGTTAAAAATTTCCAGCAAATCAACCTTCTTTTTTTCCAGACATTGTTTGCCTGTAATCT
>CAYZLL010000008.1:0-36892 GCA_964479225.1 uncultured Smithella sp.
GAAAATGAACAATACGGCCGCATTGATTTGGGACAGGCCAAAAAAGTTCAGGTGGAATTTGTCAGCGCCAATCCCACCGGGCCTTTGCATATCGGGCATGCGCGCGGTGCGGTCGTCGGCGATGTGATTGCCAACCTGCTGACAACCGCCGGGTATCAAATTTCCAAAGAATATTATATCAACGATGCCGGCAATCAGATGAATAATCTGGGCAAGTCGGTTTTGTTGCGTTATCGTGAACTTTTTGGAGAGAAAATCGAGTTTCCCGATACCTGCTATCGTGGTAATTATATCAAAGAAATCGCCCGGGACATTCTCCAGAGGGAAGGGGATCAATACCTTCAGTCTGATGAGCAGAAAACAATCGGTTATTTTACGCAACTGGCCGGCAATTCCATTCTGGAAGAGATTAAGATTGATTTGCAGGATTTCGGCGTCACGTTTGATGAATATTTCAGTGAAAAAGAGCTGTACAAAGACAACGGCGTCAGCCAGCTTCTGAATGAACTGCAAAAGCAGGGTTTTATTTATTCGGATGGCGAAACCCTGTGGTTTAAAACAACCGCTTTCGGTGATGATAAGGACAGGGTGGTCATTCGCCAGAATGGCGAGCCCACTTATTTTGCCGCCGATATCGCGTATCATCAGAATAAATTATCCCGCGGCTTTGAGATGATGATCGATATCTGGGGCGCGGATCATCACGGTTACATGCCGCGCATGTGGGCGGGAATTCAGGCGCTCGGTCACGACAAGGACGCTTTGAAAATCATTCTTGTGCAACTGGTGAACCTACTGCGGGGCGGCGTGCCCGTGGCGATGTCCACGCGTTCAGGAGAATTTGTAACGCTCCGGGAAGTTCTGGACGAAGTCGGCAGGGATGCGGCCCGTTATAATTTCCTGATGCGCCGGTCCGACAGTCATCTGGATTTTGATCTGGAGTTGGCAAAAAAACAATCAAACGAAAATCCTGTTTTCTATGTGCAGTATGCTTACGCCCGCATTTGCAGCATCATCAGAATGGCGCAGGAACGCGGCATTGCTGTGCCGGTGTACGCAAGCATTGATCCGTCACGTCTGAGCGAGCCCGAGGAAAAAAACCTGATTAAAATGCTGGTGCGCTATCCGGAAATGATTTACGGCGCCGCCAGTTCTCTGGAACCGCATCGGCTTACCTTTTATCTGAATGAATTAGCCGGAGTTTTCCATAGCTATTATAATAAAAATAAGGTAATTTCCGACGACCCGGATTTGACCGGGGCCAGGATTTTTCTGGTCATAATTATCAAAATTGTTCTGCAAAATGCACTGAAAATATTAGGCGTCAGCGCGCCGGAAAAGATGTAAGTTTTATTCAACTATGGCTACGAGTAACGAAAGAAATTTTGAATTAAAGATAGGCAGAACGGGAATCGTCATCGTAATTGCCGGAATGACCGCTCTGTTGTGCGCATCTTTTTTGTTCGGGATTGATGTCGGAAAAAATATTGATACGTATCCCGGGAAAATAACGTCCATCCCGCAAAGAGCGCTGGCTCTGGTGTGGCGTCCGGCCAAGATGCAGATCGCGCAGGGCGTTCCGGATGAAAATATTAATCTCAACTATCACGATGCGCTGACCAGCAAAAAGGGCTTGTCCAATATGGAACCGACGATGGATAAACAACCGTCGGTGACACCGGTTCAAGATGAAGAAGAAGTCCAAAAAGGGAAATTCAACATTGAAAGCAACCATCAGCCGGTAGCCGCAGACGAAAAAAAGGTTGAAAAGCAAGAAGCACAAACGATTGAAGAAATCATCAGCCAGGAAGACGTAAAAAAAGAAAAGAAAGAGACGCCGGTTGCCAAAGAAGAAAAAGACCAATCGAAAAATAAAACCGGCAGCAAATTCATCGTCCAGGTTGCCGCCTTGAAAGAAAAATCAAAGGCCGGTGAAATCCATAAAAAAATATCCGCAATGGGGTATCACACTCAAATCGTTAAAGCGGAGATCAAAGGGAAGGGAACCATGTTTCGGGTGATTGCCTCCGGCTTTGAGGACCAGGCCAAAGCGCAAAAGGTAGCGGGCACCATCACCCAGAAAACAGGAACAAAATGCATCGTTAGAAAAATGGATGCGGATACCAAAAAAAATTAAAGAAACGGTTGTTGGCTTATGTTTGAAAATCTATCGGAAAAACTGGATAACATTTTTAAGAAATTAAAAGGACGCGGCGTTCTGAACGAGGAAAACGTCAATGCCTCATTGAAAGAGATCCGCATGGCTCTCTTGGAAGCGGATGTTAATTTCAAAGTCGCCAAAGATTTTATTGAAGACGTTCGTGTCCTGGCCATCGGCAAAGATGTTCTGGAAAGCATCACGCCCGGTCAGCAAATTGTCAAAATTGTTCATGACCGGCTGGTGGAACTGATGGGAAACTTCAACACGAGCATCAAGTTCGGTTCGCGAATTCCGTCGGTCATTATGCTGGTCGGATTGCAGGGTTGCGGTAAGACAACAACCGCCGCCAAACTGGCGCTTTTGCTGTCTAAAGAAAAGAAAAAAGTCTGCCTGGTCTCCGCGGACATTTATCGCCCCGCGGCTATTGAACAGTTGGCCGTACTCGGCAAACAAATCAATGCCGGTGTTTTTGAAGATAAAGCCTTGAAAGATCCCGTCGAAATCTGCTCTCAGGCGGTGGAAGACGCCCGAAAAAACGGATACGAAGTTCTGATTATTGATACAGCCGGAAGGTTGCACATTGACAATCTTCTGATGGAAGAGCTGCAGAAAATCAAGAGCAGGGTTAATCCGGCGGAAATTTTATACGTGGCCGATGCCATGACCGGCCAGGACGCCGTCAATGTCGGCGCGAAATTCAATGAACTCATCAGTATCGATGGCGTGATCATGACCAAGATGGATGGTGACGCCCGCGGCGGGAGCGCCCTATCCCTGAAGTCGGTGATCGGCAAACCCATTAAATTTGTCGGCGTGGGAGAAAAAATTGATAATCTGGAGATCTTTCATCCGGAGAGAATGGCTTCGCGCATTTTAGGCATGGGCGATATTCTCACACTGGTGGAAAAAGCGCAGGCGAATATCGATCAACAAGCGGCACAGGATCTGGAAAGAAGCATTAGAAAGAACAGCTTTACGCTGGAAGATTTCCGCAATCAACTGGCGCAGATCAAAAAAATGGGCTCGGTCAAAGACATTCTGGGGATGATTCCCGGTCTGGGAAAAATGAAAGCCCTGAAAGACCTGGAACCGGACGACAGAGAACTGGTTAAAATTAGCGCCATTATTGATTCGATGACCAAAAAAGAACGTTATGATTATCTGATCATTGACGGCCGAAGAAGAAAAAGAATTGCGCTGGGCAGCGGAACGACCGTGCAGGATGTCAATCTCCTGTTGAAAAACTACGTGGAAATCAGAAAAATCATGAAAAAGTTTAATAAAAAAGATGGAATAAAATCCATGATGCGGAATTTCCCTTTTAAAATGTAAAAATGTATGATAAAAAATTAAAAAAATTATTATATTAAGGAGGTCATAGAAAAAATCAATGGGTGTTAAAATTAGACTGACCCGGATGGGTGCCAAAGGCAAACCTTATTATCGAATTGTAGCGGCTGATACTGATTATCCAAGAGACGGCAAATTTCTGGAAATTTTAGGAAGTTATGATCCTAAGAAAAATCCGGCGGAAGTTATTGTTAAAGAACAGCGTGTTCAGAACTGGTTGTCCAAGGGAGCCAAGGCAACTCTGACAGTATCTAATTTGCTGAAGAAGAAAGGGATTGTAGCGAAGATTAAATAAATTCCTGACGGCCACAATTTTTTTAGTGTACGATTTGTTGTTGTATAAATTACTTCTAAAATAAGACATCAAACTCAGCGGAGGTTATGGCGATGAAAGAATTGATCAAGTATATTTCTCAGGCTTTGGTAGATTATCCGGATAAGGTTGAAGTAACTGAAATTGTCGGCGAGCAAACATCGGTTATCGAATTGCGCGTGGCCAAAGAGGATTTAGGTAAAGTCATCGGAAAACAGGGCAGAACAGCCAAGGCCATCCGGATGATTTTGAGCGCCGCTTCGGCCAAAGCTCATAAGAGGGCTGTTTTAGAAATAATTGAATAGGCAACAAATGGATCTTCTTGAGGCCGGAGAAATTGTCAAAACCCGCGGTCTCCGTGGCTGTCTAAAAGTCTTGTCTTACCTGGACACGGGAAGCATGGCGCCCCGACTGGATGTTATCTATATCGAAGATGATCAGGGGCAAAGGCAACGCTACGACCTCAAAAAGATTGACCTGGCCGGCAGGGCGTTTTTCATTGAGCTCAAAGAAATCGACGACGTCGAAGCCGCAAAGGTTTTTGTCGGTCGCAAGGTATTTTTTCCCAGAGACATTCTGAAAAAACTTCCGGACGGTGAATATTATTACCACGAGATTATCGGTATGAATGTTTACAGTCAGGAAGGAAATTTCATCGGAACCATCGAATCCGTTTTTCCCACCGGCAGCAATGATGTTTATGTCTGCCAAACTGCTGAAAGAGAAATTCTTCTTCCGGCGATCTCTGATGTTATCAAGCGCATTGATGTTGGGCAACGGATCATGACCGTGGTCATTCCGGAGGGTTTATAAAAAGTGATCCACTTTGAAATCCTGTCCATTTTTCCAGAGATGTTCCATTCGCCTCTGGATTTCAGCCTTTTGAAGAAAGCTCAGGAAAAAAAGCTGATGAAGATCACGCTTCACGACATACGCGACTGGGCTGAAGACAAACACCGGATGACGGATGACGCACCTTACGGCGGCGGATGCGGAATGGTGATGAAGGTGGAACCGGTGGAAAAAGCATTAGACGATATCAGGAAGCAAAGAAAAGCGAAGCCGACCGTTATTCTGATGACCCCGCAGGGTGAAGTTTTCAATCAAAAAATCGCGGCGGAACTTTCCCGGAAAAAAAGAATCGTGATTATTTGCGGCCGCTACGAAGGGGTCGATGAGAGAATCCGGGAACATCTCGTGGATCGCGAAATTTGCATCGGTGATTATATTTTAACGGGGGGAGAAATAGCGGCAATGGTCTTGATTGACGCGGTTTCCCGTTTGATTCCCGATGTCCTCGGAAATCCTCAATCCGCGGAAAGTGAGTCCTTTTCTCACAATCTTCTGGAATATCCGCAATATACAAGACCTGCGCAATATAAAGGATGGTCGGTGCCGGATGTCTTGCTTTCCGGCCATCACGCAGACATTGAACGGTGGCGAAAAACAGAAGCGCTGCGCAAAACCTGTCAAAGACGTCCGGATCTTCTTAAAAAAGTGAAACTTTCGGCGCAGGATAAAAAAATTCTGGATAAAATTAATCGGGAAGACATATAAAGTCTTGATTTTTAGAAATATTTAATATATGTGTCTCGACTGTATTATTTTGAGTAAGTCATAATATTCGGAAAGCGCAATGCTTTATATCGTTCTTTTACATTATCCTGTATATAACAGGGAAGGCCGGGTTGTGAAGACCGCCATCGCCAATATGGATATTCATGACATTGCCAGAGTGGCGAAAACCTATGCTGTTCAAGGGTTTTATATTGTCAATCCCATAGCAGAGCAGCGCAGAATGGCTGAAGAAATTGTCCGTCACTGGCAGGATGGTTACGGGGCAAGCTTCAATGAAGACCGCAGAACCGCTTTTGAATTGATTCATGTTCGAGAAAATCTTCAAAGCGTAATCGATGACATTGGCGCAAAAGAAAAGTGTTTGCCCAGAATGATTGTTACCGGAGCAAACTTTTCGGGTGAAGTCGTCAAATTCAACGAGCTTAAAAGGATTTTGCAAAACGATCATTCGCCTTACCTTCTTGTTTTCGGTACAGGATCAGGAATAGCCGAAGAGATTTGTGAGCTTGCCGATTATCGATTGGAACCTGTCCAGGGGGTTGACGGTTACAATCATTTATCCGTTCGATCGGCCGTGGCAATTATTCTGGATAGACTTACAGGGGTTAATTAAAAAAAAAGCATTTTTTGCAGGAGGAAATATGAACGTCCTAGAAATGGTAGAAAAAGAACAAATGAGGGGTGATATTCCGGGTTTCAAAACCGGTGATACCGTGAAGGTTTATGTGCGCATTATTGAAGGACAGAAGCAGAGAATCCAGGCTTTTGAAGGCGTTGTTATCCGTAAAAGAAGCACCAACAGCCGTGCAAATTTCACCGTAAGAAAAGTTTCCTACGGCGTCGGTGTCGAAAGAACCTTCCCGATTCATTCACCGATTATTGACCAGATTGAAGTCGTCAGCAGAGGCAAGGTGCGCAGATCACGCCTTTATTATTTGCGTGGTTTACGGGGCAAGAAAGCAAAAATTAAAGACGCCTCACGGCAGTAATCGTTTAGCGTTAAAAAATAAATTTCAGGGAAGTTTCCCTCAGATTTTTCAATGAATACTTTTGAAAAAATTGCCCGCGAAGACGGCTATCAGCTTGTTGCCGGAGTTGATGAGGCGGGCAGGGGACCTCTGGCAGGACCTGTCGTCGCCGCGGCGGTGATTTTCCCTCCCGACTACATGAATGCCGGGATCAATGATTCCAAGCAACTGTCGGCATCCCAAAGAGAAAAAATGTATGGAATCATTGAACAGGATGCCCTGGCGATCGGTATGCGGGTGGTTGACGCCGATGTCATTGACCAGGTCAATATTTTGCGGGCGTCGCTGAGCGCCATGCGCGAAGCGGTATTAGAGCTTTCCACGTCGCCTGATTTTCTTTTGGTGGACGGCATTCATCGTATTCCCATTATTACGCCGCAAAAACCTTTGATCAAGGGAGACAGTCTGAGTGTTTCCATTGCGGCCGCGTCCATCATGGCCAAAGTCACCCGTGACCGCATTATGGAAATGTATCATCGCCAGTTTCCCCAGTATAATTTCCGTAAAAATAAAGGGTACGGAACAAAAGAACACATCAAGGCCATCAGCGAATTCGGCATCTGTAAAATTCATCGCCAATCCTTCCACGTTAAAAACCTGAAGCAGGCCTGCTTTGATTTCCATGTTTAAAGCCAAGGATGTCACCAGAATCGTCACCGGCAAAAAAGGGGAAAACATTGCCGCCGATTATCTGAAGAAAAACGGTTACAGGATTTTGGAGACAAACTTTCGTTGTCCACTGGGAGAAATAGACATTATTGCCCGGGACAAGGAAGATCTCATTTTTCTCGAAGTCAAGACAAGAAGATCTGCTGATCTGGGTTACCCGGAAGAGGCGGTCGATAGCAGGAAGCAGAAAAAGATTTCACGGCTGGCTGAGTATTATTTGCAGACCAATAAACTCACCAATACTCCTGCCCGATTTGATGTCGTCGCGATTACAATGTCCGGAAGTTCCACGGAAGTACGATTAATCAAAAACGCCTTCGACTTTATTGCTTAAATACACTTATAAATGAGTCAACGCCTGCTTGCCAATGGGATAAACATTAAAGCCGATAGAGAAGCATTTGTGGTGGTCGACAATATTGCGACCGTCAAACAGAAACGCCGGTTTGATCATGGAGCGGTAAATTTTCTTATAATCAAGATTCCGGTATAACGCCCAGTCAGTCAGCACCACCAAAGCGTGGCAACCGATTGTCGCTTCGTAAGGATCTTCAATATATTTTACCTTGTCTTGCGCATCGGCAAGATCGATGGCGGCGTTTTTCAAAGCCCGGGGATCGGAAATGATAAGCTCAGCTTTTTCAGCCAACAGTTTTTGGGCGATATAAATAGCCGGACTTTCCCGGGTATCACTCGTGTCCGCTTTAAAAGCAAATCCAAGAATACAGATTCTCTTGCCCGCGAGGGTCTGAAACATGTTGTTGAGCATACCGGATATAAACCGTTGCTGCTGATATTCATTAATTTTAACGACGTTTTCCCAATAGGCGGCCACCTCGTCCAGACCGTAATAACGGCAAAGATAAACAAGATTCAGAATATCTTTCTTGAAACAGGATCCGCCGAATCCGATCCCGGCGTTTAAAAATCTGCTGCCGATGCGATCATCCATTCCGACGGCCCGGGCCACTTCGGTAATGTCCGCATCCGTTTTTTCACAAAGAGCGGAAATGGAATTAATAGAGGACACCCGTTGCGCGAGAAAGGCATTCGCTACCAGTTTGGATAATTCGCTGCTCCAGATATTGGAGGTGATAATTTTGTTCGCCGGAATCCAGCGATGATAAATTTCCACTAATTCGGCTCTGGCTTTTAATCCGCTTTTCGTTTCATGCGAACCAATCAGCACGCGATCGGGAGTTTCCAGATCGCTCATGGCGGAGCCTTCAGCCATGAATTCGGGATTGGAAAGGACTTCAAATTTAATTTTGCCTTTTGACGTGGATAGAATTTTTTCCATCGCCAGTGCTGTCTTCACCGGCAGCGTACATTTTTCAATGACGATTTTGGATGATCGGGAATGTTCCAGAATCTGTCGCGCCGTTTTTTCCCAGTATTGCAAATCGGCCGCCATGTGGGCTCCCGCCCCGTAATTTTTTGTCGGTGTATTGACGCAGACAAAAATAATGTCATTTTCTTTAATTTGATTTTCAATATCCCTGCTGAAGAATAGATTTTTGCCACGCGTTTTTTTGACGATATCCTCCAGGCCCGGTTCGTAAAAGGGCAGTTGCGCGGAATTCCAGGCGTCGATACGTTCCGGGTTGACATCCACGACGGTCACCCGGTAATCAGGACATTTCCAGGCGATCATCGCCATGGAAGGCCCGCCCACATAACCGGCGCCGATACAAAGAATTTTCTTTTTAAACTTCATTTTGATTTTCATGTCTCCGTGAGTTTTGATTATTTTTTCAGTGTGCTGCGAAAATATTCGATGGTCTTTAATAATCCCTCTTCCAGATGGGTTCGCGGCTGCCATCCCAGTTTTTCGGATGCGAGACGGATATCCGGTTTTCGTTGCGCGGGATCATCGGCCGGCAATGGCAGAAACTCTATTTCTGAATTGCTTCGGGTCAATTGGATGATCAACCGGGCCAGTTGCATAATCGTGAATTCTCCCGGATTGCCCAGGTTGACGGGTCCGTAAAAGGCATCGTCTGCATTCATCATCCGGACAAAGCCGTCAATCATGTCATCGACATAACAGAAAGACCGGGTATGCGAGCCGTCGCCATAAATGGTTATTTTTTTGTTTTCCAGCGCCTGAACGATAAAATTGCTGACGACGCGACCGTCGTTTAAGGCCATCCGGGGTCCATAGGTGTTGAAGATCCGAACGATTTTTGTATTGACCGCATTCTGCCGGCGATAATCCATCATCAGACATTCCGCCGCTCTTTTCCCTTCGTCATAGCAACTGCGAATTCCGATGGGATTCACTTTGCCCCAGTAGGCCTCGTTCTGTGGATGCACTTCGGGATCACCATAGATTTCCGACGTGGACGCTTGAAGGATTTTCGCCCTCGTTCGTTTGGCAATGCCCAGAACATTAATGGTCCCCATGACGTTGGTCTTGATGGTTTTAATCGGATTGTATTGATAATGAACCGGGGATGCCGGACAGGCCAGGTTATAGATTTCATCCACTTCCAGATAGATGGGATTGGTGATGTCGTGACGGATTAATTCAAAATGCGGTGTGTTCAAAAGATGGGCAATATTATTTTTACTGCCCGTAAAAAAATTATCCAGACAGATAATGTCATGACCTTCCTGCAACAATCTTTCACAAAGATGAGAACCCAGAAATCCGGCTCCGCCTGTAATCAATATGCGTTTCATTTCTTTTTATTAAATGAAATACATCAAACATGTCAATCATTAATTTCCGCATGTCTGATTTCGCGGCCTATTTTTCTGACATATTCCTTGAACTGTTGAATGCTCTGTGGTAGTCATTTTCCAAAATTTAACTTTCATTATGGCCGGAAAATGCTTGAGGAGATTTTTTAATGGATTCAAATCCCATCATCAAGAATGAAAAAAAAATTTATGATCTGACCGATGTTTCTTCTGAAACCGACAATGGCAACCATCAGGAGGTCATTATCATCGATGGTCGCGGTTATGAAAACAGCCCTCCGGATAAAGAAGTATTTAACCTGGTAGATGTCATTGACGACCCCCAGGCCCAGGAAAATTTATACAAAGAAATTTTGAAGCGTTCAGAGCAAATCGTAGAAAGAATCGTTCGTCAGGTGGTTCCGGAAATAGCCGAAAAATTAATCAAAGCGGAGATTGAAAAAATAAAAAAAGGAACGGATGCGGAGCAATAGCAGCCAGGTAATAACTAGATAATAATTCCTGTATCCAATACTCAAGAATAGAATTTTCAACAAGACACAAAATGAACATACCCAATTTTTTATCTTTATTAAGAATTATTCTTGTTCCCGTCATTGTCATATTCTTAATTCAAAATGAATATGTTAAAGCATTGATAACATTTATTGTCGCGGGACTGACCGATGCTCTGGACGGCGCACTGGCCAGACTGCTGAAAGCACAAACCGAATTGGGAGCGTTTTTGGATCCCCTGGCTGATAAAATACTTTTATCAACCAGTTTCATCGCTTTATCCATCTTTGGCTTAATTCCCAGCTGGCTGACAGTTATTGTCATCAGCAGGGATATTATCATTCTGATGGGCATATTGACTTTGTCAATGATGTCGATAAGTTACGAGATTAAACCGGTTTTGGTCAGCAAAGTGACCACGGGATTGCAAATTGGCACGGTCTTTTTTGCGCTGTTTTTGAAATCGTTCACGTCCGAGATGGTTGATTATTACCAGGTTGTGAAAATTATTTCCTGGTTGACCGCTTTCTTCACGATTCTTTCCGGTCTGGTTTATATATATAAAGGCATTAAAATTCTTAATCGCCAACCTTAGAAATAAGCTAATATATAAGATATTTAGCTTGACATGATTCCAATTTGCTGCTATTTAGCCAACCCTAAAATGACTGGCATTTATACAGGCAAGTAGCTCAGGGGGAGAGCGCCATCCTGACGCGGTGGATGTCCAGGGTTCAAATCCCTGCTTGCCTACCATTTTCAACAAGAAACAGGTTTCCAGTTATATGCTTAGAGGGCATCATCAAGCCTGTGATGCCCTCTAAAAATTAGGATGGATTTTTTGAATTTACGTTATGAATATTAAAATTGTATTTCCGGACAATCAAGAATTGACCTTTCCTTCAGGGATTGCGGCTGCCGAAGCTGTCAAAGCCTGGCAAGAGGATCCGATCTCTTCCCTGGTTGCCGTCAAAATCGATAAACAGCCGGTCGATTTATCTTGTCCAATCAAGGAAAATGTAAAACTTGATTTGATCGACATGGCTTCCAGCGAAGGTCTTTCTATATTGCGTCACAGCATATCGCACGTCATGGCGCAGGCTGTGCAGGAAATTTTCCCCGGCGCCAAGGTCAGCATTGGCCCTTCGATCGAAGACGGATTTTATTATGATTTTGAATATACTGAACCGTTTACCGTTGATGATTTCGAAAAAATCGAAAAACGGATGAAAGAAATTACGGCGGCTGACAATCCCTTCATCAGAGAAGAAATGTCACGTGCAGCGGCTGTCCAATTATTTGAAGAAAGAAACGAAAATTACAAAGTCGAATTGATCAATGATCTGCCGGCAGAAATCACAGAAGTCAGCATTTACAGGCAGGGGGGGTACATTGATTTGTGCAGAGGTCCCCATATCCCTTCGACCGGCATGATTAAAGCCTTCAAGTTGCTGAGTGTTGCGGGCGCTTACTGGCGCGGCAATGAAAACAACAAAATGCTGCAGCGTATTTATGGCACCGGTTTCGCCACGGAAAATGAGCTTAAGGATTACCTGAATCTGCTGGAAGAAGCGAAAAAGCGTGATCATCGCCGGTTGGGCAGAGAACTTGACCTGTTTCAGGTCAACGAGGAAGCCGGCGCCGGGTTGATCATTTTCCATCCTAAAGGGATGCTGCTGCGTTATCTCATTGAAGACTGGGAAAAGAAAGAACACCTGAAACGCGGCTACGACATGGTGATGGGACCGCAGATTCTTAAAGTTGATCTGTGGAAAAAATCAGGTCATTTTGACCATTATCGCGATAATATGTATTTTACGGAAGTGGATGAACAGGTTTACGGCATCAAGCCGATGAACTGCCTTGCTCATATGCTGATTTACAAATCAAAAATCCGAAGCTATCGTGATTTACCCCTGCGCTATTTTGAACTGGGCACGGTTCATCGTCACGAGAAAACCGGCGTCTTGCACGGCTTAATGAGAGTGAGACAATTCACGCAGGATGATGCGCATATCCTTTGCATGCCGGAGCAGTTAAATTCAGAAATTCGCGCCATTGCAGATTTTGTTAATTATGCGATGGGGATTTTCGGTTTTGAGTACGAAGTGGAATTGAGCACCAGACCGGAGAAATCCATCGGGTCCGATGCCGACTGGGATCTGGCCACGTCAGCGCTGGAAAACGCGCTCAAGGATAATAACATTCATTATGACGTCAATGAGGGCGACGGGGCTTTCTACGGCCCGAAAATTGACTTCAAATTAAAAGATGCTTTAAAACGTAAATGGCAGTGCGCCACCATTCAGTGCGACTTCACACTGCCGGAAAGATTCGACTTGAGTTACATAGGCGCGGATGGAGAAAAGCACCGGCCGGTCATGCTGCATCGGGTTATTCTCGGCGCGATCGAGCGTTTTATGGGGGTTCTGATTGAGCATTACGCGGGTGCCTTTCCTGTCTGGCTGTCCCCGACGCAGTGCATACTGCTGACGGTAACCGACAAACATATTCCGTACGCTCAGACTGTTCATGACAAATTCATCGCGGCGGGCATTCGTTCGGAAAGATATTTTGAAAATGAAAAACTGGGATATAAAATCCGTCAGGCACAGATGCAAAAAATTCCTTATATGCTGGTCATCGGTGACAAGGAAGTGGAAGCCGGCACTGTGGCGCCCCGCGCACGTGACGGTCAGAATCTGGGGGCGATGCCGGTTGATGAATTTATCCGCCTGATTCAGGACCAATGTGAAAAGAAAAAGTAACTTTAAAAATTTATACAAAACATTTTCAGGAGGTGACCCATAGTAAAGGATCTGAGAATCAACAGAGAAATAAAATCCGTTAACGTCAGAGTCATCAGCGACGATGGAACACAGCTTGGCGTTCTGTCACTGGAAGAAGCTCTGGCTAAAGCGGAAGAAACCGGTTTGGATCTGGTGGAGGTATCCGCATCAAACGATACGCCTGTTTGCAAGATCATGGATTACGGGAAGTACCGTTACAAGCAGAGTAAGAAAATGCATGATGCCCGAAAGAGCCAGACGATCATTCAGGTTAAAGAAATTAAATTGAAACCCAAAACCGAAGACCATGACGTACAGGTGAAGATCAAACATATCAGAAAGTTTTTGAGCAATCATGATAAAGTCAAGGTTTCGATGATGTTCCGGGGCAGAGAAATTGCTTTCACCAATATCGGTAGAACACTGATGGAGAAAGTCAGAAATGAGTTGATCAATGATTGTGTGATCGATCAGGAGCCCCGCTTGGAAGGACGCAACATGGTGATGATTTTGTCACCGAAAAAACAATAAGTAAAGGATGATAAAAAAATGCCAAAATTAAAAACACACAGAGGAGCGGCCAAGCGTTTTACGCTTACTGCATCAGGGAAGGTTAAGCGCAGCAAAGCTTTTGCCAGCCATATCCTCACCAAAAAGACAACAAAAAGAAAAAGGAATTTAAGAAAATCAACACTGGTTGATTCGGCTAATCATAAAGCAATTAAAAAGCTCATTCCCTACGTATAGACAGGAAAAGACAAAGAAACATTTGTAAATTAGGAGAAAAGATAAAATGTCCAGAATAAAGAGGAGTGTCAACTCCCGAAAAAGAAGAAGAAAAGTATTGAAGCTCGCCAAGGGATTCTTTGGCGCACGCAGCCGTTTACTCAGAACGGCGACAGAAGCCGTGAATAAGGCCATGAAATACGCCTATCGCGATCGCCGGTCAAGAAAAAGAGAATTTCGTCAATTATGGATTGCCCGAATCAATGCAGAAGCCAGTCATAACAATATCACGTACAGCCGGTTAATCGACGGCATGAAAAAGACAGGCATTGAATTGGATCGCAAAATCATGGCGGATCTGGCTGTTAATGATCCCCAGGCATTCGCCCAGGTTGTGGCCATTGCTAAAGGCAAGTAACCCGCATGATGAACGAGCTTCAACAACTGGAAAAAGATGCGCTTGCTGAATTAAACACGGCAGGAACAGAAGAACAGTTTTTGAACATCAAAACCAAATATCTCGGCAGAAAAGGACTCTTAACCGGTCTTTTGAGAAATGTCGCTCAGGTTCCGGATAAAGAAAAACCCCTGTTTGGAAAATTATGCAATGAGCTGAAGAATTCTCTCAATGCAAAAATTGATGAAGCGATTGGACGGCAGGCCACCAGAAACAGGGAAGAAATTCTTCTCAAAGAAAAGATTGACGTAACCCTTCCGGGGAAATTTGTCAAATACGGAAGACTTCATCCGGTCGTTCAGATCCGCAGGGAAATATGCTCCATTTTTGCTTCTTTCGGTTTTTCCGTTGTGGAAGGCCCTGAAATAGAACTCGACTATTATAATTTTGAAGCGCTGAATATGCCCAAGGATCATCCTGCCCGGGATATGCAGGACACCTTCTACATCGAAGACAATATCGTTTTACGCACCCATACGTCACCGGTTCAGGTCCGGGTAATGGAAAAAACTCAACCTCCCTTGCGTATTCTGTCTCCGGGAAAGGTTTACCGCCGGGATTCTGATGTATCTCATACGCCGATGTTTCACCAGATTGAGGGATTGCTGGTGGACAAGGGGGTGACCTTCGGTGATTTGAAAGGTATTCTCACCGCTTTTCTGAAAAAAATTTTCGGGGAAGGAACCGTGTTACGCTTTCGTCCCAGTTTTTTTCCCTTTACGGAACCATCGGCGGAAGTCGATATCCGCTGCGTGATGTGCGGTGGAAACGGATGTCGCGTCTGCGGGCAGAGCGGCTGGCTCGAAATACTGGGTTCCGGAATGGTTGATCCGGAAGTGTTTAAAAATGTACATTATGATCCGGAAGTGTATTCCGGATTCGCCTTCGGTATGGGGCTTGAGCGCATAGCCATGCTGAAATACAGCATTTCCGATATCCGTTTATTTTTTGAAAACGATATCCGATTCCTCAAACAATTTTAGGAGAACCCTTTCTTTATGCTGGTCAGTTTAAATTGGCTTAAAGATTATGTTGATATCGATTTTACGCCTGACGAGCTTGCTCACAAGCTTACCATGGCGGGGCTGGAAGTTGACGATGTCAAAACCATTCGTCCGGGTTTCAGCGGCGTGGTGGTGGCGGAAATCTTGTCCGTAGGACCGCATCCGTCAGCGGATCGATTGTCTTTATGCGATGTCACGGATGGCACGGAAACGTACAAGATCGTTTGTGGCGCAAAAAATATAGCAGCCGGTAACAAGGTGCCTCTAGCCAAAGTCGGAGCGACCATTCCCGGCGGATACACCATTAAATCTTCTGTCTTACGCGGCGAAAAATCCGATGGCATGCTTTGTTCGGAAACCGAACTGGAAATTGGCGAAGACGCATCAGGGATTATGCATCTGCCGGCGGAACTGTTACCGGGCACGCCACTGGAAAAGGCCTTGAACATCGAAGACACTGTTTTAGACGTTAACGTCACGCCCAATCGTTCCGATTGTTTATCCATGATGGGCATCGCCCGTGAAGTGGCCGCCATGACCGGCAGGAAAATGAAAGAGCCCTCTGTGGAGATGAAAGAGTCATCAGAAGACATCAACACCATGACGTCCGTCAAGATCATTGATGCGGATGCCTGTCCCCGTTATACCGCCAGAATGATTAAAAACGTCGAGATCAGGCCTTCACCCGTCTGGATGAAAAGCAGGCTGGAAGCGGCCGGATTACGCTCGATCAACAACATTGTGGATGTGACGAATTTTGTTATGCTGGAAATGGGACAACCGCTGCATGCTTTCGATTTTCGTTTTCTGGAAGAGGGGAGAATTGTGGTTCGCAAATCCAGAGAAAATGAAGAATTTATTTCTCTCGATGAAAAAAAACGAATCCTGCCTTCCGAAACGTTACTGATCTGTGACGGTGTCAAACCGGTGGCCATCGGCGGCATCATGGGCGGTCTGAATTCCGAAGTGAAGGAAGATACACAAATCATTTTTCTGGAAAGCGCCTACTTTCATCCTCCGTTCATCCGTCGTTCAGCGCGTAAGTTGGGAATGCCGACGGACGCGGCCTTTCGTTTTGAAAGAGGCATTGATCCGGAGGGTGTCGTCAAAGCGCTCAACAGGGCGGCGCAACTGATAGCAGATCTTTCCGGCGGTTCCGTATGTAAAAATTATATTGATGAATATCCTCGGAAAATTCCATCAGCACAAAACATTCCCTTGCGTTTGGAACGGATCAACCAGATCATCGGCACAAAAATCAATGCAACAGATGTCGAAAAAATATTAAAATCCATCGGCATGGAGATCAACCATCAGGGGAAGGGAACCTACCTCGTCACGCCGCCGACATGCCGGGTTGACATTTCCAGAGAAATAGATTTGATCGAAGAAGTGATCCGGCTTTACGGGTATGATCAGGTGCCGGTGACCTTGCCTGACGTTTCCGTATCGGAACAGGAAAGTATCCCCCGTCTGGATTTGGAAGAAAGAGTCAGACTCGTGATGACCGGCAGCGGTTTTACGGAAGTGGTCAATTTCAGCTTTGGTCCTCCCCTGGCCGCCGATATGTTGTCCTTGCGCAACGATGATGAACGGAAGAATATTGTCAGGATTAAAAATCCACTGGGCGAAGAACTTTCTGCCATGCGGACAACGATGGTTTTCGGTTTGCTGGATACCGCCCAAAAAAATGCCAATAACGGTTCTTACGATCTGAGGCAGTTTGAAATAGGCCGGACTTTTATTGCCCGACAGGATGGCGCACTCCCGGAAGAAAGAAACATTCTGGCCGGCCTGATGACCGGAAGACTTTCCGATGATTTCTGGAATGCCGCTTCCAACGCTGATTTTTATCACATGAAAGGATGCCTGGAAAATATTTTCCATGATTTAAAAATAGAACCGTACCGTTTTGTTTCAGCAGCAGACGAACCTTTCCTGCATCCCGGCAAAGCTTGTAAAATCATCCTGAACGAAAAACAAACGGGCTGGGCGGGAGAAGTGCATCCCGACATAAAAGAAAAATTCGGTTTTAAGCATAACGTTTACGTTTTTGAAATGAATCTGGACATTTTAAGCGAACGGTACATCACCAGCCGAATGTTTTATCAGGAACTGTCAAAATTTCCGGCGGTGACACGAGATGCGGCTTTTGTCATTCCCGAATCCATGGAAGCGGACAAAATGATCAGTGCGGCCTGGGAACAAAAAGAAGATTTACTTGAAAATGTTAGTATTTTTGATGTATATAAAGGCAAAGGACTTCCGGAAGGTACAAAAAGTCTGGGACTGCGTTATTCATACCGTGCTGCCGATAGAACACTCACCGATGCAGAAGCCAGCGCTATTCACGAAAAGATCATGCAGAAAACCGTCAATTTGACGGGTGCTAAAATAAGATCATAAAATTCATATAAAGTTAAAGGGAGGTAAAAATATGACGAAGATTGATATTATTCAGAATGTTCACGAAAAGCTCGGTTTTTCAAAAAAAGATTCTTCAGATATCGTCGAATCTGTTTTTGACCTGATTAAGGATTCACTGGCTAAAGGCGATCGGGTGAAAATTTCCGGCTTCGGCAATTTTATGGTAAAAGAAAAAAGGGCACGTCGCGGTCGCAATCCCCAGACCGGACAGGAAATATCGATTACAGCCAGGAGAGTCCTGACTTTTAAATCTTCGCAGGTTTTGCGCAAAGCTTTGAATTAAGCTTTAAAATTTAAATGGCGCAATGCTGATCCCATTGCTCTAAATTCTTTTTCGCCGTTTGTATTGGGTGACAATTTTTTCAGGGAAATTTATGGAAACAATTATTCCCGACAAGGCCTATTTCAGAATTGGTGAAGTCAGTAAGATTCTTGATGTTGAACCGTATGTCATCCGATACTGGGAAACAGAATTCAAAACCGTCAGTCCTGTGCGGACGAAAACGGCTCAGCGCTTATACAGAAGGAAGGATGTCCAGGAATTATTAACCATTAAAAACCTGCTATACGCTCAACGGTTTACAATTGACGGAGCAAAAAAACAGCTCCAAAAGTTGCGCAATAATGAAGAACCGGAAATCAAAGACAACGAAAAGCAGAAATTATTTTTAATACGCATCAAACAGGAATTACAACATATAAAAGAAATGATGAGTTAAAAAAAACCGGCTGTCCAAAGCCGGCTTTTTTCATTCATGCACTTTTTTTAATTTTATGCTTTCTTGCTTGCTCTCTTGGAAGCTTTCAACGGATTGATTTTCTGTGCTTCTTTAAGTTCCAGTTTAACGTGCGTCGCTGTCGGGCATTTTCCGGTCAACCATTTGGCGGTCGGCTCCGGATAAACCTTGCAGTATTTCGCCGATTCATACTCAAATACTTTGCCGCAACCGTCGCATTGATCAACGATGGTCTGGCATTTACCGTTGACGAAACCGCATCCGTTTTTAGTCATAAAAGCGCATTCAAATCCCGCTTTAACAGTTTTACAAATCATATAAGAAACCCCCTTGTATATTTCTGTTTTTTTATAGAGACTGAAGAAGAAAAACCGGAAAGCATCACAATCTTTCTTCAATTAAAACCGGCGTGTCCTTAACAACAAAAAGAGGACCTGTCAAGCAAAATTGAACCTACGGAAAATAAAGCACTTTGTTATTTTCTTGAGAAATAACTTGAATGCACAACCATTTGT
Organism: uncultured Smithella sp.; assembly: GCA_964479225.1. Lineage (GTDB taxonomy): Bacteria > Desulfobacterota > Syntrophia > Syntrophales > Smithellaceae > Smithella. The sequence goes on from CAYZLL010000008.1 coordinate 18,956, forward strand.
TGCTAAACGTAAGCGAAATTTCTAACGGGATCATTCATGCGAGCCGTAATCCAGAGAGTTGACCGTGCCAGTGTCAAGATTAACCATGTCGAAATATCGTCAATCCACAAAGGCATACTGATCCTGCTGGGTGTTGAAAAAGATGATACCGAAGCCGATTCGGATTACATCCTGGAAAAATCAATCCATCTGCGTATTTTCGAAGACGAACAGGACAAGATGAATAAGTCTCTGTTGGATATCCAGGGCGCGATGATGGTTGTGTCGCAATTCACATTATTGGGAAACTGCATCAAGGGAAGAAGACCTTCCTTTACCGCCGCGGAAGAACCGCTGAAAGCCAATAAAATCTATGAATATTTTGTTCATCAGGCCAAAGAAAAAATAAACCGGGTGGCCACAGGAAAATTCCAGGAGATGATGAAAATTGAACTGGTAAACGACGGTCCGGTAACCCTGTTGATCGACAGCCGAAAGCATTTTTAAAATTATGGAAAGTTTTGAGATAAAAATAGATAAAGAAGGCCTGTGGTATTATAAAGGCGATCATATGTTCCGGAAAGAAATACTGAGTATTTTTTTTGAAAACCTGAAAGTCGATGAAAGCGGCCGATACTTGATTGAGCTCGGACCGGAACGTTGTTATCTGGATGTGGAAGATACCGCTTTTGTTGTTCAGGCCGTTTATAAAACGCAAAGCATTCAGGACGGCAGGGAACAACTGGAAGTTGTGCTCAACGATGACTGTTCGGAAATATTAGATGTTCGTTCTTTATATGTCGGGAAAGATAATGTGTTATACGGCCGTGTCAAGCAGGGAAAATTTATTGCCCGTTTCACGCGCAAGGCTTATTATCAGATTGCTGAATTCATTGAACAGACGGAAAATGGAAACGGTTTTTTTATTGATTTAAACAGCGAAAAATATTTTATAAATGACAGTCAGGCTCATTAAATACGGAGGGAAAAATGCTTGATGATAGTGTGAAGGAATCTTTAACTTTTGATGATGTTCTGCTCGTGCCGGCGTCTTCCAATGTCTTGCCGAGGGATGTCAACACGGCCACGTTATTAACCAGGAACATCTCCCTGAAAATTCCAATCGTTTCCGCAGCCATGGACACGGTGACCGAGTCGCATACGGCGATTTGTATGGCTCAGGAAGGCGGCATCGGCATCATTCATCGCAACATGAGCATCGAGCAGCAGGCGATTGAAGTCGATAAAGTCAAAAAATCGGAAAGCGGAATGGTGGTTGATCCGATAACGATTGAACCGGACCGGAAAGTCAGCGATGCCCTGAAGCTGATGAATCAGTATTCCATTTCCGGAGTGCCGGTGGTCAAAAAAGGAAAGCTCGTCGGCATTCTGACCAATCGCGATTTGCGGTTTGAAGAAAATCTGGATCAACCGGTTGCCAATGTGATGACGAAGAAAAATCTTGTGACGGTTTCAGCCAATATTTCACTGGAAGAGTCCAAGAAACTTCTCCATCAACACAGAATTGAAAAGCTGCTCGTTGTCGATGATCAGTATCGACTCAAAGGTTTGATTACCATCAAGGATATCGAAAAAATTCGCCGCTATCCCAATGCCTGCAAGGATTCCCTGGGAAGATTGCGCGTGGGCGCCGCCGTTGGCATTATCGACAGAGCACAAAGGGTTGAAGCGTTGCTCGCCGCCGGTGCTGATGTCATTTCCATTGATACTTCTCACGGTCATTCGGAAGGCGTGCTGAAAGCCATCAAGGCGACCAAAGCTAGTTTTCCGAAATGTGAATTGATCGCGGGCAATGTGGCCACATCCGAAGGCGCGAAAGCGCTCATTCAAGCCGGCGTTGACGCGGTTAAAGTCGGTGTGGGACCGGGCTCTATCTGCACCACCAGAATTATTGCGGGAGTCGGTGTGCCCCAGATGTCTGCCATTCGCGACACCTACAAGATCGCTTCCAAAAAAGGCATTCCCGTGATTGCCGACGGCGGAATTAAATATTCCGGTGATATCGTGAAAGCGATTGGCGCAGGCGCCAGTTGTGTGATGATCGGCGGGTTGTTTGCCGGCACGGAAGAAAGTCCCGGAGAAACTATTTTATTTCAGGGGCGCAGTTATAAAGTTTACCGCGGCATGGGCTCTCTGGAAGCCATGAAAATGGGCAGCCGTGACCGCTATTATCAGGATGATATCGAGGGCCCGGCTAAAGTCGTTCCTGAAGGCATTGAGGGTAGGGTGCCTTTCCGTGGCTCGCTTTCCGCCAGCATTGTGCAACTGATCGGCGGACTCAAGGCCGGCATGGGCTATGTCGGATGCAAAACCATTCCGGAAATTGTTGAAAAGGCTCGTTTTGTCCGCATTACGCAGGCAGGTCTCAAAGAAAGCCACGTTCATGACGTCATTATTACCAAAGAAGCGCCCAATTACTGGCTGGATTAAATTCTGATCCTCCATTTGTTTAAAATTTTACTTTCCTTCAACGAAGTGAGTTTATGAAACACTCTGATTTTGTGCATCTGCATCTTCATACCCAATACAGCCTTCTGGATGGAATGATTCGCCTGGATGACCTTTTTAAAAAGGTCAAGGAATACGCGATGCCTGCTGTTGCCATCACAGATCACGGCAATATGTTCGGCGCTGTCGATTTTTATCAGCAGGCCTTTAAATACGGCATCAAGCCGATTATCGGCAGCGAACTTTATGTCGCCCCCAAAGACCGATGGGATAAAACGCCTTCGACAATCGGGGAAGCCACACGGCATCTTGTCGTTTTAGTCAAGAACCGTCAGGGGTACAACAATCTGATGAAATTGAGTTCTCTGGCGCATATTGAAGGATTTTATTATCGTCCCCGCGTGGATAAAGCCTTACTCCGGGAGTGTTCCGAAGGTCTGATTGCATCCAGTGCCTGCCTGCATGGCGAAATTGCTGCTTGGATTGTACGGGGCAACATGGATGAAGCCAGAAGAGCCGCCCGTGAATATCAGGAAATTTTCGGCGAAGATAATTTTTATCTGGAAATCATGGAAAACGGCATTCCCGAACAGAAAATTGCCAATCAGGGACTGATTGAACTCAGTAAAGAGCTTTCTATTCCACTGATTGCGACCAATGACTGCCATTACCTTAATGCAGATCACGCCGAAGCCCACAATGTCCTGCTGTGCATTCAGACGGGAAAAACCATTGAAGATAAAGATCGTATGTCCATGGCCACCGATCAGTTTTACGTCCGCTCGCCCCGTGAAATGCAGGCGCTTTTTGCCGCAACTCCGGAGGCGCTTGAAAACACCGTTAAGATCGCGGAACGCTGCAACATGACTTTTGAGTTCGGCAAATTCCATTTGCCGAAATTTCAGGTGAAGCATCCGGAAGAAACGCTGGAAATTTATCTGGAGAGAAAAGCGATTAGCGGTCTGGAAAAACGTATGCCGGCGATTCTGCAATATTCCAAAGAAGATGCGGAGTCGGTCCGTAAAAAATATAACAAACGGCTTCATGAAGAACTCGCAATCATCAACAAAATGGGATTTGCCGGATACTTTCTGATCGTTTCCGACTTCATCAAGCATGCCAAGCACAATGGCATTCCTGTCGGTCCGGGACGTGGTTCTGCCGCAGGCTCTCTTGTCGCTTTTGCCATTCGCATTACCGATGTCGATCCGCTTCGTTACGGTCTTTTTTTTGAACGATTCCTGAATCCCGATCGTATCAGTATGCCGGATATCGATATCGATTTCTGTCAGGAACGGCGGGGCGAGGTTATTAAATATGTTACTGAAAAATACGGCAAGGACAAGGTTTCTCAGATTTGCACCTTCGGAAAAATGCAGGCCAAGAGTGTGATTCGGGATGTCGGTCGCGCCTTAAAGATTCCTTACGGCGACGCGGATCGGATCGCCAAGATGGTGCCGAATGTTTTGAACATCAAACTGGAAGATGCCTTTAAAATGGAACCCCGTTTTGCAGAGGAACGCAAAAAAAATCCACAGGTTGACAAGCTTTTGAAATTATCGCTCATTCTGGAAGGGCTGAACCGTCATTCTTCCGTTCACGCGGCAGGCGTTGTCATTTCGGATGCTCCGCTGATGGAAAGAGTGCCGTTGTTTTCCCCAAAGGATGACAACATTGTTTCTCAATATTCCATGAAGGACATTGAGACGGTCGGAATGACTAAATTCGATTTTCTGGGTCTCAAAACGCTGACCGTCATCAAAAACGCTCTTCAGTTTATTCATGAATACAAGGGGACGGACGTTGACCTCAATAATCTGCCGCTGGATGATGCCGAAACCTATAAGCTCTTGATGAAGGGGGAAACAGACGGTGTTTTCCAGTTGGAAAGCGACGGGATGAAGGATTTGCTGGTGAGGTTCAAACCGGACTGCATTGAAGATATCATTGCGCTTATCGCTGCTTATCGCCCCGGCCCCATGAAAATGATTCCCGACTTTATCGCCGGCAAACACGGCACAAAGAAAATTACCTATGAACTGGCCCAACTGGAACCGATTCTGAAAGAGACCTACGGCATTATTCTGTATCAGGAACAGGTTATGCAGATTGCCAATGTGATTGGCGGCTACACCATGTCTCAGGCCGATACCTTGCGCAAAGTCATGGGCAAGAAAAAAGTCGCCGATATGGAAAAAGAAAAACCCCGATTCCTGGAAGGCGCCAAGAAAAATAAAATTCCGGAAAACAAGGCAAAAACAATCTGGGAACAGATGGAAAAATTTGCCGAGTATGGGTTCAATAAATCCCACAGCGCCGCTTATGCGATGATTACGTATCAGACAGCCTATCTCAAAGCGCATTATCCGGTCGAATTTATGGCCGCGCTGCTGACGAGTGAAAAAGACAGCCGCGACAAGATCATCAAGCATATGTCGAACTGCAAGGAAATGGGAATCGACATTCTGCCGCCGGACATCAATGAATCAGAAAAGGATTTCAGCATAGCCGGAGATCACATCCGTTTCGGCCTGACTGCTGTGAAAAATGTGGGGGAGGCGGCCATTGAATCCGTCATTGCCGTGCGGAAAGAAGCAAAATTTGCATCTTTCATCGATTTTCTGACACGTGTTGACCTGCGCAAGGTCAATAAAAAGGTCATTGAAAGCCTGATTCAATGCGGCGCCTTTGATTCCCTTCGTTACAAACGCAGCCAGTTAATGCTGCATTACGAAAAAGCGATGGAAGAAGCACAGCGCAGCCAGAAAGAAAGACAAAGCAATCAATCCAGTTTTTTTGATCAGCTTGCACCCGGAAGTTCATCAGGAGAAAACGGTTTAAAACCGTATGAAATACCGGATGACGTTCCCGAATGGGATGAGAAGAAAATTCTGTCGATCGAAAAAGAGACTCTGGGTTTTTACATTACCGGTCATCCCTTGCTGCGTTTTGCAGACCGCCTGAATCTGGTGACCACCGCTAATTCAGCTAATTTAAATACAAAAAACGACAAGGATGCCGTCACGATTGCCGGAATTATAAGCGCCCGGAGCGAAAAGAAAACCAAGAGAAATGAAATCATGTGTTACATTACCATTGAAGATTTAACCGGTTCAATGAACACGATTTTCTTTGCTGATCAGTATCAAAAATTTCATGCTATTTTACACGAAGAAGAGCCTGTCCTGATCAAGGGAACGCTTGATATAAGCGGCGGAGATGAAAATCAAAAAATTTCAATTATCGCGCAGGAAGTGATTCCCCTGGCCAACGCCATGGAAAATCCGTACAAGCAGGTCCGTTTTATGGTGGATGCCAGTAAAATCTCGGTTGAAAATATTTCATCTTTGATTACCTCCATGAAAAGATTTCGCGGCAAATATGAAAGTTACATACACATCAGGAATGAAAAAAGCGAAACCGTTGTTTATCTTGGCGACGAATTCCGCCTGGATATCAATGACAAGATGAAGAAAGAAGCCGACGCAATCCTGGGGCAGGGCGCTACCATTTACAATTAAAGTCTTTTGTCAATTATTTTCTTTCTATGAAACAATATGAAGAAAGAACCTACCGATCCTTCATTAATAAGGAAAACCTCCAGTCCTATAATGTAAAAATACAAGAAAGTGATTTATTCATCAGCTCCGATGTGAACCTGGCTGATGTAGCTAGCCAGTCACTCGCCGCAAATCGTCATGCTCTGGAAACGTATATTAAAAAGCACCCTGAATTTCAAAAGTCTTTGCTGCCGCTGGTGGAAGATCCTTTAGCTCCGGCGATTGTCCGCGATATGCTGACACAATCGAAGATTTGCGGTGTTGGTCCGATGGCAGGCGTTGCCGGTGCTGTAGCGGAATTCGTTGCCCGTGATCTTCTTCATCTTACCGACAACCTGATTATAGAAAACGGCGGAGATGTCTTTTTAAAAACGAAAAACGACATCACCGTTTCTGTTTTTGCCGGAGAATCTCCGTTAAGCTACAAAGTAAATTTTATGATCAAAGCAAAAGATACACCTTTGGGAATTTGCACTTCATCAGCCACGGTAGGACCCTCGATCAGTTTCGGGAAAGCGGATGCCGTGTGTGTTATTTCCCCATCGGCAACACTGGCAGACGCTGCCGCCTCGGCGATAGGCAATCGTGTCAAAAGTAAAAAAGACATCGAACCGGCTTTGGAATATGGAATTAAAATATCCGGCGTTACCGGAATAATAATAATTATGGGGAAAGAAATGGGAGTTATCGGAAAAGTTGAGCTTGTCCGATAACCTGTATTTTAAATCCCTGCCTCATGTTAACATAACATATCTTATGAGACGTAAGATGTAAATTTAAAATAAAATCATTCCAAGAATGATTGGCCTCATAAGCATTTGAAACAATTATCCCGCTTGGCTTCGAGCCTGTGTCACAATAGCAAAGACTGTCATTCCGAACGTATGTGAGGAATCTTAAGACGCTGAATTCGCCTCGGGGATAATTCGACCATCAAATTTCAGTCGAAGATGACCTTTAGGTTATGCACTTCGTTTCTGAAATTTGGGTCTCATTAAATCCCGTCTTCGGAAAGTTGCTGAATTAATTTCATCTGTCGATCGGAAAGTTTTCGGGGAACGTCAACATTGATTTTTATATACTGATCGCCTTTCAAAGCGCCTTTAAAACCGGGAACACCGAAACCTTTCATCCGGATTTTCGTATTGTTTTGCGTACCAGGTGCAATCTTTATTCTTTTCGTAGAACCGTCCAGCGTCGGTACATCAATCGAAGTTCCGAGGACCGCCTGAGTAAATTTTATCGTTTTTTCAATGTAAAGATCGTTGCCGTCGCGGGCAAAAATAGGGTGAGGAAGAACATTGATATTTAAATATAAATCTCCGCTAGGACCGCCGTTAGAACCGGATAAGCCCTTGCCGGGCAGTCTTAATTTTTTGCCACTGCTGATTCCGGCCGGTATTTTAACATTGATGTCCTCGATACGGTTTTCCAGTTGAAAGGAAATCTTTTTGTCAGCACCAAATACGGATTCTTCTAATGTAATTGATAAGTTATATTCGGCATCCTGTCCTTTTTGCGGCATATTCGCGTATTGCTGCCTTCCGCCTCGCATGCCGCCAAAAATTCCGGCAAAGGGATCGTCGTATTCGTCTTGCGCCCCGCCACCTCCCCTTCTGGATGTTCTGAAGGTTGTTCGTCCGCCGCCTCTCGATCCGCCAAATCCGAAACTCTTCAGTATTTCATCCAGATCGAAATTACGGAAAATATCTTCCTGTGAATATTGTTGACGGAACCGGTCGGCTGAACCGAACTGATCATACTGCTGACGCTTTTCCGTATCACTCAAAACGGCATAAGCTTCGCTTATTTTCTTGAATTTTTCTTCCGCGGCCTTGTTATTGGGATTTTTGTCGGGATGCCATTTTAACGCCAGTTTGCGATAAGCTTTCTTGATGTCATCCGGTGGCGCTTTTTTATCGACACCTAAAACCTGATAATAGTCTTCTGCCATATCTTTGTTATTTCCTCGAAATCAATATTTAAATCAACGTCGTTAATTTAAGCATCAATTCCCATTTGAAAAGCGGCTAAATTCATTTTAATCAACTTTTCAGGGAAGGATTTCTTAATGATCTCCTGCCAGATGGACTTATCGATGTTCATGAGATTGGATAACGCGCCTAAAAGTACAACATTGGCCGTTTTTATATTGCCGGCTTTCTGGGCCAGTTCGGCCGCGTTGAAATGAATGACTTTTGTGTAATGATGACGTAAAAACTCAATAGAATCTATAGGATACGGAGAATCCCCCATGTTGACGGCCGGCGGATAAATTTCTTCTGTGTTGACAATAACATCCGCATCCTGCCGGAGAAACTTCAAATAACGCAAAGACTCCATTTTTTCAAAAGAAACCAGCATATGCACGCTGCCCGCCTCAGCCAGTGGCGAATAAACTTTCTTTCCGTAGCGGACATGGCTTGTAACACAGCCACCGCGCTGAGCCATGCCGTGAACCTCGCTTTTCTTGACATCCAAACCGGCTGCCATAATGGCTTCACACGTGATATCGCTGGCCCTTAAAATACCCTGGCCTCCCACTCCGGCAAATAATATGCTTTTCACTTCATTATTAGACATTTAGATGCATTCCTTTAATTAACTTATAGCTCCGAATTTACAGACCTGCGCGCATAAACCGCAACCGTTGCATAAAGATTCATCAATAAAAGCAACGCCTTTTCTCTTGGAACCTTCCTTTGTTACACCTTTTTTCCAGGAAATCGGCGGACAGTTCAAACCAATGCAGGTCTTGCAGCCTTCGCATTTGCCGGTATCCACTTTCAATGCCGGCTGAGGTTTTATATTACTGCGTTTGAACAAAGCACAGGGCCGTTGAGCAATAATCACTGAAGGACCCTCCTTGGCCAGCTCTTCTTTGATGGCACTCCTGGTTTCTTTCTGGTCAATGGGATCAATAACCTTTATGTTATCGATACCCAGAACGGAAACTAAATCTTTTAGATTAACTTTTTTGGCTTCTTTTCCCATCAAGGTATAACCGGTTCCCGGATGTTCCTGCATGCCGGTCATGGCGGTGGTGCTGTTATCCAGAATGATGATTAAAGCATCACTTTGATTATACGCCATGTTCAGAAGAGACGTAATGCCGGAATGCAGAAAAGTGGAATCGCCGATGACACCGACCACCTTGCCCTTCCCTTTTTCTTTCATCGCCTTGCTCATGCCGTGTGCCATACCGATACTGGCGCCCATGCAGATACAGGAATGTAATCCTTCCAGCGGTTTCATGTACGAAAGCGTGTAGCAGCCGATATCGCCATGAACGTATGCCTTTTGTTTTTTCAAAGCATAAAACAATCCGCGATGCGGACAGCCGGGACAAAGATTCGGCGGACGCGCGGCCAGGCTTTCCTTGTATGGCGAAACCGGCCCCTGAAGATTTCTTTCAACAGCATTTTTGATAATGCCGGGATCGAATTCATTGGTGTAGGGGAAAATTTCTTTGCCGATCACTTTGATTCCCAAAGCCTTGATCTGTTCTTCCAGATAAGGGTCAAGTTCCTCAATGACATAAATCTTGTTAATTCTGGAAGCAAAATCACGAATCATTTTCTCCGGCAGGGGATAAACCATTCCCAACTTCAAATAGGAATAATCGGGAAACACTTCCTTCGCGTAATTATAAGGCATGCCCGCCGTAATGATGCCGATTTCCGGATCGTTGATCTCCATTTTATTTTCCGGAAAAGTTTCCACAAATTCCTTCAGGGCGTGTTCGCGTTTTTCCACTTCCACTCTTTGCGTTCGCGCGTTGATTGGCACCATGACATACTTTTCAGCATTGTAGGTAAAACCGGTTTTATCTTGGTATTTTTCCGGTTCTTCAAGAGCGACGACAGATTTGGAATGAGAAACACGTGTCGTGGAACGCAAAAAAACGGGGGTGTCGAACTTTTGACTGATTGCATAGGCCAGTTTGATGTATTCTTTTGCTTCTGCGGCATCAGCCGGTTCCAGCATCGGAATTTTCGCAAAGCGGGCGTAGTTGCGATTGTCCTGTTCGTTTTGAGAGCTGTGCATCGAAGGATCATCGGCACTGATAATAACCAGCGCCCCGCTTATTCCCGTGTAGCTGACGGTGAAAATCGGATCGGCGGCAACATTGACACCGACATGTTTCATCACCGCCAACGCCTTTTCGCCGGCCAGTGCGGCGCCAATCGCAACCTCGACGGCAACCTTTTCATTCGTTGACCATTCCGCGTAAACGCCTTCATATTTACAGAAACGCTCCAGAATTTCCGTGCTGGGCGTGCCCGGATAAGCTGCTGCAAATCTAACGCCCGCTTCATAAGCGCCGCGGGCGATCGCTTCGTTTCCTGACATTAAAACTTTCAAAAGATTAAACCTCCGGAATTAACTGAGCGAAGAAATTTTATACTTGATAAGAACGGCTTTAGCCGGATCCGTGGATTTCTCCAGAGCTTTCTTGTAATGATCAAGCGCGCTTTTCTTATCATTCATTTGTTCATAAATACGGCCAATATTGCCGTAACCGACGGATTCAAATCCGACATTGTTGCCTTTTTGCGCTTTTTCAAAGTACTCCAGCGCGGATTTGAAATCTTTTTTTGCTTCGTAGCAATAGCCGATGGACGTCAGAGCCAGAAATTTGATTCCGGCGTTATCAGAGATGCGGGAAGCAACAAACTTTTTGTAATCGTTGATGGCGTTATCATAGTTGCCCGCATTGTAGTAAATATTACCCAGATGGTAATGAGCCATTCTCGCGCTCCAGCTATGCGGATATTTTGCAATCAGTTCCTGATACGCTTTAATCTGTTGCTGCGCCATCTCCGGGGTTTCCACGCCGGTAGCGGAAATTTTCTGAGCTTTGGCATAATTTTCTCGCGCTGATGTTTGATAATTATCCCAATAGATATAGATGCCCAGGGCGATGATCACCGCCACAACAACCGCCGTGACAATCGAATAAAAGCGTTTTTTATTTTCAGCAATGTAATCCGTAATGAGTTCCACCGTGGATTGAAAAGCATCCGGTCCTTCTAATTCTTCTTTTGTTAATTTCCCCGTCATATTCTTAATCCCCTTTATGAATATTGTATTGATCGATCAACCCCAAAATCAGTTGAGGTATTCTTCTGATTTTTCCTTCATCGTTTGTACACACGTGGATGCTATATCCTTCCACCAGCAGATTTTCTCTTTGCTCATCCCATATTTTTGAATTGAATTTCACCGTCGCTTTTTTAATATAATCAAACCTTGTTTCAATCGTTAAGACCTGATCATAAATTGCCGGTTTTAAATAATTGCAACTCACCTTAATTAACGGCATGTTCAGCTTGATTTTTCGCAACTCTGTGTAGGGGATGCCCAATTGGCGCATCAACTCACCTCGTCCGAGTTCAAACCATCTGAGATAATTAATATGATAAACGACGCTCATGGCATCGGTATCGGCAAAAAGCACACGCACCTGCGTCAGATTATGAACCGGCAACGGCCCTCCAGTCCTTGATGAATTTTTCCATCAGCAGATGTCCCGGCGAGATAATCAGTTGACTTTCCCGGGCGTTGATTTCATTAAACGATACACCGGAAGCCCTGTTTTCGTCTTTACGCGAAGACAAAACAGCAAACGGGCTGGGATCGCTGACGTGCGTCCGGACATCCAGCGGTGTCGGATGATCGCTCAAGACGATGATCCGGTAATCGCCAAAAGAACCGATTTTATTTAAAATCGGTCCGACAATTTTCTCATCAAAAAATTCTATGGCCTGGATTTTACCTTCGGCGTTTCCTTCATGTCCCATTTCATCGGGCGCTTCCAGATGAACAAAAACAAAATCCATAAAGTTCAGAATATCGAGCGCCATGTTGGCTTTGCCGGTGTAATTGGTATCGATATAGCCGGTTGCACCCTCTACATTACAGACTTTCAAACCGGCAATGGTTCCGATTCCTTTGAGCAAATCGACTGCGGAAACCATTCCGCCCGATATGGAATATTTCTGCGTGAGCGGAACAAGCTGCGGCTTCTTCCCCTGCCCCCAAAGCCAGATGGAATTGGCCTGCTTCTTGCCGGCTTCCTGTCTTTTGGCGTTGACCGGATGATTCTTTAAAATTTCCGCCGCACGCTGCATGATGGAATCAATTTCTTCAAATGAATTTCCCCGCGGCAGATATTCAGCAATCGGTTTGCCCGTGATGTCATGGGGCGCAGTCGTTTCCGGAGCAGCAGGAGATTCGCGCCAGACAAACAAATGGCGGTAACCCACACCCGAAAAAAATTCATAGGGAGGCTTCCCCAGCTCTTTATTTAAATCAAAAATGATTTCGCGGGCTTCTTCGCTGGAAATGTGGCCGGCGGTGAAATCATCCATAAATGCATTCGGGGTATCCTTGTCGCCGATGCTGACCAGATTACAGCGATAGGCCATGTCATTGGGACCAAGTTCGATGCCCATGCTGGCCGCTTCCAGAGGTCCACGGCCTGTATAAGTTTCTCTCGGATCATAACCCAGAACACTCAGCGTGGCGACATCGCTGCCGGGATTGACTTCCGGAGGGATGGTATCGATGAGCCCGATGGTTCCCTCCGCCGAAATTTGATCCATAAAAGGAGTAAAGGCAACCTGCAGGGGAGTCTTTCCTCCCAGCTTTTCCGTCGGATAATCGGCCATTCCATCGCCAAGCAAAATTATGTATTTCATACGGATATCATCTTCTTTTTTTAATTTAAATCATCTTCCACTCTGATCAGAATAGTTTTATCCTGAACCACATCCAACTTGTTGATTTTCTGCAGGGCCTTCTGCACATCTTTCTCCCTGGCTTTATACGTCGTCATGACAATCGGGACGGCGCCCTTCTTGCCCCTGGCTTTTTGAATGCAGGCCGCGATGCTGATGTTATGTTTTCCGAGAATTCCCGCTATCTTCGAAAGAACACCGGGACGATCCAGCGCGGCAAACCGGAAAAAATATCGTGTTTCAACGTCATCCATCGGAACAAGCTTGATCGGCGTCATGGCCTTTTCATCGAGGGAACGCAGCGGCCCGCGACTGTTGGTGCCGTTGATGACATCGCGCGCGCAATCAATAATGTCGCTGAAAACGGCGCTGGCCGTCGGCATCATGCCCGCCCCCTGCCCGAAAAGAAACACGGGGCCGGAGGCATCGCCGACAACATGAAACGCATTGTAATTCTTATTCACATTGGCCAGAAGATGGCCGGCAGGAATCATGGTCGGGTGAATTCTTGCCTCTACCGCGCCATTTCTCAAGATGGCGATGGCCAGCAGTTTTATACGGTAGCCCAGATCTTTCGCAAACGCGATATCCTCGCGACTGATTTTCGTGATGCCTTCCAGATAAATATCCTTCCAATTGACTTTTTTCCCGTAAGCCAGCGAAAGAATGATCGCCATTTTATGAGCCGTATCAATGCCTTCAATATCGAAGGTCGGATCGGCTTCAGCAAAACCAAGCTGTTGCGCTTCTTTCAAAACAGCGTTAAAGGGTTTGTCTTCATCCGTCATTTTGGTCAGAATGAAATTGCAGGTACCATTCATAATCCCCATGACCGAATTGATTTTATTGGCCACCAAACTTTCCTTGAGAGTCTTGATGATGGGAATAGTGCCGCCGACACTGGCTTCAAAACCGACATGCGTGAGGTTTTTCTGCGCGGCGGGGAATATTTCATTCCCGTGTGTTGCCAGCAACGCCTTATTGGCGGTAACGACATGTTTGCCTTTCGCAATTGCTTCGAGGACAAAAGTGCGAGCCGGTTCATATCCCCCCATCAGCTCGATAACAATGGAGATGTCTTTATCGTTGATAATTTCACGGGCGTCTTTGGTTAAGACACCTTTGTTCAACTTTATGCCGCGTGATGTTGTTATATCGATGTCGGCGATTTTCTTTAAGATAAGACGGGCACCCAGCTTTTTCGTAATCAGTTCTTCATTCTGCCTCAGCAGCTTTACTACCCCGGTTCCAATGGTGCCGAAACCAATTAATCCGACATGAATATCTTTCATTACATACACCTGATATTATTTAAAAAATTTGTATTTCTTTTCATTTATTTACGGCGTATTCCCTATAACAAAAACAGCCGTTTTGTCAAACAAATATACAATGTATTTGAGAATATCATGTGAAAAGCCCGATCTTGCAGGGCCTACTCCTTTGAACAATCCGTTTCTGCGCAGGTAAGGACAAAAATAACGAATTTATTTAACGGTTATCGGCTTATTTTCAACACCCGCATAGAAAACTAAAATTTCGGCTTCGTCCTTGCCTTCATTTTTTCCGTAATGCATTTTGTTGACCAGCTCCACAATCGAATCTCCGGTTTTAAGATGCAAAATCTTGCCGTCTTCAGCTTCTACGGTAAGCTCCCCTTTCAGCAACACACCGGCATTGATGACCGGATGATTGTGAATTTCCAGCTTTGCTCCGGCAGGGATCTTAATTCTCAGAATCGTAACTTCCGGCTGCCCCGGTGAATATTGCGGAAGATTTTCACCGTCCCAGCTTTTGGTTGATTTCGCCAGTTGCTTGACTTCAATCTTATCATTAACAGCAACATTATTAAAATTTCCGGCGCAGGCAGTGATGAGAAATAATGATACAATAAATATTCCCAAAGTATTTTTTTTCATCTTCCCTTCTCCTTATTTCAGTTTTTCATATATTTCGTCATGCAAGGGTGTCGGAATTCCCGATTTCCTGCCCGCTTTGCACAGATAAGCCGTCAGGGCGTCGATTTCCGTTGGCCTGCCCTTCTCGCGGTCAATCTGCATGGAAGTTTTTGAATTATAATCAAAACCGGCGATCATTTTCATGGATTTATCGACTGCTTCTTCCGGCAGATGCACATGATGAGCTTTGGCCACCGCTACAACTTCCATCATCATGTCCCTCGCTTTCTTTTGAAGCAAAGGATCTTCCAGCAGGCCGCCATAGGTTTTGCCGGTAACCGAGGTGAGTGAACCTATCGGACACATGAGCAGATATTTTGTCCATAATGCCTCGGAAATTTTATCCGACATCGTGGCATTAACTTTTGCTTTCAATAAAATATCAAGGATGTGCGAATATTTTTTTGCCTTTTCAGAATCATCAGTTCCGAAGGTCAGTTTGCAGGAACCGCCTTCCTGCTTGATGACGCCCGGCTTTTCAATATGAGAAATGATATAAACGCTGCCACTGATGACATCAGCCTGCGGTAAAACAGCGCGCAATCTTTCAGCGCTGTTGACGCCATTGAGCAGTGGAATCACCACCGTGTTTGCATTGATGCACGAACTGAATTCTCGTGCAGAAGCCTCCAGTGAATAGCTTTTGGTGCAAAAGAAAACCAAATCGAAAATTCCGGCTTCAGCAGGGTTGTCTGAGGCTATTTTGGGCCGGGCAATGTAATCGCCTTCCTTTGTCAATAATTGGAGTCCGTTTTTTTGAATCGCTTTTAAATGCTCGCCACGGGCTATAAAAATTATTTCGTGCTCGTCTGATTTTTCATATTCGCGGGCAAGTTTTCCGCCGAAATACCCCCCTACTCCGCCGATACCGATTATTCCTATTCTCAACCCGATTCTCCATTTCAATTATTTTTGAGGAAACTATCTTTCCTTTTCCAGTAAGTCAAGCGCTCAAAGTCAACAATGATCTATGAGTTTTTCATTTATATCTTAAACAATTCTATTGACGATTCTTACCGGATGGTCATATAAACGACTGAAAAATAATTCAAATCCTCAAAGCAAGGAGAATCTCATGAAGATAAATTCCTTTGTCCGTACGTTCCCTCTTAAGTGTTTGGCAGTTTTAACCATCATCATTTCCCTGACCATCAGTGGGTGTGCTCCAATCCTCAACAGTGTTTTTAACAACTCCCTGCCTCCTCTTGAAGGACAACAGATTGTTCCCGGCCTGTCTCAAAAGGTGACCGTTAAGCGTGACAACATGGGCATTCCCTATATCGAGGCTTCCAAGCTGGAAGACATGATTTTTGCCATGGGCTATGTCAGCGCTTATGACCGTTTCACTCAAATGGAGGGATTCAGGCTGGTCGGCAAAGGAAGGCTTTCTGAACTGCTCGGCAAGGCCACGCTGGAAATGGATATCTATGTGCGGTCATTAAATCTTAATCAGACAGCTCAAACTCTTTACCTGTCGGCAACGCCGGAACTTCGTCAGATGCTAAAGATCTATAGCGAAGGCGTTAATGCGTATCTGGCTAATGCTTCAGTTCCGATGATGCTCACGATGGCCGGCCATAAACCTGAACCATGGAAACCGATTGATTCCGTTTATGTATTTCTTGTTCTTACTCTGGGGCTGGGAGCAAATCTTCATGAAGAAATCAACATGCTCAACATTGCCCAGGTGATCGAACCGGAAAAGATGGCCTGGCTTTTCCCCATTTATCCCGACGAACCGCTGCCCTTTGAAGAAATGAAAAAACTTCAAGGATTGAATTTGAAAACAGCGGCTACTGACATGGAACATCTTGGCAGGATTACAAGCTTGGCGAATCGTCTTCTTATCCCGGAAACCGTGGCATCGAATAACTGGGTGGTGTCCGGAAAACTGACTAAATCGGGCAAGCCGATTCTGGCCAACGACACTCACCTGCCCCTGACCATGCCTTCCATCTGGCACATGATGCATTTAAAATGCCCCGAAATAGAAGGAGCCGGCATTGCCATTGCCGGAGTTCCGGGAATTATTGCCGGATATAACAAATACACGGCTGTGGGCATGACGATGGTGATGGCCGATAATCAGGACATCTTTCTCGAAAAGTTAAAACAGGAAGCCGATGGACTTTATTATCTTTATGAAGACAAATGGCTTAAAGCCAAAAGCAGGCAAGAAACATTCCGGATCAAAGGGCAGAAAGAGGCTGTCAGCCGGACTTATCATGAAACGCGTCATGGCGTCCTTTTAAATAATATCCTGACTGACGAGCCGCGTCACTTAATTGTTCCCATGCCTGCAAATCCAACTTGGGGAATCGCGCTGAGCTGGGCCGGTCATGAGCCCGATAAATCAATGGATGCGTTCTTTAACGTCATGCTCGCAAAAACGGTAGATGAGATCATCAAAGTCACAAGCTCAAACACATCTGTTATTCCATTGAACATGGTCATGGCCGATGAAAAGGATATCGCCTGGCAGGTAACAGGCCGATTCCCGTTGCGTAAAAAAGGTCGCGGACTTTGCCCTTCACCGGGATGGACGGGCGAATACGACTGGCAGGGATTTCTGGATCCATCTCTGCATCCCGCAGCGAAAAATCATGAAAAAGGATATCTCAGCACAGCGAATAACAGAACCATCCCTGCAGATTTTCCTTATATCCTGTCCTCATCCTGGTACTATCCGCAAAGAGCCGAGCGCATTGATCAGATGATGAATGGGGCAGAAGGTTACACAATGGAAAATGCCAAAGCCATGCAACTTGATGTCCACTCGACTTTTGTTAAGGTCATTAAAGAAGCATTACTGGAAGATCAAACTTTAAAGAAGATGAAAGAATCTTGGAAAAATAACGCACAGCGACAAACTGCGGAAAAAGCTCTGGAGCTCTTGAAAAACTTCGACGGCAATATGCGCACGGATTCGGCGGGTGCGGCTTTCTGCGGCGCTTTCTTATCGTCTCTCAGTAAAAATCTTTTCGCCGACGAACTGGGCGGCACTGATTCCCTGGCCTATCAGTCCCTTCTGGAATCATATTTGACATCTTATTCAGCGCTTGATGATCATTTAACGAAACGCTGTCAGGAAAGTCCTTTCTGGGATGATGTAACCACTCCGACAAAGGAAGAGCGCTCTCAGATTCTGGCCAAAACCGTGTTGGATGCAATTGACATTCTGGAAAAACAGAGCGGCAAAGATCCTGAAAAATGGCAGTGGGGAAAACT
>CAYZLL010000009.1:0-35914 GCA_964479225.1 uncultured Smithella sp.
TCCCAAGTTCTCTATTGTAATTGTTGGTGAAGTCAGGCAGCCAGGTTTGATTGACTATTAAGCCTACTGCAATAGCACCGGCACATGCAAAAACTCCAAATTTATAACGGACTCCGGCAGGCGCTGCCGAGTTTTCCGCCCAGTTGGTAAGCAGACCGGTGCGCCATATCGCTATACACAGCAAAAATGATAATATAGCGATTCCGCTCAGTATCAACGGCATGGGATAAGATTCGAAAATGTTCTTAATGACTTCGTTAGTATAGACAAGATAATCCACGGCAATGAAGTTAAATCGCACCCCGAATTCATCCCAGAACACCCACTCGGCGGCCAGACCAAACAACATAGAATAAATAAAAACAAATAAAATTACATTCATCACAAAACGTCCCCACGGGCGTTCGAACAAATGTTTGGGTGCGACCGTTTGAAGAATAATCAATGGTATCGCTAACCAGGAAGCCGCGCCAATATCGTAAAGGAATCCCCAGACGAAAGCTGCCAGAATGCTCACGTCCCAGGATATCATCTGAGCAGACTTGATCATCAAGACGATCCTGGTTATGAATGCGAACACTAAAAAGATTGCCAGAAACAGGATGATGCCGCCGTTCCTTTTTTCCAGGAACGCAAAAAAGATAGAATAGTGTTTCTTAAATTGGCTTATTTTCATTTCTCTCCGATAAAAATATTTTTTGCTCACTTATAGGATTTTATTGATACCTGTGCATACCCTTCAATAACGCCATGATCATTAAGAGGGGCTCCTGAGAATCCAATGGGTGCGCTACATCCCTGCTACGCCTCCCATCACGCTTGGTGC
Organism: uncultured Smithella sp.; assembly: GCA_964479225.1. GTDB lineage: Bacteria > Desulfobacterota > Syntrophia > Syntrophales > Smithellaceae > Smithella. Next base: position 827 of record CAYZLL010000009.1, read on the forward strand.
TTTTAGAAAGCGTAAGTGAATCTATTTCTGTTCCCTTCTCATCGTAAACGTGAATTTTCATGGCTGTCGGTTTCAGATCAAATATTGCCCAGCAATATGATTTTAATGAAACCTGTGTGTAGCCGTCGGCTGGGCCCGGATCGTAAAGCGGCGCTCCGGATGAACCGATAATAATATGATAGATACCATTCACAAAATTTCTTTGATAATAGTGATTGTGGGCGGCTAAAACCAGATCAACACCACAGGGTTCAAAGACGTTTTTGGTTAAGGCAATCATGTCAGCATTTTCACCGTGCCCGCCTGATGCATAAGCCGGAGCATGGTTCATCACGATTTTCCAGGGTTTGTTTGTCGCCTTCAGGTCCCGTGCCATAAAATTATACTGAGGCGAACCGATCTTATATCCGTCCGGATCCATATGATTCATCACGACCACATGCAGATCGCCATAGTCGAAGGAATAATAACTTTGTTTACCGGAATTTGAAACAGGGGCCAGCGTAAAGGCTTTCGTATTGATTTCGGATTTTTCATGATTGCCAGTGGCATTAAAGAATGGAACTCGCGCAGCCAACGTCAACTGGTTGGGTCGGAAGAATTCTTCCTTGTAATCGGAGTAAGATTTGCCATCCTTACAAAGGTCGCCTCCATAAAGTGAAAAGCGCGGATTTGCCTTCAGAATCAATTGAGCAATCGCATCATACACATCATTGCCGGTGCGGCTATCTCCCATGAAGGCGAACCGAAAGTTTGTACCGGAATAGGCAGCAGTTTTAAAATGGGCTCTGTGGGAGCCCAAGCGGTAATAATATGTTGTGTCCGGATTCAAACCGGTCAAGTGAATCCGGTGAATATAAGTACCGCCGGTTGTGGGTAGTGTGCTTTCCGTAAACACTGAATTACTATTAGCATTTGATGACTTATAATCTACTCTCAAGGGCACGGTGCTTGGTGATTCCGCCATGACATAAACGCTGTTGGACGTTACAGCCTGTAAATATATTGTTGGAGATATTTGAGAGACCGAGCCACGGCGGCTACCGCATGTACTCAGTGTCAGTGAGAGCAGCAGAATAAAGAAAATACCGAACAGGATTTGAAATTTTTTCATAATGATTTTCATAAAATAATGATTCCAAATATTAAGTTAATTTCCACAGCATCGGCCGGGACAGCTATGATTGGTAGTTACTTAACACAAGAAAATTATGTGAAGATTACGAGAAGATTATGATTTCGTAATGTATGCTTCCATGAGAAAAATGAACCATGGCAAGGAAATCTGGTGGCAGGGATGGTCCATATTGAACGAATGGGCATGGAGCATCAGGAATTTCATAAAGATGGACCGGGATGATGAGGAGATGCAATCCTGGATAAACTACCGAGGCAGGATCACTGTAAAGGTACTGCCTTTGCCGGGCTGGCTGGCGGCAGTAATGTCACCAAGATGGGCATGGGCAATCGCCATGGCCAAACTTAAACCCAGCCCGAAACCTTGTTGGGAACGGCTTTTGTCGCAACGATAGAGCCGTTTGAATATGTGGGGGATATCTTCTTCGGGAATCCCGATTCCGGTATCTTGAAAGACGATTTTGATAATGTCATCTTCAATATGGGATAAAACTGTCACACTGCCTCCGGGAGGGGTATATTTGATGGCATTTTCCAATAGATTGATAACCATTCTCTGAAGACCATGGAAGTCTCCCGCGATCACCACATTATCGGAAACTTGATTCAGGCATTGAATCTCTGTCTCTTTCGCGATGGGAGAAAAGAGTTCAAAAGCGTCTTTGATGATTTGCGACAAATCGACCAATTTCTTTTCATTTTTGGAGATTCCTGATTCCTCTTTTGAAATCATCAGCATGGTGTCGATCATCTGAAGAACGTTATCGCACTCTTCGATATTGTTTGCGGCCAGTTTCTGACTTTCCTCACAACATGCAGCTTTAGCAAGTTCAGTCTCGGATGCTATTCTCATTCTTGTAATCGGGGTTTTAAGATCGTGAGCTATATTGTCCGTTACTTCCCTCAATCCCTTCATCAGGTCACGGATATGGTCCAGCATGCGATTGAAAGTTTCAGCAAGCAGTTTGATTTCATCACTCTTTGATTTTATTTGGACCCTTTGGTCATAAGATCCTTTTGAAATAGATTGTGCGGTTTTCGTTACCTCTTCAACGTCTGATAATGCACGTTTTGCCATAAACCATCCAATGATAGCGGAGAACAGCACTGAAAAAATCATAATCGGCACGATGATGACCTTAATGGTATTTAAAAAATGATCTTTTTCTTCTAACGAAATGCCTATCTGCAGAATTTTTCCCGGAGCCATTGTTCCATATACAACCCGTATCTCATGGGGTCGACCCGGCATTGTTTGGGTTTCAAATATGTGAGCTTTCCCTGCATTTATTTTATCCAGAGCTCTTTTATTGATACCTGCAGTTTTCCAGTATGTCATGTCCGATGTGGCAATCACCTTGCCCGTTCTATCCAGGAGGCGCAGGAACATTTCGTCTATTTCTCCGGATTCCCAATTGACCTGCATAATTTTGTCAATAGAATTAGTGCCAAAAAAATCAACCGAGTCAGAAACCTCGACCAATTCCTCCAAAAGTTCTTTGTCTATATTTCGTTGTAAGGTATTTAAAACTACAATGTAAAATATGCAAAATGCTCCAAGCAGAGAGGCTGTAAAGATTATGGCATACCAAATGGTGAGCCTGAAGGCCAATCTCCGCCAGAATTTATTAATTATTTTTAATAACATATCCCGCTCCGCGAATCGTGCAGATAAGTTTGTGATCGAAATCTTTATCGATTTTTTCCCGTAATAGGCATATGCGCGCTTCAACAACATTAGTCATGGGGACAAAATCGTAGTTCCATACATGCTCCATAATCATCGTTTTCGAAACAACCCTGCCCTCGTTGCGCATGAGATATTCCAGGAGGGATAGATCTCTGGGCGGCAACTCAATTCTTTTCCCTGCTCGGATCACTTCTTTTTTAATAAGATCCAGCGACAAATCGGCTACCTCGAGTTTTGTGGTTTCCTTAGCTCCAGTCGCGCGTCTGATTAATGCATATATTCTGGCCAAGAGTTCTGAAAATGCAAAAGGCTTGGTTAAGTAATCGTCACTTCCGCTTTCGAGCCCTTTTATACGTTCTTCCACGGATTTTTTTGCACTCAAAATAATAACTGGGGTATTTATTTTCTGGTCTCGTAATTTGCTTATGAGCGTGAGCCCGTCCAATTTGGGCAGCATACAATCGATAATGGCGGCATCGTATGGTTCATGGAGGGCCATATGGAGTCCATCCTCACCGTCATCGGCATGGTCGATGGCAAAGCCTGCTTCCTTGAGACCTTTGATAATAAATGAAGCCGTTTTCAGATCATCTTCGACTAAAAGTAAGCGCATGCAGCCCATCCCTGATTTAATATATGAAAAGCGATTGTTGCTCTCCATGTGCCGGAGCATAGGGAAACAGTCATTTTATGTCAATGAAAAGATGGCCATAATAAAACTCCTTGTCTTTTTAATAACCTGTTGAGATAATCACAAAAAATAAGTTCAGGGTTTGCAGCTCCCGGAGGGGGAACAATGAACAAAGATGAGCAATCGTTGCAGGCAGAACGGAATGCGGAAAGGCTTGATGAAGAAAACGAAATCGTCATCACCATCCTGTCTGAAATCACCAATCCCCCAAAAGGAAAAATCATTTACAACCACAGCGAAGACATTTCCATGACCGGCACAAGGATACAGGGCAATTTCCCTTTGCCCAAAGATACTATGCTGAAAATAGATTTCGCATTGAATAAGACAAAGCAAAAGATAACCGTTCTGGGAAAAGTTAAATGGAGCAAAGCGGTATATGACGGCAAATATTATGAGACTGGCGTTGAGTTTATCGATACACCGGACGAGTCCATCAAAATGCTGGGAGATTACATCAAGTCCATCAATCAATATAAAAACCTCAATCCCAAGGGTTTGCCCTATCGGATTTTTGAGAAATTTAACAAGCCCCAAACATAGTATGACATGGAATTTGTTGCCAAATATGGTTCATTAAGAAATCAACTGAATAAATAAAAGGAGACTGCAACTATGAAAAAGACTTTGATGATTTTTGTTGTTTTGTTGTCCATCATCTGGACGGCCGGCGCCTGGGCAGAGCTGAAAGAAGGACTATGGGAAATGACGACGCAGGCGGAAATGAAAGGCGTTCCGGGCGGGCCACAATCGTTGCCGCCAACCACTGTCCGGCAATGCATTACAAACAGTAATCCCGTTCCCCAAAATCAGGATAAAAATTTCGAATGCAAAACCATCAACATGAAAACTTCCGGCAATACGGTGACCTACAAAATAGAGTGCAAAGGCAAAGACGGAAGCGTGATGCAGACAGCCGGTACCTCAACTTATACGGGAAGTTCCATGAGTGGCTCATCAACCACCAATTTCAATATGAAAGGACAGCCTAAAATGCAGGTGGCCGTAAAGAACAAGGGAAAATATATTGGCCCCTGCTCCAAATAAAAGGAATTCCTGCCGCGCAGGGAACGGTGAAAAAGTTTCCTGTGCGGCAAATAACAAAGAGGTAAAATAATGGCATACTATCTAATATTATTAAAAGACGGCTCATTAAAAATTTACAAGAATAAACATGATCAAACAAGTCTGCCGGAAGGCGCGCGGCAGTTTGAATGTTCCAGTAATGTCACGGTGCAGGATTTATATGACTGGGCAAAGAAAGGCTTCAAAGGCTTCCGAACGATAAAAGAAATTGAAGAATAAATTTTTTAGCAATCACTCGTTCTGCGCTGCAGTTGATTGAAAGACGGAAACCGGTTACGTCTCACAGGTTGTTGACCCACGTTAACGTAATGACATGAATCTTCGTCAGGCTATTTCCTTGATTTTCATGTCGAGTTTCCAGAAGGCCGTGCTGATTCTGTCGATAATTTCGTCCAGCTTTTCCTGATTGATGGTTTCTTCATTATGAATCCGGCCCTGCCATGTGCATTTCGGCGGTATGTAGATCGTCCACTCGAGTTCTCCGGTGAAATCCGGATAGTCTTCAATTTCAAATGTGATGGTTTTGTCCTTTTCCTGATATTGAATTGAATTAACGGATAAAATATCGACACGCCACCCCAGAGAACTTTCAACAGTGTGGTCACCGATTGCTGTTATGACTTCTTTCATAAAGGACATCACGGTTTAAATTAATTATCGATGTTTAATGTTCATTTATGGTCACGTCTTGCATCATCCACTTACAAATTCACAATGGCTGCTGTTGTCAAAGCTCTGAAATATTTTTTCAATCCTTGTGGATCAGATGTCACAACGGCCAACCCCTGAACGCCGTCTATTCCCATTCAAAATTTCTTAATTCCAAAATATTACTCGGAAGACCGTGTGATGCTCGAGATAATTTCTCTAGTTCTTCGGTCCATAAATTGCTGATGCCATTACTTTCGGCGATGGATTCGAGCCATTGAATCTCAGCTTCGTGAATCTGGCCATCTGATGCAGAGACTCTCAAGCCGTCCCGGAGAAAACAAAGGGCAATGTCGGTTTCCGAAAACAGAGGCGGCGAATCGACGATGTGATGATTGTCCAGAATCTCATCCATCGTTTTGGCGCAGAATTTTGGGTCAAACCCGAGCATTTCCCCTATCCGCAGCATCATATTCTTTTCTTCATCATGTATCTTACGGTCTTTACTGATGAGTATCATCAGACCTTTATAATACAGACTCCGATCAAGTAAAGATATTCTCATGGAAACACCTCTATGGTCATTGATTACCTTGATCATCTGTAACATATGATCAAGGAGAAATCTGCTTCTTTTTAATTTCCCCTTCAGATACACTTTTGCGCAGAATGATGATCATTTAAAAAACTGGACGAGAGCAAGACCCCTCAACTGGTACCTTGCCGTGGGTATGTCTTAGCTAGTGCGCAGTATCAGGCTCTCTTCTCACTCCTGGGGACCAGGTTCGGCGGCAACGGCATACACTCTTTCGCCGTGCCCGACCTGTCCAATGTGACTCCACCGGTGGAGGGAGCGGAGTACTACATGGTGGTTTCTGGTGGTAACTTCCCTTATCGCAACTAGCTGACGATTTGAGCGGACGGTGAATGACCGTGCTGTGAAAAACGGGAGAGCCGCGACACACGATCCTGTTGTGCCGGCCTCCCTGTGGGGGCAACTTTATTTTCTTGACGGAAACTACCGAACGTTTTGAAAATATTTTTGGGCAATGCCTCTGGCGGCAATGATTCCGGATATTCCGGCTCCGACAATGCCGCGGCTTTTTCCTGCCCCGTCACCGGCCACAAATATGCCTTCGACATTCGTTTCAAGATTTTTATCCGTAATAAAGTGCGTGTCGAAAAATTTAATTTCCGGGGCATATAACAGCGTTGAAGGGTGCAGAATTCCGGGCACAATTTTATCAATCTTCTTCAAAGACTCCCAAAGATTGTCGATCATGCGGGCGGGCAACCCCAGCGTGATGTCACCGGGCGTGGCCTGATAGGTCGCTTTACAAACCTCAAAATGGCGGCTTTTGCTGTTAAAAGTGGAGTGAGAACTTCTTCTCCCTTCCCGGAAATCACCGACTCTCTGGACAATGGGTTTGCCTCCCCCGAGCAGAAAAAACTGTTTGGCAATCATGTGTCCGAATTCAGTCGTATCCGAAAATGGCGCTGTCAGGGAAACCGTGTTAATCAAAGCAAAGTTTGTATTCGCTGTTTTTCGGCCGGAGAGAGCGTCTCCATTGACGAGTTTAAAATCGTAATAGTCTTCCGGCCGCACCCGGCCGCCCGGGTTGGTGCAAAAGGTCCTGACTTTATCTTTATGTCTTGATGTGCAGAAAATGAATTTCGGATCATAAACAATCCCCGTTACATCGTCGTAAAATTTTCTGTTTAACTCAACACGGATCCCCACATCGATGGGACCGAAATTATGGCGAATATTTAATTTTGTGGCCAGATCGCGAAACCAGTAAGCGCCGCTTCGTCCCGGTGCGGCTAGAACACACTTTGCCGTATAGCGATTTTTTTTTCTGTCATGACTGCAAATAACCTGAAAGGCATCATCTTTAGCCTGAACAATGGAGTTTACTGTTGTCCCGAGTAAAAAATCTGTTTTTTTCAGGCGTTTTCTTAAATAATCAACCGCCGCCTTGCCATTGTCCGTCCCCCAATGCCACTGTTCCGGAGCAATAAATTGAGCCCCATTCTCCTGGGCTATTTCCCTCAGCGCCTTGATTTTTTCATTCTTATCAATAAATGTAACTTGTTTACACTTGGAAAAACCGATGAAGACTTGTCTGATTTCTTCCATCAAATGCTGCGCGGCATCTCTATCAATTTGTAGTTCATCCAGATCAATCCCGATGCGATAATCAAAATTAAGTTTGCCGTCGTTGAGCAATCCTCCGGCAGGATAGGGATTTCGATCAACAATCGCTATTCTGTCCACACCCGAACGCTCCAACTCCAGCGCTGCAAAAATACCGGCCGGTCCTGAACCGATTATCACCACATTATAAGCGTTCATAAAATTTTAGCTCCTGTTTGTCTTATACTACAATATTCTAACATTTCGCCACATTAAATCGATAACTGCGTAATGTGCCTAGAAATTTAAATCTTTGTACAAAAAACCGGGAACTTTTCCGATGGCTCTTTTGTCTAAAAGTCAAATGGCCCCAAAAAGCCAGAAAATTGCAAATCAAAGGAGGAAGATATGAAAAAATTAATATGGATCAGCTTTATTCTGTTGATGTGGGTGAGCGTTGCCGCCGCGGATACGATTGGCGACGCTGTGGAGGTAAGTGTTATTACCGATAAAGGCTGGGCGCTGCCCTTTTATCCGGTTCAAAGCCGTCATCATCTGAAAAAGGTTTATGCTGAAGCCTACAAGAGTGATCATTACCGGATCATTGTCCGCAATAAGCTGAATCGCCAGGTGGGTGTGGTGATTGCCGTTGACGGCAGGAATATTATCTCCGGCCAGAAATCCTGGCTAAAAAACACAGAAAGGATGTATATCATCGATGCGTATGCGACCAATGAATATTCAGGTTGGCGCACCGGTCAGGATAAAATCAACCGCTTTTATTTCACCGATGCTCCCGATTCGTATGCCGCCGCTTTCGGCGACACATCCGCCATGGGAATCATCGCGGTTGCAGCTTATCCCGAAATCCAGCATTACGAACCGCCCATTCAATATTCCTATCCAGCATCGGAAAGAAAAATAAAAAATGAGGCGCGGGACAGGGCGGTAGCTCCCTCGGCAAAAGGTCAACTTCAATCTTCCGAGAGCGCGGGAACCGGCTACGGTCACGAAGAATATTCCCCTTCTTATCGCGTTGAATTTGAGCCGGAAAGGAAAGCGACGGAATCGATTCTGATCAAATACGAATGGCGTGAAACACTCTGCAAACGACACATCATCAACTGCAGCCGTCCCTATGAACATTCCGTCAATCGCATCTGGGAAAATGACGGTTACGCCCCTCCCCCGCCTTGCCGACGCTGACCAATATACCGGCAGGGCAAAAAATAGGCAGGAGAATCCGTTCTTCTGCCTGTTTTTATATATCGAATACTCCTGACAATTTATTGTCAAAAGTGCTTTGACACATAAAATTCATATTGATATACTTCTATAGAAAAAAACCTCGTTCAACACAGCAGGAATAATTAAGGATGGCAAGAATGGCTAAAAAAAAGGTGGCTAAAAAACCCGTTAAACGCAATGTTTCGGAGAAGGATCGAAAAATGGCGAAGTTCTGCCTGACTTGTCCGGTATGCAAACATGCCCGTAAACAGCAAAAAGGGCTTGCCTTTCAGTTTGTCCAAAAGATTGAAGGCAACCTTTGCCCTTTTTGTAAAGCCTATGAACGCGTTTATGGGAAAAAAGCACACCAGCCGATTTTTTGATAAGATAAAAATGTGTTCCAATATTTTTATGCTTCTTTGGTAAAGGATAAAAATAAAAAAATGAATCAGAACACCCCGTCAATAAACTGGAGCAGCATCGCGCGTCATCATCCGTCAGCGTTTCTGCTGGCCGCCCAACTGCTCAGTCTGATCCTCTATGTGGCATTGGAAGGCGTTCCGAGTGGACCCTTCATTCTCAGTGTTTTCGGAACGCTGGTACTTCTGCTGGTGGTCTGGGTCGTCATTCACAGTCCTGCTATCAATTGGCTTGCCTGGATCATCGCGGGTATGACCATTCTACTTTTAATATTTTCATGGTTTCTTGCCAATCCGCAACTCTTGATCTGGGCGACATTGCTGGAGGCCATGTTGTATTTTTATGGAGCGGGAAGTTTGATAACATATATGATGGGCGACGAACACGTGACAACCGATGATTTGTTTGCCGCCGGCGCTACCTTTACGCTGATTGCCTGGGGTTTTGCTTATCTGTATCTGGTTTGTCAGGCCTGGAGCCCGGATGCTTTTTCGTACGCCATTCATCCCCGGGAACCGCTGAGTTTCATCGAACTGCTTTTTTTGAGTTTCGCCAATCTTTCGGCAACGGGACTCAGCGACATCGTGCCGGTAAAATCGTCATCACGGGTACTGGTGATGCTGGAGCAGTTTGCCGGTGTTGCCTACATTGCCGTTGTGGTTTCCCGATTAATCGGGCTGACCATCACGCGTTTTCAAGACAAGGGAACAGCATAATTTCAGCATTTAAATCAAGGAGAAATCAGTGATGCATATTTCAAAATGGTTGGACAAAAAAGAGGCCGAAGGCATAAACGTTTCACACATTGAACTGCCTGAAGAAATGGTCCAGGAAGAAACACCGGACCAAACGGTATATTTTAAAGAGATACGCCCCTGCACGATTCTCTGCGCGAAAGATCATCCTTTCGCCACAGTCGAACGTTACGGTAACTGGTTTTATTGCCGGGGACGTGATAAGGAAAACGGACCTCACGTCACGCGCCCGCAATGGTGGCTGTTTACCAAAGATATCGAACTGGCGTTGAAAACAGCGAGGGCTCACATAGAAGAAAGAAAATAATTAAAAACAGGAATCTGATCAGGCTCAATTCATCCTTCAGATAATAATTTCATGGCCAAAGAAAAATCCTCATTGTCGGATCTTCGTCAGGAAGCGGAAAAGGGCGACGCAGCAGCACAGTTCAAACTGGGCATGTTGTATCGTTACGACGAAGAAGCGTCACACGATGATGCTGAAGCCCTGAAGTGGCTTCAGCACGCGGCAGAGCAAAATTACGCTGAGGCACAGTTCCATCTGGGGTTAATGTATCAATCAGGCAAAGGCATTGAGCAGGACCATGCCGGAGCAATGAATTGGATTCAAAAAGCGGCGGAAAATAATTTTGCAGCGGCTCAGTTTTATCTGGGAGCCAAGTACCAGAACGGCGAAGGGGTTCCCAAAGATTACGCCCAGGCGGCCACATGGTACCGGAAAGCGGCGGAACAGGGCCATACGTCGGCACAGTCCTCTCTGGGTTGGATGTATGAAGAAGGAAAAGGAGTTCCTCGTGATCACGCCGAAGCGATTAAGTGGTATATCAAGGAGGCCGAACAGGGTGACGCCTGCTCCCAATATTCACTGGGCTGGAAGTACCACAAAGGTGAAGGGGTTGATCAGGATTACGCCGAGGCTATGAAGTGGTACAACAAAGCAGCGGAACACGGTCTTGCCGCCGCTCAACTGCGCCTGGGCCTGATGTATAAAAAAGGCGAAGGGGTCCCGAAAGATTACGCCAAGGCCTTGAGTTTACTGCGTCAGGCAGCCGAGCAGGGTGAAGCGGAAGCGCAATCCCACCTGGGCATGATGTACGATAAAGGAGACGGGGTTTCCCGGAATAATACCGAGGCGGTGAAGTGGTTGCGCAAGGCTGCTGAACAGGGCGATGAACAGGCTCAAAACCATCTTGGCGTCAAGTATGAAAACGGCGAAGGAGTGCCGCAGGATTATGCAGAAGCTTCCAAATGGTACCGGAAAGCGGCCGAACAGGGTAACACAGAAGCCCAATGCAATTTGGGCCTGATGTTTCACTTCGGCAATGGGGTTCCACAAGATTATCTCAAAGCTTCCAAATGGTTTCTCCAGGCGGCCGGGCAGGACAATCCCAAAGCACAGCGATTCCTGGCCGATATGTATTTCAAAGGTGAAGGTGTCCCCCGGGACGAAGCGGAAGCAGCCAAATGGTATCGCAAAGCAGCCGAAAACGGCGATGCCAAAGCCATGCGCAATCTGACCGATTTGTGTGACAAAGGGAGCGCCGTGGCACAGCTTAATCTGGGATTGATGCACGAAGCGGGCAAGGGTGTGAAGCAAAATTATGGCGAAGCGGTCAAATGGTACAGCAAATCGGCCGCGCAGGGTCTCGCGGAAGCGGAGTTGATCCTTGGATTAATGTACATTAAAGGCGAGGGATTTCCAACGGATGATGTTGAAGCGGTCAAGTGGTTTCGCAAAGCGGCTGTGCAGAATTCTGCGGAAGCCCAATTTAATCTGGGCCTGATGCATCTGTCCGGCGAAGGTGTTTCACGGGACAACGGTGAGGCGGCCAAGTGGCTGCGCAAAGCGGCTGAAAAGGACTTTGCCGAAGCCCAGTTTTATCTGGGGCTCATGTACCTTCAGGGTGAAGGGATCGAGCAGGATGAAACCGAGGCTTTCAACTGGCTGAACAAAGCGGCGGCAAAAGGAGAAATGAATGCCCAGTATCATCTTGGCTTCATGTACCGCAACGGCAAAGGTGTAACATCCGACAGTACGGAAGCAGTCCAGTGGTTTCAAAAAGCGGCCGATCAGGGAAACGTTCTTGCCCAGATTAATCTGGCTACGATATACGCTGCAGGCGATGGCGTCCCGCAAGATGATGGAGAAGCATTCAAATGGTATTTCAAAGCAGCTGAGCAGGGAAACCGGTATGCTCAGCGCAATCTCGGTTTGTTTTACCGGGAAGGAAAAGGTGTCCCGCAGGATGACCTGGCGGCTGTCCAGTGGTTGCTCAAAGCAGCCGAACGAGGCGATGCCGAAGCGCAGAGCAATCTGGGCATTGTTTACCTGAAGGGAAAAGGAATTGCTCAGGATCAGGCCCAAGCGGCAAAATGGTTACAGAAAGCGGCCGATCAGGATAACGCCGAAGCCAAAAGTCTTCTGGGTACCCTGTACGCCAGCGGTGAAGGGGTTGTCCGGGACGATGTTGCAGCCGTCAAGTTGCTTATGGAATCAGCCGAACAGGGAAACGCCGAAGCGCAGTTCAATCTCGGCGTGAAATACGATAACGGAGAAGGTGTCGGGCAGGACGATACTGAAGCATTCCAATGGTATTTCAAGGCAGCCGAACAGGGCCATGCGCGCGCCCAGTGCAATCTCGGCGTAAAGTATGACACCGGGAAAGGCGCTCCTCCGGACGAATCGGAAGCGTTGCGCTGGTTTATGAAAGCGGCGCAACGGGGGAATAAAACGGCCCTCCATAATTTGACGGTCATCGCCAACCGGGGAAACTCCGTCGCACAATTCAATCTGGCGGAAATATATCAGGCGGGACTGAATGTTCCACAGGACGACGTCAAGGCCGCTCACTGGTATTATAAAGCGGCGCAGCAGGGCAATCCGGAAGCGCAGTTCATTCTGGGTGAAAAGTACAGTAGCGGTGATGGCGTTTCTCAGGACTATACCGAGGCCACCCAATGGTATCTGAAAGCCGCCCGGCAGGGAAATGTGCGTGCCCAGATCAACCTGGGCATGATGTACCGCCGGGGTGAGGGTGTTACGCGAGACGACGCGGAAGCCGCCCGGTGGTTTCAAAAAGCCGCCGAACGGGGCAATGCTTATGCGCAAAACCTGTTAGGCGGGATGTATCAGGAAGGAAGAGGCGTTTCCCAGGATTACACCCGGGCTGTGCAATGGTATCGTCAGGCGGCCGAACAGGGTGATGCAGACGCTCAGAACAGCCTCGGCGTGATGTACCTCAACGGGAAAGGTGTTCAGCACGACGATGCGGAAGCCGCCAGGTGGTATTTAAAGACTGCCGAAATGGGCAATGCCTACGCCCAAAACCTGCTGGGTGAAATGTATCAGGAAGGCAGAGGGGTTCCCCGGGACAACACCGAAGCCATCCAATGGTTCCGTAAAGCCGCCGAACAGGGGAATGCCGAAGCGCAATTTAATCTGGGTGTCAAGTACGACAACGGGGAAGGCCTGGAGGCAGACGATGACGAAGCCTTCCACTGGTTTTTGAAAGCAGCGGAGCATGGCAATACGCGCGCCCAACTTTATCTGGGAATCAAGTACGACAACGGGGAAGGCGTCTCCCGCGACGAAGCGGAAGCGGCCAAATGGTACCGTCGGGCTGTTGAACAGGGTAACGCAACCGCTCTGGATAATCTGATAGCCATAGGCAACCGGGGAAATGCTGTAGCCCAGTGCCATCTGGCGGAAATGTATCAGGCAGGAAGAGGCGTACAACAAGATGATGCCGAAGCGGTTAAGTGGTTTCTGAAAGCGGCCGAGCAGGGTAACGCCGAAGCGCAGCTGAACCTGGGCGTTGAATACGAAAAGGGAGTAGGCGTTCCTCAGGATGATACGGAGGCCGCGAAATGGTATCGGCAGGCCGCCGAACAGGGCAACGCATTGGCGCAGTGTAATTTAGGCGTCATGTACTATGAAGGCAAAGGCGTTCCGTCGGATTACACCGAGGCGTTCAGATGGTTTTCCAAAGCGGCCGGGCAGGATGATCAAACGGCGCTCAATAACCTTGGCATCATGTATGAAAGAGGTGAAGGCGTTGAACAGGATTTCCGGGAGGCCGCAAATTGTTACCGCAAGGCGGCCGAAAAGGGCGACGGGCGCGCTCAGATTCATCTCGGGTGGATGTACCAAAAAGGAAAAGGTGTCGCGCAGAATGATGCCGAAGCGGCCCAATGGTATCTCAAGGCGGCCCGGCAGGGTGATCCATCAGCTCAAAATAACCTGGGCCTGATGTACCTGAACGGCACCGGCGTGACGGAAGATTACGCGGAAGCAGTCCGGTGGTTCCGCAAGGCAGCCCAGCAGGCCGATGCCGACGCGCAGAATAATCTGGGGGTGATGTATCTGGAAAGTAAAGGCGTTCCGTTGGATTACGCGGAAGCGGCAAACCAGTTCCGGAGGGCGGCCGAACAGGGCAACGGGCAGGCTCAGATTAACCTGGGCCTGATGTATCAAAGCGGCGATGGAATTCCCCGCGACGATACGGAGGCTTTCAAATGGTTTTTGAAAGCAGCCGGACAGGGTTACGCCAGAGCCCAGTTATCTTTAGCGTCACTTTATGAAGAAGGCAAAGGGGTCAAGCAGGACACAACCGAGGCGATAAAATGGTATCGACAGGCGGTCGGACAGGGTGACGAAGACGCCTTAATGAGTTTAACGGCAATGTGCAGTCGGGGCAATGCCGTAGCCCAGTTCAATCTGGGGCAGATGTATGAAACAGGAGAAGGTGTTACACAGGACGATGAAGAAGCGGCCAAATGGTACCGGAAGGCCGCCGAACAGGAAAATGAAAATGCCCTGGATAACCTGGTGGCCATGTGCGAGAAAGGAAGCGCGGCGGCACAGTTCAATCTGGGAGGAATGTATCAGGATGGCGCGGGCGTTTCCCAGGATGACAAAGTAGCCGCCAAGTGGTATCAGAAAGCCGCCGATCAGGGATATAAAGCCGCTAAAGCACGACTGAATAAAATGCAGGAAAAATAAAACAAGATAAAGGATGATTCTATGATTGAAAACACCGTTGCCGCGTGGCACAAATTACTGGAGAACAAAGACGCAGCCGGCCTTGACGACATTCTGGCCGATCATGTTGTTTTCTATTCCCCGGTTGTTCATACACCGCAGGTGGGAAAAGAAATCACCAAACTTTATCTGACCGCAGCGCTCTTTGTTTTCAATAACGGTCACTTCCGGTATTTAAGAGAGAGCGTTGCCGGCAACCATGCCGTTCTGGAATTCTGCACCGAAATTGAAGGAATTCAAATCAACGGTGTGGACATGATGACCTGGGATGCAGATGGCCGGATTACCGAATTCAAAGTCATGATCCGTCCGCTCAAGGCCATCAACCTGATTCATAAAATGATGGGAGAAATGTTACAGAAGATTAAATAAATCAGAGAAAAACATCATCATTTACGTTCCGGCCCGGCCAGTCTGAATGATCATTTTTAAACAGCCGTCAAAAAAGGAGGGGAAACGATGAATTTGAACCATCCCGAAGCCACCAGCCAGGCATTGAACATTTTAAGGAGCGGCGATCATTTCCAGTGGTACGTCATTCCACTGCTTGTGATTGTTCTTTACATTTATGCCAACGAATATGAAAAAGGCAATTCCCGTGCTATCGCCGGCGGACTGGCCCTGTATATGGTCCACTGGTTTGTGGAAATCATCAACGCCCTCATTCAGCATTTCTCCGGGCATGCTCTGTGGACGGTGCCTGTGGGCACAGCGTTTGAGATCATGGTGGGAGTCGGCATTGAAATCAGCCTGATGTTTTCCATTGCCGGAATTGTCGTCTGCAAACTGATGCCGAAAGATCCGACGCTGAAAATCATGGGCATCAACAATCGTCTGTTCTTTGCTGTTGTCAATGCCGCCTTTGCTTCTATTCTGGAAATTTTTCTGGTGCGAACCCCGGCTTTCGTCTGGGTTTATGGATGGTGGGGTGCTTTCCCCGTTTTTGTGACCGTTTACATCCCCTTCTTTGCCGCCGCCTGTTATGTGCATGACTGGACGCCCCGCGCGCAAAAGCTTTTCATCGGTTCGCTTTTCGCCATTAACGCTATTGCTCTGATTGTCTTTGCGGGATTCCTCAAGTGGATTTAAACTGCGGATCCTCAGGTTTAATCAATCGCGCCGCTTTTCTGAAGAAGAGTGGCGATGCTCTCGGCCATGCGGCGGTATCCGGCGGCATTGGGATGGATTAAGTCCGACTTGAGAGAGTTATCCGATAATATGTCGGGCAATATTTCTTCTTCAACAGGAATAGACATTTCCCTCGCAATTTTCCGGTACAAAGAAGGAGGTTTAAGGGATAATCCCGGAGCCGGCACCGCAATGAGCACAACAGCCGCTCCGGATTTTTGGGCTAATTTGATCATGGCTCTAATGTTGTCGGCCGATTGCTGGAGATCCTTGCGTCTAAGCTGATCGTTTCCGCCGTGACACAGCAGCATCAACGCCGGCTTCTCCCTTTCCAGAATGTCCGGCAACCGCAACAGCCCTTGGTCGGTCACCTCGCCCGGTATTCCATAATTGATCACCCGCCGGCCGATCATTTTTTCCAAAACGACCGGATAACTTTCGGCAGCATCAGCGCCTGTTCCGAAAGTCAGGCTGTCGCCGAAAGCCAGCACAACAGCATCACTGGTCAAAGCAGGCAACTGAGGCTGGGAAGAACAGGCCGCCAGAAAAAGGCAGACCATTATTCCCAGCCACAATGAGATCAGCGAATTCAGTTTTTGAAAGTTCACATTGGCAGAACTCCCTTCGGCTGAATGAATCTTAGCTTTCCGCCCGCATTACTTTTTAATCCGGACCGCTTTGGGTTTCGGTTCATTTTTAACAAGAAAAATCGAGCAGGGCATCATTCTGATTAACTCATCATTGCTGCCACCGACCAGAAAGTGTTCAATCCGGCTTTCTTCATTGGCGCGCAAAACAAGCAGATCAATCTTTTCCTTCTTAATCATTTTCAGAATTTCTTCGACCGGTTCACCTTCCCTGACAATGGTTTTGATTGTCATGCCACTCTTTTTTTCACGATTGATAATCCCATTCAACTCCGCCTGTATTTGATTCAAATATTTCCGGTGTTCTTCCTCATAAAATCCCATGGGAAAATTCCAGCCGTGCAATAATGAATTATCGACGACATGGATCACAAAAAGTTCAGCGTCGTATTTCGACGCCAGTGACACTGCGGAACGAACAGTCTCTTTGCAGTATTGGGTGATCCAACTAACAACAAGAATTCTTTTAATGTCTTCCATAAGCTTCCTCCCTTCTTATTACGCGGTCGGCATGGTCGTGAAAACACCACGCGGATCGACCTGCGTGCGGATGATTTTCAAGGCATCATCCGTGATGAGTTTTGTCTGAGGTATTTCTCCTTCCGGTTTCAGAAGCTCAAAACCAGTGAGCGATTGAGCAATATCAAAAGTAACGCCAGGGGTCAACGATTTGACCTGCATGCGTTTGCTGACCGGATGAAAATCATAAACACCCCAGGGGCTGATGACCGCGCTGGGACCGTCGCCAATCAGGCCGGCTTCCTGACGGGAGTTGCCGCCGCTCAAATGTCCCACCGAGGTGACAAAATCAACTTTCTCGGGGAATTTATCCGGCGTTTGGAGTCCGACCAGAACCATATTGCTCATCAAAGAAGAAAGATCGTTGTTGCCGCCGCTGCCCGTCAAACGAACCTTGGGATGATGAAAATCCTTGCCGATCATGTGAGTATTGATATTGCCGTACATATCCACCTGGGCAAACCCCAGGAATCCGATATCAACATATCCATTGTAACACTGTGCGAAAGAATAAGCCATTTCCATAATGGTGGGTGATTTGCGCCAGGTAAAAGGACAACCGACCGACCAGGGCATGTCTCCCTCGATCGGATCCTGCCCTCCGGATTCATAGACGATGGTAATGTTGGGGGCGTGGGTTTTCTTGGCCAGAATTCCCGCCACCATGGGTAATCCGGTTCCTATGTAGACGATCGAATGATCGTGAATCTGCTGCGCTATAATATAAGCCAATGTTTCCAAAGGATTGGCTGGTGCATTTAAGTCTCGCATGGTTTTCTCCTTTCTAATAATAGAGTCCTGAATCATGATTCAGGGTAAATTCCTCGTAAGAGAAATCAATGTCTTCATTATCGCCTTCGGCGGCTTTTGTCTGGCGACGGCCTTCAGCAATCCATTTCGCGCCTCCCAGTTTTTCGACAAATTCGAACTGGTCTTTGCTATTGATAATCCAGTAGTCAAGAAACTCTTTAGCGTTTTCGTCGTTCAGGGTGGCCCAGCGCATGCACTTTTCCCACCACTGTCTCGGCCAGTAGTAACAGCCGGGCATGCTTCCGGGAAGCGCCCCAAACGGCATCTCCACCACGGCATCTGCATAAAAGAACGGAATGATCTGTCCCTGCTTGTTGTAGCGAATGTCGTTTTCCGGCACAATCTCTTCCGCCGTAATAATGACTTTGCGCGCCGCTGCGGCCATCGCCAGATCATTCACCGCCGGACCATAAATATACGCATTGCCGTACTTGTCCGCCGCGTGACAATGAATAAAAGAAACATCGGGATACAAAGCGGGAACAAAGACAGCCGGATCTTTATCCGCTTTCAAGGGATTCTGAACGACTTTTAGATACGGATTATAACGCACAAGGTCACTACCGAGCATCTGTTTGCTGAAAACACCCGGGGAACCCAGTTGAGCGGCTTTGAAGCCCTGCGCCATACCGCCGTGACTCCACTCGGAAAGAATGGTGACTTTGTCTTGCTTCAGCGCGCGGTCATAGAGTCTGTCAATCCCGCGCATCTCCGCTCCGGAGTATGAATTGTGAGAATAATCCACACACCCGTAAAAAATAAAAAAACTCTGATTCGTATTGGGTGATCCGATCATCTGCAAATTCTTTTTGCCCTGCCGGATAACCTCATGAAAGGCCTGATGGGGCGTTCGGACGTAAGAAAATCCGCCATCGGTAATGATGTCGCCGTCCTGCACAAACGTCGCAACAGCTTCACCCATTGTCATTCGCTTGTCTTTTTTAGCGTGTTCTTTTTTCGAATGCGCTTCGCGCGCCGATTCAAAATCGATTAACCGGTCCAGTCTGGATGTGTCACTTAATCTCAGATTTTCGACCGCTTCCTGATTGTAGAGATATTTTGCCATCTCCATGTCCTCCTTTCTTGAACGTTTAATATTGAATAAATTTTTGCCCGTAGAATCCGGGAGAGCAAAATTTATAACGTTTAAAATACATGGTGATAATGATCAGCAGAAAAAAGATTAAATGAATCTTTACTTGAAAACAACTATTGGACTACCGATGGACCATTCACATTTATGACAGATAAATCTTTTTTTCTTTTTCAGATCCCTGTGGTGATCTGGTGTTAAATTAACCAAATTATGACTGAAAGTCAAGTTGATTCTATGAAATCATAGTGGTGCCTTAATCATTCAAAATCTCTATGAAAATGGCTGTTTCGTTTTCAAAACTGTTCGTTGATATATCTTTAAATTCGAACTGTCCGATCGTTTTTAAGTGATCTTTTACGGCGTCTATTTTCTGATTTTTCAATCGAGCCGTCAGGATGGTTTTGTTCGCTGTTTTTTGCTGGATGATATCCTTTGCCTCATATTTTTTTAGAATTTTTTCAACTTCTGCCACCGCTTTATCCCTATCGGCAACCTGCAATGAAACGGCAAAAGAGTTGACCATGCTTTGCGTCTGAGGCGCTCTGGCGGCTTTCATGGCAACAGCCCCAACACCCGTGTCTTTTTTCTTTTCCAATTGAGCATCCTGCATGACCGCAGATTTTGCAATCGGAGCCCTTTCATATCGGTCAGTTGCCTCAGAGGTCATGGCAGAATTTGCAGCCGTAACGCTTTCAACCTTATCAGCCTTTTCCGCAATCATGACGGATCGGGCTGCCGGAGTGCCAGCGGCTTGCTCATTTAAATCCCTTGCCGGAGGAGAAGGCATGGCGGCAAAATCTTTCTCACGAACCATACCCTTTGCGGGTAATACTCGTTCTTGTCTTTTTATGGACTGCTCTTTTTGAACCTTTTCATCAGTCGATGTTTTCAATTTCCGTTCAGATAATTGTTCTTTCTGAAATTCAATCACAGGCGACGGAACATATGATTTTGCAACTTCCGTCATCTGATCCTCTCCTGCCCTGTAAATGTAAACGGCCACCACCGCGATACAGACTGTTGCAAATACCTGCACGGGGATTTTTCTCTTCAAGGGATAAAACAGTTTCCGGAACCAACTCTTCTTTTCAGCTTCTTCACGCACGCCAGCCATAATCTTTTGTTTGAACCCCGCGGGAGGTTCGACTTCGGCCAGATTATTCGTCAGAGCGTGCATTTTTTTAAGCTGCGCCAGGTTTTTTGTGCACCCAGGGCAGGACTTCAAATGCTCCTCAACGACTTTTTTATCAGCGCCGGATAACGAGTCATCCAGATACAAAGGTAGTTTATTTTCAATCTCTTGGCATACTTTCATAAATCACCAATAACTTTCTTCAGACAATCTTTCAGCGCGTTACGCGCGCGGGAAAGCCGGGACTTAACCGTTCCGTCCGGAACCTTCAGGATATCTCTTATCTCATCATACGAAAATCCCTGAATGTCCCGAAGTACCAGAACCTCTCTGTGTTCCGCATCGAGGGAATTAACGCACTTCTGCACATACGCTTCTCTTTCCCGTTTTTCCATATCGATGCCGGGATTGCTGTCGTAACTCATTGATGGATTCCCCGCACTTTCACTTTTTACATCACCGGATTCATCCATGGAAACGATTTCATGCCGGGATCTGTCACGTAACTGTTTTAAACGGTTCTTGGAATAATTCATCACGATTCTGTAAAGCCAGGTGGAAAATTTCGCCTCCGCTTTAAAGTTCTTTATCGATTTATAAGCCGCAATAAATGCCTCCTGCGTCACGTCACAGGCTTCATCGTAATCACCGGTCATTCGATAAGCGATATTCAACATTTTTTTCTGATGCCTTTCAACCAGCACCCCGAAAGCATCCACTTCGCCCTTTTGACAAAGAGTCACAAATTGCAGATCTTCATCTTCGACAGCGGCTTTCCTGCTCTCTATGGTATTAGACACCCAAAACAACGTTTTTGTTCCCCTGTTTTTATGGCTTCACCGGAAAATAATTTATCATAATATGACCATATATTCATATGGTTTTTGAAAAATGATGATCTCTAAATTTCTTCTGTCTTCGATCATGCAGATATGGTAAATATTTTTCAATGATCAGCTATGAAAAGATGCACGGCCCCGGGGATACGTTATGAATATTTTTAATCAGGGTGCCATCGGCGCAAAAAAAAGCCCGTTTATTTACAGGGATCAGGCAACTCTGGAAATTCGCAGCGGAGGCGGCTGCCTTTCCGTTTTCGGCCTGCCCTTTCTTTTGGCAGGTCTTTTTGTCCTGCAACTTCCGCTTGGTCTTATCCCTGTAAACAAACCATCGGATACACCGTCTTCCCTTTTTATTATTCTCTTTGGCGCAGTTTTTACGTTCGTCGGAGCTGTGCTCGTTTTGGGACGTGCCGGCATTATTCTGGACCGGGCGCGAGGGCGCATTGTCCAGTGGTACGGTTTGCTGGTGCCGCTCAAAAGAACTGAATATTTGATGGACACGATAGATCAGGTGGAAATGAATTTCTCCAGCGGCGACAGCGATTCTCCCGCCACCTGGCCAATCAAGTTATCCGGCGGGAGCATGACAAAACCCCTTGCCGTTTCGCAACCGACCAGTTTTGCCGAAGCCCGACAACTGGCCGAAGAGCTTTCCCGCTTCCTGCAAAAACCGCTCGTGGATACATCCACCGGCGAAAGAATCATCCGCGACCCCGGTCAGCTCAATGAGTCATACCGAGACAGAATGAGACGAACGGACAAGGCGGAAGGAATCTTGCCTCCGGAACCATCCACCATGCGTTCACGCGTGGAACGAACGGGAGAAGGTTTAGTTATCCACATTCCCGAAAACACAAACAAGCAACTTCATTACATTCCCCTCGCCTTTTCTCTTATCTTCGCCATAAGCGTTACCTGGTTTTTCCTGCCTCCGTTTCTCCGGTCTGACCTGCCCGACTTGATCCGTTATCTTATTCTTGGCTTTCTCGGACTGTTCATTATCCTGCCTTTATTATCGGCGTTCCGGACATTCCACCAGTTGAAAAAAGATTTTCAACGAATTACCGTAACAAGGGCTTTTTTGCGCGTGGAGACAACCAAACAAGGCAAGAGAACAATGACTGAAATTCCAGTGGATGAACTGGAGGATCTGGTGGTTCCCTCTAGACAGGGAACTATCAACGCGATGGACGTGCCGGGAATGAAAAAAGTGCATCTCGGCGACACAAGGTCTCCCCGTATGCCTGACGGGCGACCTGTGCCACGCCTGCTTTTGTCACTGATGAAAATGGTCGGTTCAAAAGGCATCATCGCCCGCAGCGATAAGACTGAAGTGGAGTTGGCCGCGGGTCTGGACGAAGCGGAAGTGGCTTGGCTTTTCGCCCTCATCCGGAAAACCATCACGGAATGACTCAACGCTTATTCAATTTTTTACGAGATAAAGAATATGAGTATCATCACCTCGCCTGTAGCGCGCGGCCGATTGTCATGATTTCGGCTTCCTTGGTGCCTTCGTAAAGCTCCAGAATTTTCGCGTCTCGATACCATTTCTGTACCGGATATTCTTCAATATAACCATAGCCGCCGTGCAGTTCCACGGCATAATTGGCACAGAATACCGCGGTTTGTCCCCCGTAGAATTTAGCCATCGCGGCCAGTGTGTAATCAGGGTTTCCCTGATCAATCAGCCAGGCGGCTTTATAAACCAGACCGCGCAGAGCTTCAATGCGAATCGCCATTTCCGTGAGTTTCATCTGTGTCATCTGATAGGAGCCCAGTGGCGCGCCGAAAGCTGTTCTTTCCTTGACGTATTTGATGCTTGTTTCCAGACAAGCCTCCGAAATCCCCAATGCCTGACCCGATACCATCACGCGGGTGATATCGAAAAAGTGCATGAGCTGACGGAACCCCTGTCCTTCCTTGCCGACCAGATTGGTCTGTGGTACGCGCACATCCTCGAACGCAATTTCTGCCGTATCACTGGCCCGTATGCCCATCTTGCCGTGAATTTTATTGCTTGTAATTCCCTTGGCGTCCGCCGGAACAATAATCAGGCTAAAGCTGTTGTGTTTTTTTTCTTCAGGATTGGTGATGCATTGTGCGACCATGAAATCACAAACGGTGCCGTTGGTGATGAACATTTTATTGCCGTTGATGACATAGTCCTTGCCGTCTTTGACCGCGCGGGTTTTGTAACCGGACACATCCGTTCCGGCATTGGGCTCGGTGTAGGCACCGGCACATACTTTAACGCCTTCACAGATCGGCGGCAGGTACGTTTTTTTCTGTTCTTCGGTTCCGTAATTCATAATTGATTCGCAGCCGAAACCGGAAGCAACGACATTGAGGCTGATGCCCATGTCTATTTTGGATATTTCTTCCGTGATGATGGTGTTGCCCAGGATACCAGCGCCGGATCCGCCGTATTGTTCCGGAATCCACGCGCCGACCAAACCGTTTTGCGCAGCTTTCTTTCTGATTTCCGGCAGGTATTTTTCATGTTCGTCGCATTCCTGCGACACCGGTTTTATTTCCGACACGGCAAATTTATAAGCCATATCTTTCAACATTTTCATTTCTTCGGTCAGCTCAAAATTCATATTTTTCTCCTTTTTTAAGGTTATATAAAGTCTTTTTATTATCTGTGGAGGATTGGTGTATAACGTAACAATATCATCACACTGAAGTCAAGATCAAAGGGATTTAATTTTTCATCCTTTTTTTTAAACTCTGTGTTTCGTTTATGATCACAGCACAACGACCGTTGATCTCCATTGACATCTCAGGTTGTGTAGTTAAGTTACATTGAAACAGGTGTCATGTGTAGAATTCAGCATTTTTTAAAGAGGAGCGTAATAAATCATGAAGGAAGTTAAGATGTTTATGTTTACGGCTTGCCCGCACTGTCAGAGAGCGAGGGAAATGATGACAGAGATCTTTGCTGAGCATCCGGAATACGCCAAGGTTCCCTTAACCATCATTGATGAAAAGAAAAATCCGGAAATTTCCAATCAATACGATTACTATTATGTGCCGACATTTTACACGGGAGACGAGAAAATCATGGAAGGCGTTCCCACAAAAGAAGCCATTGAAAAAGTTTTTGCCAAAGCCTTGTCAAAAGTGTAGCCGTAACTATATTGAATTTGATGAAAACGAATCGACTGATCGATGAAAAGAGTCCTTACCTTCTTCAGCACGCTCACAATCCGGTGGACTGGTTTCCCTGGAGCGACGAGGCATTTGCCAAAGCAAAGCAGGAAAATAAACCTGTCTTTCTTTCCATCGGCTATTCCACCTGCCACTGGTGCCATGTCATGGAACGCGAATCTTTCGAGAATGAAGACGTTGCCGCGCTGCTCAATGATACTTTCGTCAATATCAAAGTAGATCGCGAAGAGCGTCCCGACATTGACGCGGTTTACATGAAAGTCTGTCAACTCATGACGCAAAGCGGCGGCTGGCCTCTGACGATCATGATGACGCCGGATAAAAAACCTTTTTTTGCGGCAACGTACATTCCGAGAGAAAATCAATACGGCCGTACCGGAATGCTGGAGATTATTCCCCGGATAAAATCCCTCTGGCAGAATAGACGCGCTGATGTCCTTTCCGCCGCATCGGAAATTACCAAAGCCCTGGGCCAGCCTCTGACTGAAAAGGGCAATGATCTTTCGGAAGAAACTCTGCATCGCGCATTTCGTTCGCTGGCGATGAGTTTTGACCCGATATTCGGCGGTTTCGGTCAAGCGCCTAAATTTCCCTCTCCGCACAATTTCTTTTTTCTGCTGCGCTACTGGAAGCGAACAAGAGAAGTTAAGGCGCTGCAAATGGTGGAACACACCCTGCAAAACATGAAGCGTGGCGGCATTTACGATCATATCGGCTTTGGTTTTCACCGCTATTCGACCGACGCCCGCTGGACCGTCCCGCATTTTGAAAAGATGCTTTATGATCAGGCAATGATGGCTTTGGCTTACACCGAACTTTATCAGGCCACCGGCAAGGGCGAATACGAAGCCACGGCCCGCGAAATATTTACCTATGTTTTACGTGATCTGACGGATGAACAGGGAGGATTTTATTGCGCCGAAGATGCCGACAGCGAAGGTGTGGAAGGAAAATTTTACCTGTGGACCGAACAGGAAATCCGCAGCATTCTGTCCACCAAAGAAACTGATTTATTCTTGTCGCTTTACAGGCACCGAAGCGATCATGACGTGCCGGGTATGCACGAGATTCCGGCCGGTCATTTTATTCCGCATCTGCAACCGGCAACCCCAAAAGAAAATAGTCTTCATAAAGCCGTCGCTGACATTGAACAGATTCGGAAGAAGCTTTTCGCTTATCGTGAAAAACGGATGCATCCCCATAAGGACGACAAAATTCTGACCGACTGGAACGGTCTGATGATTGCAACACTGGCGCGCGGTGCGCAGGTTTTTGATGAACCGGACTACGCAAAGGCCGCTTGTCGCGCGATGGACTTTATTCTTCAGTTTATGCAAAGCGGGGACGGTCGATTGCTGCACCGGCACAGAAAAGGTGAATCCGCGATTGCCGCCAGCGTGGATGATTATGCTTTCATCATCTGGGCACTGCTGGAACTTTACGAAGCAACTTTTCAGACCCGGTATTTGCAAAGGGCGCTGGACTATCAAAATCTTCTATTCAGCCGTTTCCGTGACGAAAAAAACGGCGGATTCTTTTTCACTGCCTCCGATGCAGAAGAGCTTCTGACCCGTCCGAAGGAATTTTACGACGGCGCGATTCCTTCCGGCAATTCCGTCGCTTTCATCAATGCGCTGCGCTTATCCAAAATGACCGGCGATTCCGATATGGAAAAACAGGTGAATGACATTTACAGAGCTTTCCGCGTGCAGGCGGATGCGATGCCGACGGGATTCACGCAATTTCTCTGCGGCCTTGATTTTATGATTGGTCCGTCAAGCGAAGTCATCGTTGCCGGAGACATGGATAAAGCAGGCACGCAAGAACTGCTCAGGGTTTTGCGAAAAAACTTTACACCCAATAAAGTCGTCCTCTTCCGCCCTGAAAAACCACAACAGCCGGATATTGAAACCATCGCTCCGGCTGTTCAGTCGTACTCCCTGATGAATGGAAAAGCAACGGCGTATGTCTGCACAAATTTCACCTGTGCTTTGCCAACCAACGATCCGCAAAAAATGCTCGAACTTCTCGATCCCGATAAAAAGCGCTAACTCCCGCTTGTTCTCATTGTCTTAAAAAGATAACAGAAAGACGCATCCTTGCCATGTTTCTGCAATAATGAATTCGGAATGATAAGCTGCTAAAGATTCAAACAGCCAATCCCGCAACCAAACCAAAAAATGGCTGAACTCCACAGCAACATATGGTAAATGAATTCGCGGAAGGGACATATGCTCAATAAACTGAATCTCAGCCTCCCCAAACAGAGGTTAATCATATATATCGCGTTAGCGGTTGTGACACTCGCCGTTTACTGGCAGGTGCGTCAGTTTGATTTTGTCAATTTCGACGATGTTGTTTATGTTAAAGAGAACCTTCATGTGCAGTCGGGCCTCACCCTGGACAGCGTGACGTGGGCCTTCAGCACGACGCACGCCGAATTCTGGCATCCGCTGACGTGGCTGTCTTTAATGGTTGATTATGAGATTTACGGTTTGAAAGCCGGCGGTTACCATATCACCAATGTCATCCTGCACATTTTGAGCGCGTTATTTATCTTCTGGCTTTTTAACCGCATGACAGGCGCCGTCTGGAGAAGCGCTTTTGTTGCCGCCGCCTTTGCCCTTCATCCGCTTCAGGTGGAACCGGTTGCCTGGATTTCCCAAAGAAAAGATGTGCTCAGCGTCCTGTTGGGGATGCTGACGCTGTGTCTTTATGTCCGTTACACGGAACATCCGGTTATCCGAAGGTATCTCCCTGTTCTTTTCACTTTTCTTCTGGCGCTGATGAGCAAGCCGATGGTGGTGACGCTGCCGGCCATTATGATTCTTCTGGATTTCTGGCCGCTGGGTCGTTTTGAACAGAGGAAGGAAGGCTTTTGGGGGTGGCCGTTCAAAGAAAAGATACCTTTTTTTGTTTTATCCGCTGTTTTTTCCGCCATTACCATTTACACCCAATCTTCCGGAAAACAGATGCCTCCGGTTTCCAGGCTCACCGGGGAACTTTTCTATGCTGTCACGCATCTGGGTATCAGAATCTCCAACGCTCTGGTTTATGTTGTCAGTTATCTGGAAAAGATATTCTGGCCTCATAATCTGGCGGTTTTCTATCCTTTTCCGGAAACTTTTCCGCTGATGCAGATACTACCGGCGGCTGGGCTGATTCTTGCCATCAGTGCCGTCACGATCGTCACAGTGAAACGCTTGCCCTTTCTTCTGGTCGGCTGGTTGTGGTTCCTGATCGCTCTTTTGCCGGTGATCGGAATTATCCGCAAAGGTTTTTTTGCGATAGCCGATCATTATGTTTATTTGCCGTTCATCGGTATCGCCATCATGATCGCCTGGGGAATACCTTCCCTGATTCCCTCGGCGGAAGCAAGAAAGAAAGTTTTATTGCCGTTGACCATCGTCTTGCTGGCCGTCCTGACATTCTTAACCTGGCAGCAATGCACCTACTGGAAAAACAGTTTCGAACTATGGAATCATACCGCGCTGGTAACAAGGGATAATTACCTGGCTTATACCAATCGGGGCAACGCCAATGTTTTGCTGGGCCGGTATCAGCAGGCCATCGAAGACTGCACCAAAGCGCTCCAGATAAAACCTGATTATTCTTACGCCTATTTCAACAGAGGTTTCGCTTACGCGAAACTGGAACAGTATCAACGGGCCATTGAGGACTTAAGTCATGGCATACGTCTGAAACCGGATGATGGCAGCGGCTATTTTAACCGGGGAAATGCTTACGGTAAACTGAGGCAGTATCAACGGGCCATTGAAGATTACAACTTGGGCATTCGCTTAAAACCCGACAGAGCTGAAGGCTATGCCAATCGGGGTGATGCTTATGGAGAACTGGGGCAGTATCAGCAGGCCATCGAAAACTACACTGAAGCCATCCGGCTGAAACCGGATTACGCCGAAGCATACTATCATCGAGGTCACGCGCACTACAGACTTGGGCAGAAATCCCACGCCCTTAAGGACTATAATGAAGCCATCCGGCTGAAGCCCGATTTCGCCGAAGCCTATTACGTCAACCGGGGCAATGTTTATGATGAACTTGGCGGGCATCAGCAGGCTATCGAAAACTACAATACAGCCATCCGGATTAAACCGGAGGATGCCGAAGCTTTCTACAATCGTGGAAATGCTTATTACAAGAACGGCCGGTATCAACAAGCCATCGAGGACTATAAAAAATCCATTCAGATTAAACCGAATAATGACAGGGCTTATTATAACCGGGGAAACGCTTACGTGAAACTCAATCAATATCAATCGGCCGTTCAAGATTACAGCAAAGCCATCCGGCTCAATCCTCAACATGTCAAAGCACACAACAACAGAGGAATCGCATACTATAAACTCAAGCAGCCATCGCTGGCCATCAAGGACTATGATGAAGTCATTCGTCGTAAACCTGATTATGCCGAAGCCTATTTCAACCGTGGCAACGCTTATACTGAACTCGGTCAGTATCAGGCGGCCATCAAGAACTACACGGAAAGCATCCGGTTGAAACAGGATTATGTCCCGGCCTACGGCAACCGGTCAAACGCTTATTTCATCACGGGTGAAACATCTTCGGGTTGCCGGGACGCGAAAAAAGCTTGTGAAATGGGAACTTGCGTGACATTACAAACGGCACAAAGTAAAGGCTTATGCCGTTAGAAATATTTTACCCTGCGAATCAAACGAATCTTTAATGAAGTTACGATAAAATGTATGAATAGAAAATATTTTTATCTCATCATTATCAGTTTAATTATCGCTTCCGGCATATCCTTCAGTCCCATCGCCGGCAATGAATTTATTAATTTTGACGATAACCTGTACATCACTGAAAATAATTATATTGAATCCGGCTTGAGTCTTGAGAATATCAAGTGGGCATTGACAGCCGTGGTCGTGAGCAATTGGCATCCGTTGACTTTGCTTTCGCATATGCTGGATTGGAGTACCTTCGGAAATTATGCCGGCGGTCATCATCTCGTGAGCCTGTTTCTGCATATAAGCACGGTCATCCTGCTGTTTCTTTTTCTTTATAAGACAACCCATAACATCTGGCCTGCGGCTTTTGCAGCCGCTTTTTTCGCTCTGCATCCTTTACGGGTGGAATCCGTCGCCTGGGCATCCGAACGAAAAGATGTCTTAAGCCTGTTTTTCGGAATGGCAAGTATTTACGCTTATGCCTTCTATGCTCAGAAAAACAAACGCTCCATGTATTTCCTTTGTCTGTTTTTATTCATTCTGAGTCTGATGTCCAAACCGATGCTGGTCACCTTGCCTTTTGTTTTACTGCTGCTGGATTACTGGCCGCTGAATCGCTGGCAGCAAACACCGAACACTCCCGCGGGAAACAGTCTGAAACCGGCTGGCAAGCTTATCCTGGAAAAAATCCCTTTCGTATTGATCAGCATTGCTTCAAGCATCATAACGCTATGGGCACAAAACAAAAGCGGGGCTCTGGTAAAAACGGAGAGCATTCCGTTTGATGCAAGATTCTCCAATGCCATTTTTTCCTATATCGCCTATCTTGAAAAAATTTTCTGGCCGGCGGATCTGGCTGTATATTATCCATACGAAATGTCTCTTCCTTTCTGGAAAGTGCTGATTGCCGGGCTGGTTATCCTATTCATGAGTGTCGCGGTCCTGCATTACATTCGGAAAATACCTTTTTTGTTTGTGGGCTGGTTCTGGTATCTGGGAACACTGATCCCGGTAATCGGCTTGGTACAAGTCGGTTCTCAGGCCATGGCCGACCGCTACACTTATCTTCCCTCCATCGGCATAGGCATTGCCCTGGCCTGGGGAATCGCTTCTCTGATAAAAAGTGAAAGCATTCGCAAGAGCGTGGTATGGCCGACGGCAATAGCTATCCTGGCTATTTGGGTCGTCCTGACGGTTCAGCAATGCGGATACTGGAAAAACAGCGTTATGCTGTTTCGCCATGCTCTGAAAGTCACAAAGAATAACGATAAAATGCACCATAATCTTGGGACTCACTTTTATAAAGAAGGAAAATTCAGAGAAGCACTTGATCAGTTCAGTCATGCCATTAAAATAAATTCTAATTATCTTTCCCTCAACAGCAGAGGAGTGATTTACGCCCAAGCGGGGATGTATCAGCGGGCTCTCTCTGATTTTAACAAATCCATCTCGCTGATGCCGAATAACATTAACGGATATTATAACAGAGGCTTGACTTACAATAAAACAGGGGAATATCAACTGGCGATTGGAGATTTTAATAAAGTCATCAACCTGAAAAACGATTATGTGGATGCTTACAATAACAGAGGGATTATTTATATGAAGTCGGGGCAATATCAATCAGCCATAGAGGATTTCAGTAAAGCCATATCTCTTCAACCCGGTCACGTTTACGCTTATTCCAACAGGGCATCCGCTTACTTTGCACAGGGCAACAACGAGCCCGGTTGCCGTGATGCAAAAAAAGCTTGTACAGCGGGAAAATGCGAACCGCTCAAAAAAGCGCAAGCTGAAGGTTTGTGCCACTAACGAAAGTTTTTATCGGCAACGCTTGACATTATTATCAAGAAATAATTATTGGTGAATCATATTTTTTAGTTTCCGGGATGGCAATGTTCATTTGATATGTTCAAAAAAATAACTCTTTCTCAAAAAAACAAAGCACTGCTTGTTTATTTAGCCCTGACGGTTATTACATTTATTGTTTACCGGCAGGTGCACACGTTTCCTTTCGTTAACGTTGATGACAATATTTATGTCACGCAGAATCAGCATCTCCAATCCGGTTTAACCTCTGCCGGGATGGGATGGGCATTGTGCACGACGTATGCTGAATTCTGGCATCCTCTGACCTGGTTGTCTCTGATGACCGATTATCAACTGTATGGTTTGCAAGCCGGGGGTTATCACATCACCAACCTGATTCTGCACATCCTCAGTACACTACTGCTCTTCTGGCTCTTCTGCCGCATGACCGGCACCCTCTGGAGGAGCGCTTTTGTCGCCGCTTTCTTTGCTCTGCATCCGCTGCACGTGGAATCGGTGGCCTGGGTCTCGGAACGAAAAGATGTCTTAAGCGCCTTCTTCTGGATGCTGGCTTTATGTTTCTATGTCTATTACACGGAAAAGCCGGCCATAAAAAGATATCTGCTGATTCTTGTTTCTTTTGTCCTGGCCCTGCTGAGCAAGCCGATGGTGATCACCCTGCCAGTGATTATGATTTTACTGGATTACTGGCCGCTGCGTCGTTTTGAATCCCAAAAGGGCAACCTTTTTCTATGGCAGTTGAAGGAAAAGCTGCCTTTTTTTGTTTTGTCGATTGTTTTTTCCATCATTACTATTTTAGCTCAATATAAAACCGGAGGGAGAGATCTGCAATTTTCACTGGTCTCCCGTGTATCCAATGCGCTTGTTTCGTTTATGATCTATCTGGAAAAAACTTTCTGGCCTCACAATCTGGCAGTATTTTATCCTTTTTCAGTGGAAACTTCGACGATGCAGGTCATTTTCGGCGGCTCCCTGATGGTTGCCATCACTGCCGTCTCCATTGCTTCCCTAAAACGTTGCCCCGCTCTGCTTACCGGATGGGCGTGGTTTACCATCACGATCGCTCTCGTGATCGGCATCATTCCCATTGGAGATTTCGCGATGGCTGACCGCTATCATTATCTGCCCTCTATTGGTATTGCCATCATAATGGCCTGGGGAATGCCTTATTTTATTAAAAACGAGCAAATAAGAAAAAACATCCTGTTACCGGCAGGCATCACGGTTCTGGCAGTCATGGCATTTTTTTCCTGGAAACAGTGTGGTTACTGGGAAAACAATCATAAGCTCTTGAATCACACGCTGAAGGTAACCCAAAATAATTATCTGGCACACATTAATCTGGGCTCAGCCCTGCTTACCGAAGGGAAAATGCAGGAAGCTATTTATCACTACAACAGAGCAAATCAGATCATGCCGGACAACATCATGGTTTACAACAACAGGGGAAAAGCATACGCCGGACTGGGCTGGTATGAATCTGCGATAAAGGATTTTGGAGAGGCCATCCGATTAAGACCGGATCATGCTGATTCCTACTACAACAGGGGCATTATTTATCAGCAGCTCGGCCGGCATCAACTTGCTGTTGAAGATTTCACCGAAACCATCCGCCTTCAGCCTGACAATGCCCTGGCTTATTTCAACCGGGGAAATGCCTATATCAATCTGGGCCAGTATCAACAGGCTATTGATGATTTCAGCAAATCAATCTCTCTGAAGCCGGATTACGCGGACGCTTACAACAACAGGGGTTTCGTTTATCTTGCTCAGGGACGGCATCAGGAAGCCATTGGAGATTACAGCCGGGCTATCTCGCTAAAATCTGATTATGCCGATGCATACAATAACCGGGCATTTGTTTATCTGAATCAAGGCGACATGGTTTCCGGCTGCCGCGACGCGAAAAAAGCGTGTGAACTGGGGAACTGCTCTACGCTGGAAGCTGCGGGATACAAAGGATTATGCCGACGATGAGATTTTTAAGTCAAGGTTTGCGTAAATTTTTCTGAATTGTTAATAATTTTATGAGCAAAAAATATTCTTATCTTGTCATTATATTTTTAATTGCAGCATCCTGCATTGCTTTTGGAAGGATTGCCGGGAATCATTTTATTAATTTTGATGATCCGGGATACATAACGAAAAATTATCAAATTCAATCCGGCTTAAATTTTGAGAATATCCAGTGGGCATTTACTGCCGTTGTTTTAAGCAATTGGCATCCGTTGACTTTGCTTTCGCACATGCTGGACTGGAGTCTCTTCGGAAATTATGCCGGCGGTCATCATCTCGTAAGCCTGCTTTGGCATATTGGCACGGTCATTCTGCTGTTTCTTTTTCTTTATAAGACAACCCATAATATCTGGCCTGCGGCTTTTGCAGCCGCTTTTTTCGCTCTGCATCCTTTACGGGTGGAATCCGTCGCCTGGGCATCCGAACGAAAAGATGTCTTGAGCCTGTTTTTCGGAATGGCCAGTATTTATGCCTATGCCTTCTATGCCGAAAAAAACAGAATCTCCCGGTATCTGCTCTGCCTGATATTATTTATGCTGAGTCTGATGTCCAAACCGATGCTGGTCACCCTGCCGTTTGTTCTGCTTTTACTGGATTACTGGCCGCTGAATCGCTGGCAAAAGACGCAGGAAGTTCCTCCGGAAAAAAGTCTGAAACTGGCCGGCAATCTTATCCCGGAAAAAATCCCTTTCGTGTTGATCAGCATTGCTTCAAGCATCATGACGCTATGGGCACAAAACAAAGGCGGCTCTATCGCCTCTGAAATGAGCCTGACTTTAACGACAAGATTTTCCAATGCCATTTTTTCCTATGTCGCCTATCTGGGAAAAATATTCTGGCCGGTCGACCTGGCTGTATTTTATCCTCTCAATTTCTTTCTTCCTTTGTGGCAGGTGATCCTTTCCGGCATTGCTATTTTGATAATTTCTCTCACGGTGCTTTATTGCATTAAAAAAATGCCTTTCTTATTTGTAGGCTGGTTCTGGTATCTGGGAACGCTGGTTCCGGTCATCGGCCTGGTGCAGGTGGGGAAACAGGCCATGGCCGATCGTTATACTTATCTGCCTTCAATAGGTATTGCCATCATGCTGGCGTGGCTTATTCCTGCTTTATTGAAAAAAGAAAAAACGCGCAGAAGATTGTTTCCGGCGGCTTTTGTCATTCTAGCTATTCTGTCATTTTTAACCTGGAAACAGTGCGGCTACTGGAAAAACGGAATTTCTCTTTTCAAACATACTGTACGGGTAACAAAGACTGATGATCGCGCTTTGGCCAATCTTGGAAGCGATTTTACTAAGTTGGGCCAGTATCAACAGCAGAAGGAAATCCAATATTACAATAAAACTATTCAGTTGAAAACAAACGATTACCTGGCTTACCTCCAAAGAGGAATTTCGTATTCGAAAATCGGGCAATATCAAAAAGCCATCAATGATTTTAGTCAGGCTATTCAGATAAAACCGGATTACGTTGAATCCTATATACATAGAGGAAATATTTATGGCCGGCACGGTCAGTACAAACTGGCAATTGAAGATTTTGATAAAGTTATATCTCTCAATCCCGATCACGTGACAGCATACAATAACAGAGGACTTGCCTATAGCGCACTGGGACAATACGAGACCGCCATAAAAGACTACAACAAAGCCATCATGCTGAACAAGAATTATGCAGCCGCTTACAACAACAGAGCAAATGCCCATCTCAAGCAGGGCGATAACGTATCCGGATGCGAGGACGCCCAAAAAGCCTGTAACTTAGGAATCTGCGAAACATTAAAAGCTGCATCAAATAAAAGCTTATGCCGGTGAAACATCTGAGGCATGATGAATGCCTTGACTTTATTTAAAAAAAAGATAGTTCTGAAAAAAATATTTCTGACATGAGGCCGGCACAGAAAGATGGTCAATAAAATTAACATCAGTCAAAACAAACAAAAGTTGATCATTTACATCATTCTGACCGTTTTGACGCTGTCCGCCTACTGGCAGGTGCATCGATATGAATTTATCAATTATGATGATCCTGTCTATATTACCGAGAACAATCAAGTCCAATCAGGAATAACACGGGAGGGATTTCGCTGGGCGTTTACAACAAAATACTTTGGTTTATGGAATCCCCTCGTCTGGCTTTCGTTCATGGCTGATCACCAACTGTATGGTTTGAAAGCCGGCGGTTATCATGTCACCAACCTTATTTTGCACATCCTCAATACGCTAATGCTCTTCTGGCTCTTTAACCGCATGACCGGTGCCCTCTGGAAAAGCGCTTTTGTCGCCGCTTTCTTTGCCTTGCATCCGCTGCACGTGGAATCGGTGGCCTGGGTCTCGGAACGAAAAGATGTCTT
>CAYZLL010000010.1:0-35588 GCA_964479225.1 uncultured Smithella sp.
TGCCTGATGAACCAGAAAATTAATGGGTAACAAATCCATCCAGCCGATCGCTACGCTCCGGCTGATGCCCTTGGCATCCAAGCATACCAGCCCGCCGTGATTTTGCTCAACTCGCCGTTGGCGCCTGAAATTATCCTTTGACATACGCGTGGGCAATACGTATAATACACGTGCAACGGAGGTGTTGTATGCAAAAGAAATTAACCATAACAGTAGATGAAGAAGTTTATGCGGGACTCCATAAAGTAATTGGTCCACGCAAAATAAGCAGATTTGTTCAGGAAATAGTGCGCCCTTACGTTGTACGTCCTGCCTACGAATCTGCCTATGCCGAGATGGCAAAAGACAGAAAAAGAGAGAATGAGGCACTGGAGTGGGCAGAAATTAATATAAAGGACATGGAACATGAAGCGTTGTGAAATCTGGTGGGTAAATTTTGATCCTTCTGTAGGTGGGGAGATCAAAAAGAAACGTCCCGCCGTAATTATTAGTAATAATGCATCAAATAAATTCTTAAATAGAGTTCAGATTGTCCCTCTTACAAGCAACACATATCGTCTTTATCCAAGTGAGGCACGGGTGGTTTTTGACGGAAAAGAAAGCAAGGCTATGGCAGATCAACTGGCCACAGTAAGCAAATTACGACTACTCAATTGCGCTGGCGTTCTTTCTGAAGAAGAAATGCGCAAAGTCGAAGAAGCAGTTAAAATTCAGCTTGGCATTCATTAAAAAAGCCAACAAAGCAATCCAGCCGATCGCTACGCTCCGGCTGATTTTTTCGTTATATACACCAAAATAATATCTTTCAATTTCAGATACTGATGTGTATAATACAACTTAGCATACACATAGGAGGCAAAAAATGAGAACAAATGTAGTCATAAATGATAATCTGATGGCGTCAGCCCTAAAGGTTTCCGGTTTCAGAACGAAAAAGGATGCCATAGAAGAGGGATTGAAACTGTTGGTCCAAATGAATAGCCATAAAGAAATCAAGAAGTTTCGCGGAAAGCTGAAATGGTCTGGCAAGCTCAACGAGATGAGGACAGATAAATGATTCTCGTTGATTCGTCTGTCTGGATCGACTATTTCAACGGTAATCAAACACATCAAACGGACTGGCTCGATTCTTCACTTGGAATTACACCAATCGTAATCGGTAATCTTATCCTAACAGAAGTTCTCCAGGGATTCCAGAATGACAAGGATTTTAAGATAGCCAAGGATCTTCTTTTGAGAATTCCGTTCATGTCAATGGGGGAACAGACATTAGCGCTGGAGAGTGCTATGAATTATAGGTTTCTGAAAAGGAAAGGTGTGACCGTAAGGAAAACCATAGACGTTATTATTGGAACTTTCTGCATACACAACCAGCTAACACTCTTACATTGCGACCGTGATTTTGATCCTATGGTCAAATATTTAGGTTTAAAAATAATAGACATATAACAAAAGCTATACAGCCGAGCGCTGACGCTCCGGGTGATTTTTTCGTACGGCCGCGCTGCGCGCGCCCGTACGTAGAGTTGCGCATACGCACTCGCCCGATTAGCCCGACCTTGCGCTGATTCGCGCGGTCGAACAAATCGTTCGAGCGCAAATCCCGTCGCCCTTGGCATCCAAGCATACCAGCCCGCCGGTATTTTGCTCAACTCGCCGTTATCAAAGAATGATCTTGACATATATGCATATAATATGCATACTAACGCATCACTATTGTATGAGGTAATAATATGAGAACAACACTGAACATCGAAGATAATTTGCTCAAGACAGCAACAATAATCACTGGAATTAAAGAGAAAACAGCACTTGTTAAGTTAGGTTTAGAAGCACTTATTGCCAGAGAAAGCTCACGTAGGCTTGCAAAGCTGGGGGGAACTCAGAAGCAGCTTCAGGCAATCTCCAGAAGAAAAGGAGCATAACAAATCATGGTTCTGGTGGACACATCGGTTTGGGTTTCGCATTTGAGAGATGGGGACACTGATTTGGCAACCCTCCTCAATGATGGAAGGGTATTATGCCACCCTTTAATCGTCGGGGAATTGGCTTGTGGAAATCTTAAAGATAGAACAGTTATTCTTTCTTTTCTTCAATTGCTACCGATGAGCATTGAGGCTGAACATGAAGAAGTATTATCTTTTATTGAGAATAACCGCTTGATGGGAAAAGGTATCGGCTATGTGGATGCCCATTTGATTGCATCCGCTTTATTAACAGGCATTCCAATCTGGACACTAGATAAGAAACTGGCACAAGTCGCTGACAGGCTGCATATAAAATATAAAAATTGATAACAAAATCAATCCGGCCGATTGCTGCACTCCGGATGATTTTTTCGTTATGCTTTTAAATGGATTTATTTGAACTGAACGATAGAAAAAAATATGGATAATATTATAATCGAAAAGGCAAAAAAGGAAGATTCAGATGTCATTCTCTCGTGCATAAAGGGGCTTGCTGCGCATGTTGGGCAATCCGATATGGTTTCCGCAACAAAAGAAAGTATAGAAAATAAAATATTCTTTGATAATAGTCATGTGGAAGTCCTATTGGCATATCTCAATAAAAGGCCTGTTGGTTTTATCCTATACTATAAAACATTCTCTACATTTAAATCTTCTTTTGGTATTTATGTCGAGGATTTGTTTGTGTTTCCCAAATGCAGAAATAGGGGCATTGGCACAAGGCTGCTTCAGCACGTTGTTTCATTAGCAAAGAAACAAGATATGTGTAAAGTTGAATGGTACGTCAACAATAAGAATAAAGAAGCAATAACTTTTTACAAAAAGTTTGATGCAAGCATTTTAGATTACAAATCAATATATTACATAAATTGCCACGAAGCATAACCAGGTCAATAAAGCGGACTGCGTTTCGCTGGCCGCTTATCGCGGCGTGTGGCGGCAAGTCTGGCTTTGCGTTGGATTCCCGATAAAAATACAGGAGGCATCATGCAGAGAAATACGCTGAAGCGGCTATTTTGGGCAAGCCTTGTGCTGGCCTTAATCTCGCTCGCTGCACTAGGTCAAGTAGACTCCTACCTCAAAACCGAGGCTTCACCGCTGGGTGTAGTTTCATTTGAACTTTGTGCATACACGCAAAACTGCAGTGTCATCGTAGCGTCTTGGCAGGGAGTGGCACAACCAATGGCTGGCCTGAGCCTCGGGCTGGACTACCTGTTCATGCTCGCCTACCCTGCTGCAATTTGCTTTGGCTTGCTACTCACAGCTAAGCTGGTACCTTCCCGGTTGCAACGGGTAACGGTTCTGGCTGCTTATATATCATGCCTTGCCGGAGTGGCTGACGCCGTAGAAAACTATCATCTGTTCCAAATGCTTATTGGGGCGCAAGAATCACTGCACGCCTGGCCAGCCGGCATTGCAGCAACGATAAAGTTCACCATCCTCATTCCCTCATTGGGACTGCTTTTGTTCAACTCCCTTGTGTTTGGCATAGGACGTCGTGCGCAAGACCCGGTCACCAGCAAAAACAGCGGAGCCTCGGCATAAGCATGGCAACAACAGACACAATGGTCACTGATCTAACGGGTTGTGCAACACAGGCAATAATCCTTCGTATTATTTAACAGTTAACTTTGGCGTTAGCCCAACGCATGGAGTTTGATTTTTGAAGATACAGCATATCCGGAATGCATGCATGATTATTCATAATCATGAGCATAAAATTTTAGTCGATCCCTGCCTGAATCCGAAAGGAAGCCTGCCGCCCTATACCCTTTTTCGCAAGAGGCCTCTCTTGAACCCTATCGTTGACCTCCCACAACACGCGGATGCTGTGTTAAATCAGATAACAAACGGACTCATTACACATTTCCGTTATGGTCACTTTGATCATCTTGATCAATCCGGATTTCGCCTGTTGGCGCAAAAACAGGTTCCTGTCTATTGCCACGCCGTAGATGAGACGTCTTTGAAACGACACCATATTCATACAATCCCCCTAGCCATGAAGAAGGTTAGCCCCTTTCTCACAGGACGTATCACCCCTGTTCCAAATATCCATGGACACGGGTTAGTTGGTATGCTCATGGGATCCGGAGCAGGATATTTTATTGAACTGCCAGGGTGCAAATCGATTTACATCAGTGGCGATACGGTAATGACACGAACGGTCCGAAATGTACTGAATGACCTTCGACCCGATGTTTCCATATTGAATGCAGGAACGGCAGCTCTTGATTTCGGCAAACCCATTCTTATGCCTCTTGATGAACAACTGGATTTTATAAGAACCGCTCCCGGCATGGTCATTGCCGTGCATCTGGATGCATTCAATCATTGTTTGACGACTCGCGCGATACTGAGGGATGCCGTTTCGAAAGAAGGATTGGCCGATAAAGTGATTATTCCGACGGATGGAGAATTGATGGAATTCTAACCCCGGCCGGCAAATCACACCAGCGGACAAGTTCACAGCCGCTGCGGACTTTAAATATTGCAGGAGGATTAGACATGATCTTGGATGTACTGGAGATTGCATACCGTTATCGGACCTTGCACAAGGATTTTGCAAAAGCGTTTGATTTTCTTGTGCGCCCGGATCTAAAGGATCTGCCGGCAGGAAAGTATGAAATAGATGGTGAGAGTCTCTATGCAATTGTAGCAAAAGAGCATGGCCGCAGGAAAGAAGATGCCCTCCTTGAAACGCATGAAAGATACATTGATATACAACTGATCCTGGCGGGAACTGATGAGATGGGATGGAAGCCCAAATCATTGTGCAAACATCCATTCGGGAAATACGATCATAAAACTGATGAACAGATTTTTACAGACGAGCCGGATGCCTGGATCTCAACCAAAAGCGGATCGTTTGTGATCTTCTTTCCGGAAGATGCTCACATGCCGCTGATTTCATCAGAACAAATACACAAAGTTGTCGTAAAGGTTGCCGTGGTCGAAAAATGACAAGGCCAACAAAGCCAGCTGAATCAATTGAACGGTCTTAAGGTTTTTTGCCGGCATACAGACAGGTTATACCGAACGTCAGAGGGTATATTTTCACATCGGATATACCTTTATCTTTCATAAAAGCGGCAAACGCTTCCGGTGCCGGAAAATTCATAATGGAATCGGCCAGATAATAGTATGCAGCGGCGTTCTTAGAAAATATTTTGGCCATCAGGGGCAGCAAAAAGTTCAAATAAATATAATAAAACAGCTTGAAAAAGCGGTTTTGAATAAATGTCATCTCCAGAATCATGATTTGTCCGCCCGGTATCGTTACGCGCAGCATTTCTTTTAAGGCTTGCTCTTTTTGAGGAATATTTCTGATGCCAAAGGCCATGGCCGTAACGTCAAAAGTATTTTCGGCAAACGGAAGGTGAAGCGCATTGCCGTGAAGAAAGTTTATCCGGTCAGAAAGATTTTGTTGCCGAGCCTTTTCTTTGGCAAGCTGAACCATCGGATAGATAAAATCAACTCCTGTCACCGACACATCCCCATGCCGCCGGCATGCGTTAATGGATAAATCGCCAGTTCCGCAGGCAATGTCCAGAAATTTTTTCGTCCGGGGAAAAACCATTTTTTTGACCGCGAATTTCCGCCAGGCAACGTCGCGTCGCAAACTCAGAAAGTGATTTAAAAAATCATACTTTCCGGTAATGGTCGAAAATATTTCTTTGACCATGCCGATGCGTTCTTCATCGCTGACTTTCTTTACGGAAGGGTATTTATTATTTTTTGATTTTTGCATTTCAGAATAATTATTTGGTCCGTACGAGCACTGAATTGGCGTGAGCGTCGAGCCCTTCTCTTTGTGCAAAACGGGCCGTCGATGCGCTCAGTTTTTGAAAGGCTTCCCGCGAAAAAGAAAGCACGCTCATCCGTTTGTAGAAATCATAAACGCCCAGTGGAGATGAAAATCTTGCAGTTCCCCCTGTGGGCAGGATGTGATTGGTGCCGGCCGTATAATCTCCCAACGCCTCCGGTGTGTAATGGCCCAGAAAAACGGAACCTGCATTTTTGACTTTATTCAAAATCTTTTTCGGATTTCCGACCATCAATTCCAGATGTTCAGGCGCAAAGGCATTGGCAATATCGACAGCTTCTTCAATGCTTTTTGTAACGATAATAGCGCAGTATCTGGCAAGGGATTTTTCTATGATTTTTCTTCGCGTTGATGCTTGTAGCTGCCGGTTGATTTCCAAAGAGACCTCAGTCGCCAATTGCTGTGACGGCGTCAAAAGAAGCGCTGCCGCCATTTCATCGTGTTCAATTTGGGCCAGCATATCGGCCGCCACGAAAGACGCTTTGGCTGTGTCATCGGCGATAACGACCACCTCACTGGGACCGGCAATCATGTCAATATCGACCTGTCCGAAAACGAGCTTCTTCGCCGCAGCGACAAAAGCGTTGCCCGGTCCGACTATTTTATCCACCGGAGGAATCGTTTTTGTTCCGTAAGCCAGGGCGGCCACCGCTTGTGCGCCGCCGATTTTAAAGATGCGCTGAACGCCGCTGACATGAGCTGCAGCAACAATCAGCGGATTGACTTTCCCTGCTGTGGCGGGGGTGACCAGAATAATTTCTTCCACACCGGCAATACGCGCGGGAATCGCCGCCATCAGAATCGTTGAAGGATAAGAAGCTTTTCCGCCGGGAGCATAGATGCCGATTCTTCGCAGGGGCAATATTCGTTGTCCCAGCTCCACGCCGCGTTCTGTTTGCACCTTATAGCCCCGGGTGACCTGATGCCGGTGATAATCCTGTATGCGCCGCGCCGCCAGTTTGATCATTCGCAGATCTTCCTTTTTGACCAGAGCAAGCGCTTTCTTTTTTTCCGCGTTAGATACTTCCACCGTTGCCGCTGTCAGTTGATATCCGTCAAACTTCTTCGTGTATTCAAACAAAGCTTTATCTCCACGGGCCCGGACGTCTTCTACAATCCCGGCTACAACCGATAAGAGTTCGGGGGAGAAGGCGCCGCCTCGCTGGCGGAGTTCACGGAAAAATTTTTCAAAGCCTGCGGCGCTCGATTGAATGATCTTCATGCTTTTACCCTTTGGATATCCGCGCCGAGGGCGGAAAATTTCTTTTCGATTGTTTCATAGCCGCGGTCAATATGATAGACGCGGGATATTTCCGTGGTGCCCTGCGCGGCCAGTCCTGCCAAAACCAGTGAAGCCGATGCGCGTAAATCGGTCGCCATGGTTTGCGCCCCGCGCAGCTTGGGTACCCCGCGCACAATGGCATTACCGCCCTGGATGACAATATCGGCTCCCATGCGTAACAGCTCACTGACATGCATGAAGCGGTTTTCAAAAACGGTTTCGGAAATCACGCTCAAGCCGTTGCCGATGCTCATGTAAGCCATCATCTGCGCCTGTAAATCGGTAGGAAATCCGGGATAAGGAACCGTTGTGACGTCGACGCTGTTGATTTTTTTGCCGGCTGAAACTTTCAAGCCATTCTTAATGGCGGTGATCTTCATGCCTGTATCCCGCAGTTTGTTGATCAGCGCTTCCAGATGATGGGGATTGCAGCCGGTAACATTGATCTCACCCTGGGTCATTCCCGCAGCAATCATGAAAGTTCCGGCCTCAATGCGGTCGGGAATAATCGCGGCTTTTGTCGGTTTCAGTGATGGAACACCTTCTATGGTGATGACATCGGTCCCCGCCCCGCTGATTTTCGCGCCCATACCTTTGAGCACGTCCGCCAGATTGATCACCTCCGGCTCGCGCGCGGCATTGTTTAAAACCGTTGTGCCGTGAGCCAGCGTGGCCGCCATCATGATATTTTCTGTTCCGGTTACCGTGGTCAGGTCAAAATAGATATCGGCGCCTTTCAATTTTTTGGCCTTCGCTTCGATATAACCATTTTTCAGTTCGACGTGTGCGCCCATATCTTCGAGCGCTTTGAGATGAAGATTGACCGGTCGCGCGCCGATGGCACAGCCCCCGGGAAGAGACACTCTGGCCACTCCTGCGCGGGCTACCAGCGGCCCCAGAACCAGAATGGACGCCCGCATGGTTTTGACCAGATCATAGGATGCCGTGGGATTGGTTATTTTATCAACACTGATTTTAACTGTTTCCTGGCCTTCAATCTGAGCTCCCATGCTTGTCAGAAGTTTTTTAATGGTTGTGACATCCATCAAATCGGGAATGTTGTGAAACGTGTTGGTGCCTGCCGTCAGCAGTGCCGAGGCCAAAACCGGCAGAGCCGCATTTTTCGCGCCGCTGATTTGAACATTACCATGAAGAGGTTTCCCTCCCTTAATAACTATTTTATCCACTTATTTTCTCCTTGCTTTCATGACACGCGGCAATCCGGCATAATCTCTACGCATGGCGATGCTGTCGAAAGAACCGGATTCTTCCATCAGGCCGCAAACCTGATTTTGCTGTTTAGCGCCAATTTCCAACAAAAGCCAACCATTTTTTTTCAGATAATCGGGCGCCTGACGGATCAGCTTTTCGTAAAATTCCATGCCGTCTTTACCGGCCAAAAGAGCCATTGGGGGCTCATAATCTTTCACACCGGCGGGAAGTTCCGCATATTCAGACTCTGAAATATACGGCGGATTGCAAACAATCATATCAAAGATTCCTTCCACCGGTTCAAACAAATTACCCTGACGGAAATCAATTTTATCCTCCAGATTTAATGAACGTGCATTTTTCCGGGCGAGCGGCAGAGCGGCAGCAGAAAAATCTGTAGCCGTTACCCTGGCAGAAGAAATCTCACTGGCCAGCGCCAAAGCAATAGCGCCGCTACCGGTGCCGATGTCCAGAATTCTTATTTCTACCGAATCCATTTTGCGGCTAATGTCCAGCGCTTCTTCAACGATAATTTCCGTGTCGGGGCGGGGAATCAAAACATCCTGGCTGACCTCCAAAGAAAAGGTCCAGAAATTCTTGCGTCCGGTAATATAGGCAACCGGTTCCCAGCGTAATCTTCTGGTGATGAGTTTTCTATATCCGGCAAGCTGCTTTTCACCCAAGGCCATTTCCGGATTTTTGAAAAAATCCAGACGATCACACCCCAGATAAAAAGCCAGCAGTACTTCGGCGTCCAGCCTTGCGGAAGGAAAACCGGATCTTTCCAGAGATGTTGTGGATTCATTGAGAATATCATGAACGGTCATGTGTAGTTTCCAAACTGCGTTCTTCTGAAGCGCTGCAGTCGTCTGCCGGACAGGCTGGCTTCTGTGATCTTGGGAAAAATAAAATGTTGCAAAAAAAATGTCAAGTGTTTATAAATTTAAATAATGAATATTTTAGAAGATTTCGCCCTGCTGGAGAGAGCATCATGAAACCCGGCGCATCCCTCGAGGAACGATTCGACGGCTGGTTTGTCAAACCGCTAGAAAAACTCAAGGAATTGCCTGAAGGGGACGGAGGTTTTCTGGCTCTGTCTGCCGCGCTTTTTCTTTGCGAGCGGTATTATCGCGCGCTGACAGACACCCTGCAAGGAAAACGCGATGATGAAGCCTTCAAAATTGCAGCGGCAAAAGATTTAGGGCTTACTCTGGAAGATTTTAATGCTTTCTGGATTGTGTATCGAAACGGCGTGCAACATCAGGGAATTCCTAAAAAATACATCGATAAAAAAAACCAGGTGAAATTCTTCTTTCATATTTCTGACGAATTCAACGGCGTTCCGGAAATTTACAAAATCAATGCCTATAAACGGGAAATAAGATTAAATGTTTGGAAATTTGCCGATCTCATTATCAGCA
Source organism: uncultured Smithella sp. (assembly GCA_964479225.1). GTDB lineage: Bacteria > Desulfobacterota > Syntrophia > Syntrophales > Smithellaceae > Smithella. The sequence continues at coordinate 9,709 of CAYZLL010000010.1, forward strand.
AGTATAAAAGCAATCCGGATGTCTTTCAAAAAGCGATCTCGCGCACATTTCCTGAAGTGAAATAATTTTCGCCCCTCAAAAAATACTATCATTAAAAAACAGGCGGATAAAATTCAACCTGATCCGTAACGGGCGCTGTCACCAGCCTGGCGCTGTGTCCGCATACTTTTTCTATTTTAAGGATTCCGCCTGGTAATGGGCCGCCAGGGCGTCAAGCATGGCGTCGATGTTGCCGTTGATGAAATTATCAAGGTCGTAACGGGTGAGGTTAATGCGATGATCGGTGATTCTCCCCTGAGGGAAATTATAGGTGCGGATGCGCTCGGAGCGATCACCGCTGCCCACCTGGCTTTTACGCGCCTGGGCCTGCTCGGCATTCTGTCTCTGCACCTCGGCATCCAGAAGACGCGCCCGCAATACTTTCATGGCCTTGTTCTTGTTTTTGAGCTGCGATTTTTCATCCTGACAGGTCACGACCAGCCCGGTTGGTATATGAGTGATGCGAACGGCGGAGTCCGTTGTGTTAACGCTCTGGCCGCCATGTCCGGTTGAACGATACACGTCAACGCGCAAATCATTCGGATCAATATTGACTTCCACATCCTCCGCTTCCGGCATAATGGCCACGGTCACCGCCGAAGTGTGAATGCGTCCCTGCGCCTCCGTTGCCGGAACGCGCTGAACCCGATGCACACCGCTTTCGAACTTCAGACGGCTGTAAGCCCCGCTGCCTTCTATCTGAGCGATGATTTCCTTGAAACCGCCAACACCGGAAGATGAACTGCTGATTATTTCCACTTTCCAACCCTGCGCTTCAGCGTACTTGGCGTACATCCGGAACAAATCCCCCGCAAAAAGACCGGCTTCATCTCCTCCTGTGCCCGCTCTCACTTCCAGAAAGACGTTCTTGCTATCGTTGGGATCCTTGGGCAGTAACAGTATTTTTAATTGATCTTCCAGATCGGCTTGCTTTTGCTTCAACAGCGGCATTTCTTCTTTGACGATGGATTTCAATTCGTCGTCACTGCCTCCCAGCACGCCCTGATATTCTTCAATCTGAGTTCTGATCTGATTGTACTCTCGAATCGTTTCCACCAGATCCCTTAAATCAGCGTGTTCCTTGGCATATTTTTGATACATCCCCTGCTTAGAAACAATTTTGGGATCGCTGAGCTGACTTTCCAGTTCCCGGTAGCGCAGTTCAATATCGTCAAGTTTATCCCGTATGTTATCCATATGATTTCAAAAAAAATGTTTAAGGTAAATTAATGAACAGACACCTTTATAAGCTTCCTTCTTTAAGTTTTGAAGGACACCTACAAATGGCTACGCCGGACGGGATTGGACGAAATGGTTGACGGGCAAATATATCCGCAACGAACAAAGCCGCTTGCTTGCGGCTTTGTATGACAAATATCGTCGGATGAATCCTTTATTGCACAACTAAGATGAATTATCCTCATCAGATATTCCAGTATATTCTTTTTCACAAAGGAAACTTCGGTAATGATTACTTTGCTGTTTTCTTCGCTGCTGTCTTTTTGGCCGGTGAACTTTCCGGCTTGGCTTCATATTTCCGTTTGAATCTTTCCACGCGTCCAGCCGTATCCATAATCTTCTGCTTCCCGGTTATAAAGGGATGACAGTTGGAACAAATTTCGGTTTTGATATCCTTTTTTGTTGACCGTGTGTTGATGACGTTGCCGCAAACACAGGTAATGGTTGTCTCTTTGTATTCCGGATGAATGCCTTCTTTCATTGTTTCTTTTTTCCTCCTGGCGTTTATCTATAAATAATTATTAATGTTTTTTCTTTCTTGCAAAAGTGTTGTTTGCCTTACAATATATGCGTTAAAAATTCAAGAAAAATAAAAAACGTCTTTCCGATCCTTTATGAATTCATGGAATCCAGAAATTCCTGATTGTTCTCGCTCTTTTTAATTTTGCTGATGATGAATTCCATGGCATCCACCGGATTCATTTCCTGCAGCAACCGGCGCAGTATCCAGACCCGATTAAGATTATTTTTGGGAATCAGCATTTCTTCTTTTCTGGTTCCTGAACGAATCAGGTCGAAGGCAGGGAAGATGCGACGATCGGAAATACGGCGGTCCAAATGAAGTTCCATGTTGCCTGTGCCCTTGAATTCTTCAAAAATGACTTCATCCATCCGGCTTCCGGTATCAATCAAAGCCGTTGATATTATTGTCAAACTTCCACCGTTTTCGATATTTCTGGCCGCACCGAAGAAGCGTTTCGGTTTATGCAAAGCATTGGAATCCACACCGCCGGAAAGCACTTTTCCACTGGGCGGAACAACCGTGTTATAGGCCCGGGCCAGGCGGGTAATGCTGTCTAATAAAATAACAACGTCTTTTTTATGTTCGACCAGACGCTTGGCTTTTTCAATCACCATTTCCGCCACCTGAACATGGCAGGAAGCCGGTTCATCAAACGTGGAAGCAATGACCTCGCCGGAAACGCTGCGCTGCATGTCGGTAACCTCTTCCGGACGCTCGTCAATTAAAAGCACCATCAAGACCACTTCGGGATGATTAGCGGCTATACTGTGGGCAATGTCCTGCAAAAGAACGGTTTTACCGGTTCGCGGCGGAGAAACAATCAATCCACGTTGTCCTTTGCCAATAGGCGCAAATAAATCCAGCGTTCTTGTCGAAAAGTTTTTAGGATCGTGTTCCAGATTTAATTTTTCCTGCGGATAAAGAGGGGTGAGGTTGTCAAACAGGATTTTGTCGCGCGCCTGTTCCGGACTTTCAAAGTTTACGGTGTCAACCTTCAAAAGGGCAAAATATTTTTCCCCTTCTTTCGGGGGGCGGACTTCACCGGAAACCGTATCCCCTGTTTTCAGGTTAAATCTTCTAATTTGCGAAGGCGAAATATAAATATCATCCGGACTGGGCAGGTAGTTGTAATCAACGGCGCGTAAAAAACCGAATCCGTCGGGCAAGATTTCCAGAACGCCCGAACCGGAAATGACACCGTTTTGCTCCGCCTGTGTTTGCAGAATGGCAAAAATCAATTCCTGACGGCGCATTCCACTGGCGCCGGGAACGTCCAATTTTCGGCCCAAGTCGTTCAGTTCGCTGATGGGCAATCGCTTGATATCTTCGATGTTCATAAGTACTTCCTTATTTTAAATATAATTGAATAATGAAATAATGATTTGATATTACATATTAGTTTTGTTTTTAATGCATTGTTTTACAGAAACACAATAAAGACAGCTAAGATTTTCAATAACTATGGATTTAGTCTCGGGTTGTTTATTTGAATACTTGAAACGCTCCAAAAGGTAGGGCTTAAATAGCCTTCATCACGTGCTCCAGACGTTATATGAATAAAAATTAGCTGTCAAGCAATATTATTGCCGTGCCTGACGGTTTTCAAATGGCTTTCCAATAGAAGCTTTTCACCCCCGGTCAGGATATTTTTTTGGCCTCTTCCACCAGCATCACGGGGATGTCATCCTTGATTTCATACATTAATTTGCACTGATCACAAATGATACAGTTTTCTTTTTCGTCCAAACGAACCTTTCCCTTGCACTGGGGACAGATTAGAATTTTCAATAGTTGTTTATTTAAAGGCATTTTTTCACTCCTTGATCATTCTTTTTACCACGGCAAAAACCTGCTCTGGCGATATATCTTCCATGCATTCTTTTGTCGAACACTTTTTTAACAAACAGGGACTGCAGTCGAGTCCCGCCCTGATAATCGTATGACCGGCGCCGTAAGGGCCGGTTCTGGCCGGATCGGTCGGCCCAAACAGCGCAACCACGGGCGTTCCAACGGCCGCCGCCAGATGCATCGGGCCGGAATCTGTTGATATCACCATCCGGGCTTTTTTGTATATGCAGGCCAAATCCCGCAGAGAAGTTTGCCCGGCCAGATTAATGCCCTCCGTCGTCATGGAGGAAGTAATTTTTTCAATCTGCTCTTTATCACTTCCTGTAAAAGCAATTTTTATCTGCAGGTTCTGACGGATTAAATCAGCCAGATGTGCAAATTTATGATTGTTCCACAGTTTCGTTTCCCATAAAGCGACAGGATTCATGGCAATAAAATGTTTATCTTCCAGATGATTGTTGCGCAGCAAAACATCCGCCTTCTCTTCCGCTTTTGGATCAGAAGGCAGAACAAATTGAATATGGCCTGTTTTCGCACCAAGATAACGCGGAAAATCCAGATAGCGGTCAACCGCATGTTTGTTCATATCCTCCGGAATTTTTTCATTGAGAAAACATCCGCTTAGTTCCTGCCACGAATCGTAACCCAGTTTTCTTTTTCCCCCGCTGAGCATGACGATGATTGAACTCTTGAGCAGACCGTGAAAATCAATCACCAGGTCATAATGACGCTGCCTTAAAGATTTGATAAAGGTTCTAATCTCACTCAGACTCCGCCGGAATTGACCGGCGCGTAAATCCTGGCTCCATCGTTTCCGCCCGGAAACAAGAACCTCGTTCAGGCAGGGATGATGTTTGATTAAATCGGCGGCAGCTTCCTCCACGACCCAGGTGATATGCGCCCGGGGATAAAGTTCACGCAGCGCTGAAAGGGACGGCAGCGTGTGAATGACATCACCGATCGCACTGAGCTTTACGATTAAGATGTTCAAGCTCTGCCCCTTAATGCCAATTTAGTATCATCCATTAAATATTGATGGTCCTGGCATAAGACCAGGTATGCTTTCAATAATGAATATTTTAAACCAACTTGGTCTAAAATCCATCTGACAGTATCCGGAATATCTGCTGCGTTCTTCTTCATGGATGTTCATCCTTCTTATTCTCAAACAATTTTGAGGCTGCCTGCAAAACATCTTCTATTGAAATAAGTTTCATGCAGCGAAAATCAGCGGAGCATTCTTTTTTCAGACAGGGACTGCAGGGCACATCATGACGAACGATCATTGATTTTGCGCCCGCCGGCGACGTCGTCACGGGATTGGTCGATCCGAAGATGGCAACCGTGGGCACATTCAAAGCTCCGGCTATATGCATTAATCCCGAATCATTGCTGATGAAAAGTTTGCATTGCGAAATTAAATAAACAGCCTCCCGCACAGATGTCTTCCCGCAAAGATTGATGCATTTCGTCCCGGATAATCTTTGAACGTCGCGCGCCGTTTCAGCATCGGCCTTTCCGCCCATCAGGATGACCTGCGCTGAATATTTCTCGCTCAATTTTTCCGCTACCGCGGCGAATCGGTCGGGAAACCATTTTTTTGCCGGCCCGTAAGTCGCGCCGGGAGCGATGCCGATAACAGCTTTTTCAGGATCGGGTATAAACTTTTTTAGAATTTCCTGGACATCAGGAGAGTTGATTCTTTCTTCCAGATGCATTTCCCGATTAACGGGAACACATCCCAAAGATTTCACCATCTCCAGATAATAATCAACCTGATGAACTTTTCGGATTTCCTTTGTGCGTCGCACGCTGTGGCTCAGCAGGAGACCGCGGGCATCCGAATTATAACCGGCACGCACCGGAATCCTTGCAGCCAAAGCAATAATCGCCGCTTCGATGGCATTTTGCAGGAGGATCGCCGCGTCAAAATTTTTCTCCCGGAGGATGCGGGCCAGATCGAATACGCCCGCGGGATGATCAAACTTGTTTTCATAAAGGATGATCTCATTAAGATCGGAGAAAATTTTATAAATATCGGCCACCCATGGTTTGACCAGGATGGCTATATGCGCTTGCGGATAAGTGGCGCGAATGGAGGCTACAGCCGGCAAGGTCATAATGGCATCACCGATCCAGTTGGTGCCGCGAATTAAAATCTTGTTCATGCCCTTCTTCGGCAATGCTTTGAATTTGTGCTGTTTCAAATCATTATTCCTTTTTCACTTTGCGTGATGCTTCAATCCCTCCAGAATAAAATTTTCCAATTCATTCACGGAGGGTTGGATCTTCATTTCAATGCGCAGGATAAAAATCTCTTTCAGAAATTCTGGCAGGTTCTGAAAACGCATGGCATCTTTTTCCGTGGTCACCAGGTAATCGGCGCCACTTTTAATAAATCCTTCCTTGATTTGCTCCAATTCGTTTGCGGCAAAACGGTGGTGATCGGGAAAAACATTAAACGCCAGAATCGTTGCCCGGGCAGCCAGCAAAATTCTTTTAAATGAAACAGGTTTTGCAATACCGCAAAAGGCACAGATTTTTTTACCGGCTAAGGAAGACATCTGTATCTTTTCGCGCAAATCGCCCCGGATCATATCCTGGGGTTGATGAATGCTCCGGAAAACAGGAATATTTTCATCCTGCACCAGTTCGGCTATGGCCTGCTCCGACGGGTCCGCTTCATCGACACGCGTCAACAAAATGGCATCGGCACGTTTTAGTTGCGACATCGGTTCACGAAACTTTCCCCGTGGCAGGACGTTTTTCCTGATTTTTAAATCCCTGCTGTCAAACAGGACCAGATTGATATCCCGGAAAATCTGCCGGTGCTGCATCGCGTCATCACAAATCAGCACATCCGCACCGAATTGATCAATCGCGACTCTTCCTGTCCTCCTTCGTTCCACGCCGGTAATGACCGGCACATTCTGAAGTGCACGGGCGATCAAAAAGGGTTCGTCACCGGCTACTTCGCTGTCCAGTAATATTTTTTGGCCATCCGCTACGATATTGACGGGTTGAACACTCCGTCCCCCATAACCTCGACTGATGACAGCCGGTTTATACCCGTTGCGCTGCAGCAGCTGTGCCAGCATGATGACGCAGGGCGTTTTTCCTGTTCCACCGACGGTTATATTGCCGACACTGATCACCGGGCAGGCAAGTTTTACTTCCTTCAATATTTTTTGATCATAAAGCCAGTTGCGGATATTGACAGCTAAAAGGTAAAAACAGGACAGGGGAGATGCCATGATTCTGAGCGGACTGTAACGGCTGGTATTTTCTTCATCATCCCATATCCTTTGCCAATTGATCATCTTTTTCATCACTTCCTTCGTCTTTGAACTGCAAATTATAGAGACGGAAATATTCCCCCTTTTTCCTCATCAGCGTTTCGTGATCACCCTCTTCGACAATTTCTCCGTTCACGAGCGCGATAATTCTATCCGCGTTGCGAATGGTGGAAAGCCTGTGCGCAATCATCAGCGTGGTGCGTCCCTGCATGAGATTGTCGAGCGCCTCCTGCACTTCCATTTCCGCTTCCGTATCCAGAGAAGAAGTCGCCTCATCCAAGATGAGCACCGGAGCATTTTTCAAGATCGCGCGGGCAATGGCCAAACGCTGTTTTTCTCCCCCGGAAATTTTACCGCCAAGTTCGCCGATGCTGGTGTCGTATCCTTTGGGCATCTTCATAATGAAGTCATGGGCATTGGCCGCTTTGGCCGCTTTGATAATATCCTCTTCGCTTTTGTCAAAACTGCCATAGGCAATATTATTTCTTACGGTATCGTTAAAGAGTATTGTCTGCTGGGTCACCATGGCAATCTGCCGGCGCACCGACTGCAAAGAAATGTCCCGGATATCATGACCGTCAAACAGGATCCGTCCTTCACTGACATCATAAAATCTGGGGATCAGGTTGACCAGTGTCGTTTTCCCTCCGCCGCTCATCCCGACAAAAGCAATCACTTCCCCGGCCCTTATGGAAAGATTAACATTTTTCAGTACCGGTTTATTTTCATAACGGAACGTGACGTTTTCAATATCGATGCTACAACGGACAGGCGGAATGTCCAGTGCGTCCGGTTTATCCTGGATGTCGGGTTCAAGATCAATAATGCTAAAAACCCGCTCTGCCGCGGCAATGCCGTTTTGAATCGTGTTATTGGAATTGGTCAATCTTTTGATCGGTTCATAAAGCATCAGCAGGGCCGCCATAAAGGAAAAGAAAGTTCCCGGAGTCGATTTACCCTGAACCACGCTGTTGCCGCCGTAAAAGATTATTGCGCCAATCCCCAGGCCGCCCAGAAATTCCATCAAAGGGCTGGAAATCGCGTTGATGGAGACCGCTTTCATGTAAAATTTGAAAAGCCGCTCATTTTCAGCGGCAAATCTTTTATTTTCATACTTTTCCATGCAAAAGGCTTTAACAATCCTGGCGCCGGAAATTGTTTCCTGTAAAATGGTCGTGAGACTGCCCATACTGATTTGTGTGGACGTTGCCACTTTTCGCATTTTTTTTCCGAATTGCGTAATCGGATAAATCGTCAGGGGAAAGACCAGCATAGCGATGAGGGCTAATTGCCAGTCTCTGTAAAAAATAACAAAGACCAGACAGATCAAAGTGAAAACATCTCTCATCAAACTGGTCACCGTATCGGAAACGGCATTTCTGATTAAACCGACATCATTCGTAATTCTGGACATTAAGATACCGGTAGGATGCTGTGCAAAAAAAGCGAGGGACTGCTTTTGCATCTGTTCGTAGAGCCTGTTGCGCAGTTGATTAACAATTCTTAAACCGATAAAGCTCATGATGACCGATTGCGAGTACGTACAGGCCCCCTTGATCAGATAGATAACGATAATGGCAAGGGGCAGCCATTTGAGGGTGAATGCGTCTTTTTTCAAAAAAATATCATCAAGGGCCGGTTTGATCAGCCACGCCAGACTCGACGTTGCGGCACCGACAATCAGCATGCATATACTCGCAATGATAAATTTGCTGGTGTAAGGTTTTGCTAATTTTAATAAACGTATAAAAATTTCCATAAAGTTCTTTATAGCATATCCGTTGCTATTTGGGCAGCCCTTCTTGCGGCACCGGGCTTTCCAAGTCTGGAATGGATGCTTTCCAGCCCTCTGATCATTTCCTGCCTCTTATCGTGGTTTTTTAAGATGGACAGAGCCTCCGCAGCAATTTGAGCACCGGAAGCATCGCTTTGAATCAGTTCCGGTACGATCGTTTTTCCGGCAACAATATTGACCAGGCTGATGTTTTGGACATCGATAATCAATTTCCCTATAAAATAAGACAGGGCCGATATTTTATAAACGACAATCATCGGAACACCCAGAAGTGCCGTTTCCAGCGTCGCCGTTCCTGAGGCAACCCAAACAAGATCGGAACTGGTGATCACGTCATACGTATGACCGGAAATTACTTTTACCTGCACACCGGACCCGGATATATATTCCGTGATGATGGTTGCATCCAGTGTGTCGGCTAAAGGCAGAACAAACTGGGCATCGGGCATTGCTTTTTTCAGTATCCGGGCTGCCTCCATGAGTTCCGGCATTAACTTTTTTATTTCCGACATGCGACTTCCGGGCAAAATTCCAATGGTGATTTTATCTTCGTCAAGGCCAAAAGCTTTTCTTGATTCCTGTTTCGAATAGTTTGTTTTAACCATGTCCAGCAGAGGGTGCCCGACATAATTTGCCTCGAAACCCTTTTTGCGATATGTTTCTACTTCAAAAGGCAGAATGACGGCCATCTTATCCACAGTTTTTTTGATTTGTTTTATCCGGCCCTTGCGCCAGGCCCAAACCTGCGGACTGATGTAATAGAAGACCTTAATGCCTCTTTTATGAGCGGCTTTAGCCAAAGGCAGGTTGAAATCGGGATAGTCAATCAGGATCACCAGATCAGGCCGCCGCTCATCCATTGATTTTTTCATCAATGCCATGATTTTTAAAATGCTGCCCAGTTTGGAGATAACCTCAGTCAAGCCGACGACTGCCATATCCGCCGCGTCAGCGAGGAGTTCCACCCCTTCCTGCCGTAATTTGTTGCCACCGATGCCATAAAATTTTAACGTGGGATCGCATTTTAACATTTCCCTGACAAGATGGGCCCCGTGCATGTCCCCGGAGGCTTCGCCGGCAATAATCATGACTGTTTTGTCTTTTTTCGCAGCTTTCATTTTTAAGGATTGGGTCTTATTTAGAAGGTACTGCTCGCCACAGCGGATTTCTCAATTTTTTCTATTATCTCAACAGCCAGGACCAGCGATTTACGCGCCTCTTCTCCGGAAACAGCCGGTTGAGAACGGGTCATCACGGAACGGATAAAAGAACGAATTTCTTCCTCCAGAGGATCATGGCTGCCGACTTCCACATTGTTTTGCACAATCTGCTGACCGCCGGTTTCATTTTTTACTTTACTTAAAGATAATATTTCCCGCTTCTGACAGTCAACTGAGTGGTATCCTTCCGGACTGAAAAAACGGATTTTCTGCATGGTTTTGGCGCTGATCCGGCTGGCCGTGATGTTGGCGGTACAGCCTGAAGCAAAAGATATGCGGGCATTGGCAATGTCAATTTTCTCAGAGAGAATCGGTACACCGACTGCCTCAACTCCGGTAACCGGAGACTTTACAAACGCCGTAATGATGTCGAGGTCGTGAATCATTAAATCCAGGATAACATCCACATCGATGCCGCGTTCAAAAAAAGGATGCAGTCGATGGGATTCAATAAAAAGGGGATTCTGAACAACCTTTCCTAACGCCATAATGGCCGGATTGAATCTCTCCACAAATCCGACCTGCAGGATGAGCTTTTTCGCCTGCACCAGCCCGATTAATTCATCGACCTGTGCCAATGTGGTGCAAATCGGTTTTTCAATCAGCACATCGACGCCGGCCTTCAAAAAATCAACGGCAACTCTGTAATGATCAACCGTAGGTACGGCAATGCTGACGGCGTCCACCTGGCCGATCATGCCTCGATAATCTTCCAGGGCCCGGCATTGATAAATTACCGCCGCTTTCCGGGCTTTCTCGGTAGAGATGTCCGCTACGGCAACAATTTCACAATTTTCCAGTTTCTGATATTTCTGGAGATGGTAAGTACCCAAATGACCGGTACCGACCACGCCAACTTTAATTTTCTCTTTCTTCATATTTTGAGTGCCTTAGCGGCAGATTCCTCTTTCCGAGTCTTTGATAAATTTTATAAAGTGTTGCACTTCCGGCAGGCTTTCGACTTCCGTTTCCGCTTTTTTTATCGCGTCTTCCAGAAGCATTTTGGACCGGAAAATAATGCGATAAGCATCGCTGATGGCCTTGATGGTTTTCTCGGAAAAATCTCTCCTTTTCAAACCGACTAAATTCAAACCGTAGAGCTTGGCGTGATTTCCCTGAGCAATCGTATAAGGCGGAATGTCCTTTACTGCTGCGGAACATCCCCCGATCATGCAGTGAGCGCCTACACGGCAGAACTGATGCACCCCGGTCAGGCCGCTGATGATGGCATAATCTTCCACATGAACGTGCCCCGCCAGCGTTGCCGCGTTGGACATAATGACATGATTGCCCAGTTTGCAATTATGAGCCACATGACAATAGGCCATGATCAAATTATGATCTCCCATAATCGTCACACCGATATCCGCCGTTGTCGAACGGTGAATCGTCACAAATTCCCGAATCGTATTAAAATTACCAATGACGACCCGTGTCTTTTCTCCGCTAAACTTCAAATCCTGAGGTGGAGCACCGATGGAGCAAAACTGAAAGATGCGGCAGTTTTCGCCAATATGCGTATAATCATCAATGACAACATGCGGACCGATAACGGTGTTTTTGCCGATGCTGACATCGCTGCCGATAATACTGTACGGCCCTATTTCGACTCCCTCATCCAATTTTGCATCGGGAGAAACAATCGCTGTTGAATGAACTTTCATGAATCTAACCTTTAAAAGAAATTTTACTTTTTCTGGAGATCATCCACTTTTTTTACCAGTTCCTGAAGTGTTGCTCTCATCTTGGGAAGTTTTGACCGGCAGGCCTCAACCTCCAGCCACTCCTTGTAAGGCATCTGCGGGGCTCCGCCGACAATTTCTCCGGTTTTAATACTTTTATGGATCTTCGAAGAAGCCGCAATCATCACGTGATCGCCAATACTGATATGGCCGACGATTCCCGCCTGTCCGCCAATCATCACTCCCCTGCCCACCTTTGTGCTGCCGGAAATGCCGACCTGCGCAACGATGACTGAATTTGCACCGATAACAACATTATGGGCAATCTGAACAAGATTATCAATTTTAACATTGCGCTGAATCCAGGTTTTCCCCAACGTTGCACGATCCACGGCCGTGTTGGCTCCTATTTCCACATCGTCATCAATCTGGACGAAGCCAACCTGGGGAATTTTGTTGTTTGCTCCGCCAGGCGAGGAGAACCCGAATCCATCAGCGCCGACAACAACGCCGGAATGCAAAATCACCCGGTTGCCAATCATACAGGAATGATAAACCGTGACATTGGCATAAAGGATGGAATCTTCGCCTACGGAGACATTACGACCGATGAAAACGCCGGGATAAATGACCGCTCCTCTCCCGATTTTTGCTCCCTTGGAAATAAAAGCACGGGGGAAAATGGTCGCTTCCGGCGAAACTTCCGCCCCGTCTTCAATGTAAGCGTCGGTGGCCACACCGCTGCGCCCATGGTCTGATGGATAAAAAAGACTCAATAATTTCCCGAAGGCGGAATAGGGATCGTCAACGACAATCAGGTTTTTCCCTTCTGCCGTTAACTGTGGAGAAACAATAACAGCCGAAGCTTGGGTCAACTTCAGTTGCTTCAAATATTTTTTATTGGCTAAAAAGGTGATATCGCCAACATCAGCGTCTTCAATGGGGCGGATGTTGCTGATTATGACATCATCCGTTCCAACAACAGTACCGTCGAGAACAGCGGCTATCTCCTTCAGGGTCATTTTCATCGAACAAATTTTATCCTGTTACTTGACTTTGTTGAATTCCTCAATAACTTGACTGCTGAAATCATTTTCTTTCGCATAATACGGAATGGGCATGGTCGCCACGTCCATCACCAGCGTATATTTTTCTTTTTCAGCAATGGAGCGGACAATTTTAATGATCCCCGGCATCAGCTTCTGAGTCATTTCCTGATCGCGTTTTTTAAGTTCCTCATTCGTGTCATTGACCAGCAACTGATAATCTCTCATCTTCTTCTGGATAGCGGCTTCCTTTTCGCTTTTCTTGTTCTGCGGCATCAAAGAACCCTGTTTTTCCAGTTCTTCCTTCATTTTCTTTAACTCTGCTTCTACATTTTTAATTTCCTGGGTTTCTTTATCGTAATACTTTTTAAAATCTTCCGCAGCCTTTTTCCCCGCGTTGGACTTCTGCATGATTTCCTGTAAATTGATAAAACCAATCTTGTCGGCAGCCAGAGAAACATTGCTCCAGACAAAAATGAACGCGGTAATGATGGCCATCAGATAAATACTTTTTTTCATTGATAATCTCCTCTCTTAACGTAAAATTTTTAAAATTATTTACATTGGCATTCCAATGGTAAACTCCCAGCGGCCGTCCGTATGATCATTCAGATCTCCCCGGTTGATAATACGTCCGTATTCCAGTCTTAAAGGACCAATCGGCGAATACCATCGCAAACCCAATCCTGCGGACTGCCTCAAGTCGCCAACATCGTATTTGTCATTCCAGGAGTTGCCGGCATCATAAAAGGCGGCTATCTTCATGCCGGAATCCTTGATAAAGGGGAAAATGAGTTCAACATTAAAAATTAACATGCTGTTCCCGCCAATGACGTCACTGGTTCCCCCGTTGGTCGGGCCCACATAACGAAAACCGCGCAGAGAATTAATCCCGCCCAGAACATATCGGTTGGAAACCGGAATATCTTCATCCTGATCGTGCCCCTCAATGTAGCCGATCCTGCCTTTGGCGGCAAAAACGACACTGAACGGCAAAGGGAAATATGCATTTAAGCTCGTACTGTACTGGGTATAGTTCGCTTCTCCCTGTAACGGTCCACCGGCATAGGTAACCGAAAGATTGGCCTTCGTTCCCCGGGAGGGAAACATAATATCATCCGTTGTATCCCGAATCAGGGACATGGTTGCGGCACTGGTCGTTGTTTCTCCTTCCTGTGCTTTAATGTAACTGGAAGCGGACGATGAAACTTCACTGACATTGTCCACGTAATACTTGTAGCCCAGATAGCCGACGATCCTTTCCCAAAGAGGATAACCTAAAGTCAGACCGGCCCCGTTAGAATCCAGATCATAATAATCATAATCTTTTTTATACTTCCAGGCATCGGCCTTGAACCAGAGCGGTATGTCAAAAAGCCATGGCTCCGTGAAGGACAGATCATAATTATTGGTCGTGGAGCCCAGAGACGCTTTCAGGTTCAGGGTCTGTCCGTAGCCCAGAAAATTCTGCTGAGTAATTTGAGCCATGACAATGGCCTGATCCGCAGCGCTGTATCCGGCGCCGATCATAAACATACCCGTACTTTTTTCCTTGACCCGCACATTGATGTCCATTTTGCTGTTGTCAAGTCCCTTGTCCGTCTGGAAATCGATCTCTTCAAAATATCGCAAGCGGTTCAATTTGGCGTAACTGCTTCTTAATTGACTGCTGGAATACAAATCACCTTCATGCACACCCAACTGCCGCCGGATGACCTTGTCCCGGGTAATGTTATTGCCGTAAATGTTAATGCGATTAATATAAACCAGATCCCCCTTGTTGATCTGGTAATCCACATCCACCAATTGTTCATTTTCCCGGGTGTTGACTTTGGGATTGATATCCGCGCGGGCATAGCCTTCATCATTGGCGGACTGGGTCAGAAAATCGATGTCTTTGATGATGGCCTCACGGTTATAATTGTCGCCTTTCCTGACTTTCAGGGACTTTCTTAAGTCTTCCCTTGATTTTTCCAGAACATCACCGGAAATTTCCACCTTATCGACCTTAAATCGTTTGCCTTCTTTTAGTTTTATTTTGACATGAATGCCCTTCTTATCGTTTGTTATTTCCGGCTCGCCGACCTGAGCATTAATGAAACCGTAATTAAAATAATACGCGTTGATCCTGCCGACATCCTGCTTGATCTGGTCGCGCTTGAGCAGACCGGAATCGGTCAGAAAAGAAAAAACGCCTTTTTCGGAGGTACTCATCATGTTTTTCAATTCTTTGGACGTAAAAGCTTCATTCCCTTCGAAAGAAATGGATCGGATATAAAGCCGGTCATTTTCCTTGATGTTAAAAATGACGCGAAAATCCTTTTCCCCGTCCGGTTCAATTTTTTCCTTTATTTCCGCGTTGTAATAACCTTTGTTGTCATAGAGCGCCTTTATCTTTCCTATATCTTTCTTGATTTGCTCCTGGTTAACATTTTGTTTCTTTTTGATCGTCAAGACTTCCTGAATATCCTCTTTGCTTAAAGCTTTGTTACCGGTAAAGCTGATATCGGAAATCAGTCCTTTTTCCTGGACAATAAAGGTAATGACCTTTCCCCCGGTCGTGGAAGCAGCTTCCGCGGTGACATCCAGGAACAAGCCCATTTTAAAAATGGTTTTAATGTCCGATGCGATATCCGCTTCAGAATAATGGCCGTCCTTTCTGCTTTTGATTTTCTCGGTAATCGCTGAAGCATTGATCTTATGATTGCCCTTGATTTCAACGCGAGCTATTTTTTGAATCAGGCCGATAGAATTCAGAATTTCCGCTTTGAGCTGCTCGACGGCGGGACCCAGATTGGCCAATCCCTTCCCCTGCACCGACGTTGTCAATAAAACCGATCCCTGACCCACGTCAATGATTCTGGCGTCAATATTGACCGCATCTCCAAAATGGACCAGGCTGCCGGTAATAACAAAATCGGCCTGCATTTTTCTGCCGATTTCCAGCGCTTTGTCATCTTCCATCTTGATATCGTTTTTCAGCAAATTATCAGCGCCAAGGATCTGAACCGATTGTTCTTTGCGCAGCTCAGTTGATAAACGGTTATACAGCGATTCACGGATCATCTTGGTATCCTGATTGCTGTAAACTTCAAAAGGCATCGCCATGATTTTTTTCAGTTCCTGGGCATAAGACGGAGGAACAGCAAGAATCAAAAACAATGAAAAAAATAAAATTATTTTTCTTATCATTCTATGAATAGTCATAAATTTTTCCATCGCGCAGAACAATCCTTTCCGACATTCTTTCCGCCAGTAACCGGTTATGCGTTACGGCAATCAGGGTGATTTTTTTTTGAACATTTAAATTGACGAGGATATCTTCTATCTTGCTTCCTGTTTCCGTATCCAGATTTCCTGTCGGTTCATCCACCAACAGTATTTCCGGTTCCATAATCAACGCGCGGGCAATGGCCACTCTCTGCTGTTCCCCGCCCGACAACTCTCCCGGTTTGTGCCTGATTCTGCTCTCTAATCCAACTTCCTCGAGTAATTTGCAAGCTTTTTCTCCGGCCTGTTTTTTTTGCATTCCGCCGATGAGAGCCGGCATCATCGTGTTTTCCAGAGCGTTAAATTCCGGAAGCAGATTGTTGAATTGAAAAACAAATCCTATGTTGGCATTGCGAAAAGCAGCTCTCTTCTTCTCTCCCCAGTCAAAAACGTTCATGCCGTTGATGTAAAGACTGCCGTCCGTCGGATGATCCAGTGTTCCCATGATGTGCATCAGGGTGCTCTTGCCGGCGCCGGAAACCCCCAGAATCGCAAGAGATTCTCCCTTGGCGATGTTCAGGTTCAACTGCCGCAAGACTTCAATTTTATTATCTTCTTTTATAAAGGTCTTGGATAAATTTTTCAGTTCAATCATTTTTTTAATCCGGCATTCAAATCTTATTCATAGCGGAGCGCTTCCGCCGGATCTGTTTTGGAAGCTCTCAGCGACGGATAAATGGTTGATAAAAAGCAAATCAGCAGGGTCCCGACAGCAATGATAACAATATCGCCATAATTCACTTTGGAAGGAAGCTCGCTTAAATAGTAAACATCACCCGGCAAAAACTTGAAGTGGAACACCTTTTCCACAAACAGCGACACGTTCTGCAGATTCAAAGCCACGGCCAGTCCGGCAAGGCAACCCAGAGCCGTCCCGATGACGCCGATAATCAATCCCTGATAAATGAATATTTTCATGATGCTTTGCGATGTCGCCCCCATGGATTTCAGAATGGCAATATCTTTGTTCTTTTCCATGACAATCATAATCAAAGCACTGATGATGTTAAAAGCGGCGACCAGAACAATCAAGCTCAGAATAATAAACATCACACGTTTTTCCAGCTTCAGGGCGGAAAACAGATTTTTATTCATCTGCATCCAGTTCTGCGCCCAGAAAGGAAACCCCAGTTTGCTTTGAATGCTTTTCGCAATCACATCCGCTTTGTAAATATCGTTGACTTTAATATCAATGCCCGTAACGGCATCGCCCATCTGTAAAAAATTCTGGCAGCTTTTTAACGATAAGTAAGCCAGGGTCGAATCATATTCATAAAAGCCGGATTCAAAGATTCCGACAACCATGAATTTCTCCATGCGGGGCACCATGCCCATCGGCGTGGCAATGCTGACCGGAGAAATAATCGTGATGGTATCATGAAGAAATATGCCGAGGTTTCTGGCCATTTCCTTGCCGATGACAATGCCTTCCGGCTGCGTGCCGTCACTGGCATAGCGGGATGAAAACTCCGGCGGTATGGTATTGAGATGTTCAAGATTCCCTTCTTTAATTTTTCCCAAATTAATCACTTTAAAAGCGCTTTGCGTATCGAGAGCGCGGATGACCACACCGGAAACGCCATTGCCGTTGCGCAGCATGGCCTGACTGTAAATAAACGGCGTCGTCGCGACCACGCCTTCCATGCCGGCTATTTTCTGACGAACCTGCTGATAATCCTTCATGGGCCCGGTCATGTCGGTCGTTAATTCGATATGGGATTTGATCCCAAGAATCTTCGTGCGCAAATCTTCTTCAAATCCGTTCATGACCGCCAGCACAATAATCAGCGCCGCCACACCCAGGAAAATGCCCAGGATGGAGATGGACGTAATAACGGATACAAACACCTGTTTGCGTTTCGCTCTCAAATAACGTCTGCTAACAAAAATTTCGTAGGGCATGAAAATATTATACCTGTTGCTTACGGGAAAATACGGATGTGGAAATTTTATTCAATCTCTGTTTCATTCCTGTTTTGTTCTGAGCAGCGGGAACAAAATAACATCCCGGATGGAAGCACTGTCTGTAAAAAGCATCACCAGCCGGTCAATCCCGATTCCTTCTCCGGCGGTAGGCGGCATGGCGTATTCCAGAGCACGGATGTAATCCTCATCCATTTCATGGGCTTCGTCGTCACCGGCCTCTCGTTCATGTAACTGTTGCAGAAATCTTTCTTTTTGATCGGCAGGATCGTTCAGCTCGGAAAAAGCATTGGCAATCTCGCGGCCGGAAATATAAAGCTCAAAGCGGTCAACCAGGTCAGGATCCGTGTTGGATCGGCGTGACAGGGGAGACACCGCCACCGGATAATCGGTGACGAAGGTCGGTTGAATGAGCTTCTTTTCGACGACTTCATCAAAAATGGCCATGTGAATTTTCCCCAGCGGATCGCTTTCTTTGACATCACATCCGGCCTTGCGGGCAAAATCAATCGCTCTGGCCCGGTCAGTCAGGTCAGCCGGTTCCATGCCAGCCATTTGCAACAGCGCATCCTTCACGGAAAGCCGACGCCATGGCCTGGTCATGTCTATTTCCGTATTCTGATAATTAAATTTCACCCCTCCAAAGATATCGGTGGTAAGGCAGACAAATAATTCCTCCGTAAAGAACATCAAATCTTCATAAGTGCTGTAGGCCTGGTAAAACTCCATCATGGTAAATTCCGGATTATGGAACGTGGAAATACCTTCATTGCGGAAATTGCGGTTGATTTCGTAAACCCTTTCCAGTCCGCCGGTCACAAGTCGTTTTAAATACAGTTCCGGAGCAATCCGCAGATATAAATCCGTATCCAGTGCATTGTGATGGGTCTTAAACGGCCGCGCCGCCGCGCCGCCCGCCCGGGACTGCATCATCGGCGTTTCTACTTCCAGAAAATCATGATCATCCATAAACTGCCGGATTAACTTGATAATGCGGCTGCGCCGGTGAAAAATTTCTTTCACTTCAGGATTGGCAATCAAATCAAGATATCTCTGACGGTATCGGATTTCGAGATCGGTCAGGCCGTGCCACTTTTCCGGCAAAGGATGAATGGATTTGGAAAGCAGCGTTAATTTTTCGGCTTCGATGGTCAGTTCATTGGTCTTCGTGCGAAACAGCCTACCGGAAATCAGAATAATGTCTCCGATATCCAGCTTTTTGAAAACAAAATATTCTTCAGCACTTAAAATGTTTTTCCCGATGTAACCCTGGATCTGTCCCTTGTAATCCTGAACCTTGATAAAAGCCGCTTTGCCGAAATTGCGTACCGCCATCAGACGGCCGGCAACGGAAAAGGTTTCCGGTACCTTAGCCAAAGCATCACCGTCTGAATTTTCAAACCGGGCTGACAGCTCCGCGGTTGTATTTTGAGGTTTAATATTGTTGGGGTATAAATCAATGCCCGCCGATTTCAGGTCCGCGATCTTTTCCCGACGGATCTTTAAAAGTTCACTATCTTCCATAATTTCTCCACGTCTAAAAGTTTGTTTAGTTATATTTTTTTAACCAAATAGTCAAGTATGATGATTATCGTAAAATTGTTATAAGGCACAATATTTTTTGAAGTTTTCCATACAAATTTTTATTTGCCTCATCGGGATAGGAGTGTTATGTGTTGATCCGAAAACTCATTTAAACTTTAATGCAGGGGGGAATATGGTGAACAAAGCAATATTGATTGGCAGACTGGGCAAAGATCCGGAAATAAAGTATTTGCCAGACGGGACAATGGTTACCAATTTTAATCTGGCGACCGATGAACAATGGAAAGATAAAAATGGCGAAAAAGTTCAGAAAACCGAGTGGCATAAGATTGTAACTTTTAGAAAGCTGGCTGAAATTTGTGGCAATTATTTGGTCAAAGGATCCCTGATCTTTATTGAGGGAAAGATTCAAACCCGTTCATGGGAAGATAAAGATGGTGTAAAACATTACATAACGGAAATTATTGCTAACGAAATGAAGATGCTGGATTCCAGGGGACAAAACAAATCAGAAGCACCTTCTCCTGAAGCGGCCAGCAATAATATGAATGATGTCGGCGGAGCAATGGACGACGTTCCTTTTTAACTAAAGAATGATGGAAATTTTCATCTGAATGGTTTTTTAATTTTAAATACCCCTTTTCCGTCGGCAGACGCAAAAGGGGTATTTTGTGTGCAAACAACATACAATTCTAAGAAGCTGTCTTACGAATCCACGAACAATTATTTTTGAACGTCGTCCTTCTTGGATGATTGATCGGTGATTTCGTTCGGATCGCTCATTGTCTTTTTAAAGTTTTTAATTCCCTTGCCCAGGGCTGAACCGATTTCCGGTAATTTGCCTACACCGAAAATAATCAAAATAATGACCAGGATGATCAGTAATTCCGGCATTCCTATTCCAAACATAATCTTACCTCTTGATTTTATTTTTTAAATTCATTACGGCAACCGTAAGTGGACAACCTCTCCCCTTTTTCCAAGGTTCTCAATATCTTTTTCTTTAAATTTTACCTTAATTCCACCGGCATTGCCAATATCAATTTCAAAACTCTTCGCCCGATACTCAAATTTTTCTCCGGCTTTTAACAAGACCTGAAAAGAAGGATTTTGCTCCGGCTTCACGCGCAACCACGTTTCCTCGATCGCCCTGATGCTCAACTGCGCGGCTTCTTTATCAGAGGCGTCCGGCACGTGCACGGCTATGGGCAAAACCTGTTCAGCAGCCGTTCGTGATTCTTTTTTTCCACCTGCAACAGAAGTTTTTTCTTCAACCATTGACGGCTGAGTATCTTTTGCCCGAACAACCGCATTCATGCCCACGTTTTGACTGGAGGGAATATTCGCATCAGAACTCTTTTCCTTATCGCCTTGCAAAGCATTCGCTTTGACCCCTGCGGGATTAACGATATCCGAAGACGATTCATGCTGCTTGGAAATCAACCACTGCCCAACAATAACAACTATTAAAATAAAAGCAATGATCAAGTAAGATTTTTTGACTTTAATCCCGCTAAAAGAAGACTTCTCGGCTGCCGGTTGCTCGGGCAGCAGGGTGTTGTCTGTGAGGGAATTAAGGTAATCTTCATATTCCTTCATTAACGGCTCACTGTCAATTCCTAAAGCACCGGCATAAATTTTTATAAAATTTTTGGCGTAAACAGGCAGAGGCAGCGTATGAAATTCTTTGTTTTCGATGGCCTGCAAATAAATCGCTCTGACACGAGTCCGCTGGTATAAATCTTCAAAAGAAAGACCCTTTTCTTCCCTGATCTTTTTCAAATCTTCAGAATTATTGCTTGGCGTTTTTTCAATAAACATATAATATTATTTGCAAAGGTATTTTATGCATTCATTTAACATTAATTTTAGCGTAATACAACTATTTAAAATAAAACCGTTTATTACTGCATGAAGGAAATATCGTCAATTTGTTTTTCTCATTGAGAAAGGAGATCTCATGTTGCCATGGAAATTATTTGCCGTTGATCTGGCTCGAAAATCAGGATTATTATTGAAAGAAAAATTCAGCCAGGCACATACCATTCATTACAAAGGCGATATTAATATTGTCACCGAAGCGGACAAAATGTCCGAGAATCTGATTATTGAAGCGATCAGCCGGCAATTCCCCGATCATGGCATTTTATCAGAGGAATCCCCCGCAATCACCGGCACCGGGAAAATTCGTTGGATCATCGATCCCCTCGACGGAACGACAAACTACGCTCACGGGTATCCGGTTTTTTGCGTCTCTATCGCGCTCGAAATAGAAGATAAAATTGTTCTGGGTGTGATTTATGATCCGATGAGAGACGATATATTCGTTGCGGTGCGCGGCGAAGGGGCCTTTCTGAATGAAAAAAAGATATCGGTTTCTTCCGTCAAAGATCTATCCCGCAGTCTTCTGGCTACCGGTTTTCCTTATGACATCCGGGAAAGCAAAGAAAATAACCTTGATTATTTTAACGTCATGGCCGTGAACGTTCAGGCCATTCGTCGCGCCGGAGCGGCGGCTCTCGATCTTGCTTATCTTGCCGCGGGGCGGTTTGACGGTTTCTGGGAATTGAAGCTCAAGCCCTGGGATACGGCGGCAGCCAGCCTGATGGTGGAAGAAGCAGGCGGCATGATTTCCGATATCAACGGAGATAGATGGCATTTACAAGCTGTCAATATTCTAGCCAGCAACGGTTTGATTCACGAACAGATGATGGATATTTTCCAAAAGGCTAAAGTCTAAACTTGTAGAATGGGACGGCCTATGATTCACAAAACAAAAATGTTGTAATACGGAAATAAGTATCCGAGTACTATGATCATCTCATACTCTTTAGTTGATTAAATTAAACAAACGTGCAATTTTACGTCAAGAATTATCATGACTAATAAAAAGTTAGATATAATCTAATAAATGTTGACTTCGTATAAACATAATATTGGTGATATCGCAGTTGTTTTTGCACACACTGGAACAAAAAACGAAAAAGGTAACCGCGTTTATTCCATTGCAGCGACTATTTTAAGCCTTAATGGCCAATCAAGGAAATTTGAATCTTTTGTCCGCTACCAACATCTGACGGCAAGAGATAGATATTATTCTAATGTATCTAAGGAAACATTATCCAGCGCACCTGAAGCATCTGTTGTTTATAAACAAATCAAACAATTCCTTAAAGATACTGATATAATTGTTACACTGCCTTATCAAGATAACTACGAGGAGATAAAACAAATATGTTGCGATAAAAGGATCATTGATCTTGGCTTTGCTGTTGAGTTCTTCCTGCCACAAGTTGATTCCTTCTCCCCTAAACGATTATGGGAATATCTTCACAAACAGGAACGTAAGAGAATTTATTTTTCCGCATCGGAAGTCGTGGCATTATCCATAGAATTAATTGAGGCTATTTGTGGAAACGAACTCAACGATAGTGTGCTGCCCCATGCGGCGGCGATCCGGTATTATCTTAAAAAGAGCAATACCCTTTTTGGTGATCTGTTCCTTCATTTTATAAATAACTACGAAAAGTATTTCGACGCCCTTTTTAACCCACGCCGGCATCCTGACACGGAAAATTGGCAAACTTTTCTGGAACACGCGTCAGCAAAGCGGCAGAATATAAACAAGACCAAACCGATCGAGAAAATCCGTATTGAAAGATTGGAATCGATTTATCGGGGGCTGTCTCAATCTGAAAAAGGATTTTCATTTCGAAACTCACAGGTTGAATATGCCAACCATGTGGCCCAGGCTATCAACGATGAAGCTGTTCTCACCATCGAAGCCGGAACCGGTACGGGAAAGACACAGGGCTACCTTGTTCCCGTGATGGAATATCTCTCCCGGAATCCCGATGAACGCATCGCTGTTTCCACCTATACCAAAAGCCTTCAGGACCAGATATTTCAGCAGGAAATTGCCTTCATCAAAAATGCAAATAAAATGTACAGAGATATTCCCGTATCGCTGCTTAAAGGAAAATCAAATTACATCTGCGCGGTGAAACTGGGTCATGTTTATGATGAGACGTGGGAGGGGTCAAAGCTGCTGACATGGTTGTACTTTGTCAACCTGACCTATCATTACCGGGATGCCGACGGAGATCAGACCGGCCCGAGGATTATCCATTTTCTCCACGAAGGCCCGTTTTTCTATCAGGTCCAGCGCGAAGTGTCCGCCCGCAGCGGATGCGATCCCAAGCATACCAGATGCTCTGCTCAAGTCGTTAGCGCCGAAGCCCTCGCGGCGCGCCTCATTGTCACAAATCATCACAAGTTGATGCTGTTGAATCATGATCCGATACTTGAGGGGCTTTACAAAACCTACATTATTGATGAGGCCAACCACTTTGAGCAGGCGGCGGGCAATGCCCTCGGACAGGAATTCAATTCCAGAGATGCGTTAGGGTGCATGGATTACATTGAATCGGCGCTGGAGAAACCGCTTGGCCGGGCAGTTGGTGACGTTGAAAAAGACATCAAAGAATCTCTTGCGACCGTTTCCAACTTGAAAAAAGAAATCATCCGTTTTGGCGACATCTTAAAAAGCATCCACGCACAAAGAAAGCAGAGCGGCGGGCATCAGGAATTGCCTGCCAGTAATACGCTATTTAAAGAAGGCTCCGTCATAAAGCATTTGGAATTTTTGAGAGCTGAGATCAATCAAATTACCCAACATTTAAAATGGCTGAAAGACGCGAGTATATGCCGCATACTCAAGATTCAGGAAAGAACTCAGGAACGGCTCAAAAGGAATCTCAACGACCTGCTCGAACAGGGGCTGTCTTTAAAAGCCATGGCGGATGCTTTTGTGAAACAAAACCAACTCCTGACCTACGATGCCTTTTCACGGCACTGGACACTTTTATCCAGACCGGTCGATGTCTCCAACCTGATCAGAGAAAACCTCTATAAAGATACCGAAGGTCTCGTCTATACCTCGGCCACAATCTGCATGAACGATAACTATGAAACATTTCGACAGATCGCTGGAACGGACCGGCCTTTTTTTCTGACTAATGAAAAAACCGTTGAGCGTGAGTTTCGGCACGTTTTTCTTGGATCACCGTTTTCGCCAAACAGAATGGACATAATTGTCCCACAAGGCGCGCCTCCCGGAGACTACCGTAACAAGCCAAGCTGGATGAATTTTATCGTAAAAGCATTGCCCGATCTGATAAAAAAGAACAAAGGGCAAACACTGGTTCTTTTTTCCAGTTATTCGGATTTGGAAACCGTGGCAAAAAAGATCAGCAACGATATTGTTGAAGCGGGATACCCGCTTCTCATTCAGCGCAACGGTTACCCGACAGGTGACCTGTGTGACGAATTCCGAGCTGTCAAGGAAAGCGTGCTCTTCGGAGTAGACACGTTCTGGTATGGTGTCGATTTCAAAGGAGACACGCTTACGCAGGTCATCATCACCCGAATGCCCTTCCCTCACCCAGGCGACGCCATGAACATGGCAAGAAAAAAAATTCTGCATCCGGCTAAATACATGGATCGTTATCTCTATGACACCTTTATTAAAATGAAACAAGGCATTGGCCGCCTGATCCGCTGCGAAACTGACCATGGAAAGGTGATTATTCTTGATTCCCGTTTCAATCGGATGAAAGACAAATTCATCAAGCAGAATGAAAACAAAACAGGTGGATTTCAAAAAACAGGTGATCGAAAAGATCAGTTACAGACGAATTTCGATGATCAGGGTAACGATTTACAAAATGAATCATATATTTATCATTGTGGAACATGTGGGGAAGAAATCGGCGCTGAGGCCAACGAATTTCCGTCGTGCAAGCAGAAGTTCAAACAATATAGAAAACCACTTTACCAAACACCAAGAAGAGATCTTCTTGAATTTCAAAATGAATCTGCTTGTGAAATTCAAGAAGAATTGCCTGTAGCTATCGAGCATATTATTGAGGACGAAAATAAAGAAGCCTCGCTTCTTGAAGCAAGCAATCAAACGGCCTTTGTTCAGAACGATTTTGGGAGTCACCCTATTTCAAAAAATATGAACGTTAACCATGAGAAGGCGGAAGTAATTCGTCTTCTCATGGAAGGACGACTAAGTTCGGCGGAGATTGCCGAACGGGTTGGCGTATCTCCCCCAACTGTATGGGCATACAAGGCTCATCTTACGATGGGAACATATGAACCAAGGAAAGAAAGAGACGGCTTACGAAATGCCGATCGTGATGAAATTTCCAGCACAGTTCAGTCCCCATATTCATCTCTAAACGTACAAGCATCTCCAGATGAGCCCAGTAAGCATGATGTGGCGATGGATCGCATTAGGGACTTTATTTGCAAGTTGCCACGGGAAACCTCTATCACGGATAGTCGAATTCTCGATATCAGGCAGAGGTATGGTAGGGCATACGAACCGTGGTGTGATGAGGAAGACAAACTTCTGTTGAAGTTATGTAAAGAAAAGTGGAGTACCTCG
>CAYZLL010000011.1:0-33387 GCA_964479225.1 uncultured Smithella sp.
GTAAATGATGCCTTTGACATTCATATTGTCCCTCCCCAAAATTTATATTTTCAAGTATTTTTCAACATATTCCGCAGTGTATTAATGCGCAAGTAAAATTTTATTTACATTGCAGTTTCTGGGGGTTAACAGCAAGTTGCCTGATTACAAAATAATCCTTTTAAAATTTATGAATAGTGCTATTATCTTACGAAATTTTATTTTGGGAAAGGTAGAGCTGAACTTGTCACCATTTAACAATTGGAGGGAGAAGTTATGGTTCATGCAGGTTGCGGCGGATCAGTTGGAGGGGAGTAATGTAAGTTGTCTTCCATCAGTTCTTCATTAACTAATCAAAAATGAAAGGAGAAAAGTTATGATTAATGCAGGTTGTGGGCCAACAGTATTTCGCTTTAACGCAGGTTGTGGTGGTTCAATTGGTTCTTAAGCAGCATCAGTATCGTAGTCAATAAGGCAGGGGCATGATCACCCTGCCTTTTTTATTTCTTTCTTCGTGAAAATTTGAAAATGTGTTGATTAGTGCTTAAAAGTAATTTATTAAACCTGAAATCATATTTTTGATTGAGAGACGCTATGCCGACAATTCCTTCGGCATTTGCCATATTAAAACCATTGCATATAAGCAATGTCAGGCGAAGACTGAATGAAATCAAAAGTTATTTATCTGTTGGCACTGGGGTTTTTTCTCGGTGCAGCCAGTTTGGGCGTCGTTTCTCTCGTTTCCAATCGATTTGAACCATTTGATAATGACCGGGGATTGCTGCTGGGACAGTTCCTTTTAGCGGTGCCCGCCTTTGTCATAGGCTATCGGTATGGCACGAAAGAGATATTGAGCATCGTGTTTGGCGCATACCTGGGGATGAACTCCTACGCGTTTCTATTGGGAACATCGGAACAACGAGTTTGGTTTATCCTTGGCCTGCTCACGACGTTATCGTTAATTGCCGTTCCTTTGATTTTTGGATTCGCGGGGCGGCTAACCGGCGTCATTCGGTCAAGGATTAAAAAAGTAACGGCAGCAACCAACAACAGGGAGCGCGGGAAAACGCCATAAAAAACAGTTCACTTTTAATTCTTAGCTGACAGGAAAACGCCAAACATTGACACCCCTGCTTTTTAAAGTTATCTTGAGAAAAATACAAAAATGATGAGGACAGGAAAATATGCCCAGAAGACCGGATGCCGAATTAGTTAAAATGTCAAAATTTGCCGAGCTGATGTTTAACTTCATGCCGGGAAGAAATGAGAGCGTTGTCTATTTCAACATGCTGGTTGACTTAACCCGCACCCTGGAATTCCTGGACGAATATAATAAGGACAAAAATGAAAAAGATAAGCTGACATTATTTGAACTGATGTTAACCGCCGGCGTAAGAACTGTTGTCCGGAAACCGAAAATGAACCGGTTTGTTTCCGGACGGCGATTGTGGCAAAGAAATCAAATCATCATCGCCTTTACCATAAAAAAGCAGAAAACGGAGGAAGGAGAAGAAGTCAACGCGATGATTGAGTTTGATCCTTTTGACACCTTGCAAACCGTGCAAAAAAGAGTCAGCGGGTCCATTCATGAAGCCCGTCATGGTAAAAACAAAAACGATCAGGATATCCAGTTCTTTGGCGCACTGCCGAGATGGTTCATCAGATTCCTGGTCTGGCTGATCCGCTGGACGGATGAGCACAATCTCCCGCTACATTTCCTGACGAAAGACATCCCACTGTGGTCCACGGCATTTGTCGCCCAGTTAGGTTCTCTTGGTATTGACGCCGTTTATCATCACACTTTCGAATTAGGCACGGCAAGTCTCTTTTTCACCATTGGAAAAATTCATAAAGCGGCCCTGGTCAACCAGGAAACCGGTCAAATCGAAGTTAAGCAAGTGGCCGAACTTCGTGTCAGCTTAGACGAACGAATAGGCGACGGCACTTATACAGGTCCGGCAATCTACATGTTAAAGGATCTGATCGAAAAACCTGAATCGCTGCTTCACCCGCCCGACTTGACAAATGAGCAGCTCGATTCGCTAAAACTCAAAAAATATAAAAAATAAAGACTGGAACGGGAAAAGACGAAACATCCATAACCGGCATAACGGGTCGCGTCTTTAATCTCGCAAGTCACGCGCCGATGTGCTGCCAGTATTTTTCTGGCCCATGCATAACAGAGGAATCTGACCCGGCCTCGCTACTGGGGCCAACATATCGCTTGC
Organism: uncultured Smithella sp.; assembly: GCA_964479225.1. Classification (GTDB taxonomy): domain Bacteria; phylum Desulfobacterota; class Syntrophia; order Syntrophales; family Smithellaceae; genus Smithella. Next base: position 2,208 of record CAYZLL010000011.1, read on the forward strand.
TTCGAAATGTTGCAAAACTGTTGCGCTTCAAGCTGCAAGCTTTAAACGGCATTTAGTCCTGACTTCCGTATTATGCAACTTGATAAATTACCGGCCGATAATGAGGTTTGGGTATCGGCTTATTATTCGCATGAGCTGAATCAAGCCATATTTTTTTTGCTTTTAATACTTCTTTTAAAGCATCACCAGGCGTTTTACCAAAAGCTGAACAGTGACGTAAATCGGGGATATCGGCAATATAGCCGTTATCATCTGCACTATAAAATATATTGATATGATAATCGTTCATTTTTCATTCCTCCATATGAAGGTTATTCTTTTCAATGATATTTAACAATTGTTTCAATTGATATGGTTTAATCTTCCCGTTTACATTTTGTAAGTTTATTAATTCCGCAATACTCGTGTGAACAAAAATATGATGACTGCCGCTGACGCGATCAAGTTTAAAACCAAATGCCTCAGCCAAAGCTACGGCTTCGGCAAATCGAATATTTTTTGACCCTGCCAGTGCTTTTTCCAGCAACTTGCGTTTTTTCATTTTTGCATTTCATTTTCTCTTTTTTTTATTTCTTACATCATTATTCAATCAAAATCAAACCTTCTCGTATTCCGCGTTCACCGTAAATCGGGGTATCCTTTCTCTCGTTTCCTTGAGGAAAATATGCCCGGACGCAAAATAATGCAACTCACCTTTGTCGTTGTGACCTTGATACAGCGGATCGAACGGCATAAAGTTGACACAAAAGATGGACAAGATAAACGTTTTCAAGAAAATTCAAGCATTGGAAAGGAGGCAATCATGGCACATTTAGTCGAAAGCATGATGTATGTCGGGAAAACACCCTGGCACGGGTTGGGCACGCCGATCCCGGAGGAAAAGAAGATCAGCGTTCGGGAAGCTGTGAGGTTAAAACGCGCCCCGCGACATCAGTTAACGATATGCCGGGTTTACTGCCATGAGACTGCTATTCCCAGTTCCCGGCTATTTGCCGATAGGTTGCCGTTGAAATGCCTCGCTTGGAAACCGTGATGATACTGTAGGTTGAAGACAATGAGCTGGATGTTTTTTTATAAGGATTGCCCCAAAGACCAAACATCGGCCATCCGCCAAAAGTACCTGCGTTCAGATAGTGAATACCGTTCTTCTCGCTTTCTTCATAAAGATGACCATGTGCCGACAATACCGCCATCATGGGCAGGCTGCGCTCTACTTGATTCCCGGCGAATTTATATTTCTGATTTTGTTCTTCCATGATCGGGATCAATTTTTCCCTTAAAAGCTTCCCTTCCTTCTTATTAATCCGGAAAATATTTGAACCGAACAATGAATGATGCGACACAATGATGATCGGTTTTTTCTCTGATTCGGCTAGAGCAATCTCACTTTTTATAAATGACCATTGCTCGTCGCCATCGCTCTGACCTAATTTGTTACTATTAATGAAGATTAAAACCGCCTGAGGGTAATGAATGGAATAATATCCTGTTCGAGAATATCCGTAACTCTGATCGTTCTCGCCGCTGAAGTAATATTTTCTAAAAACTACGGGGTTTTTAGAATTTCCCTTTTGCGGTTGTTGCAGTTCCGGTTGATTCTGCATCTTTGCCCACGACTTGTATCCGTGATATTCGTGATTGCCAATGGCGGAAAGGATTGGATAAGCTCCGCCGGCCTGCCCCACCGCGTTCGCCATGTGATTCCAGCCAACCACGTCTGTTCCCACGTTCACCCAGTCGCCGCCATGAATAATGGCAATAATGTTTTTGTCACGGTGACGTTTTAAAATGAACGGCATTTCTCTTTCGTAAAAAGACGAATTCCCGTGCGTGTCGGCGATAAATACAAAAGAGGTTTCTTTGTCCGCGGAACAGGCGTAGGAAGGAATCTGAAAGCTGAAGGTTGAATTTCCCCCTGTCTTTTCTTCAGCACCGGTCAATGTCACTTTGATTTCCTGATCACATGCAACGGCGCCAATATCCACCTGAGCCAATCCGCTTATTTTATCTTTTTGATACTGATAATTTTTAACGCTGCCGTTAACCGTAAGCAATGGCGGTTTCTGAATCTGATCACCGGCTAACGCAAACTTCATTAAAATATGATGGTCCGGCGTATGAATAAAGTATGGCGCAACTTTAAATCCGTTGAATTTATCCGTTTTGCTATGGCATATATGCGCGCATCCGATAAGAAGAAAGATGCAACTAACGGCCACCATTCCCGCACGCACGACTTTACTTGCCCTGTTCAAAAAAAACAACATATTTACAAACCGAGAAACAGCATTCCCATCCCGCAAAGAAAAATCGCTCTGGAGATAACGATAAAGGGCAGATAATTATCAGGCCCGGCCAGCGTATGAATCAATGCCAGCGAAACCGTAGCGGCAATTAATATAAATAGTTCATGGGTCATGTGAAAATCCTTATATGTTTTTTCTAAAACATCAACATTTATTGATGGCGCCGGGCAAAGACTGCCGCACCCAGCGCGCCGATAATTTGCGGATCAACCGGCAGCGGAGTTACTTCCATACCAATGGTTCTGCTCAAAGCTTTCATCAGTCCTTTACTTTTTGCGCATCCACCGGTCACCGTCACCAGGGGTTGCATACCGATACGTTTCAGCAGTGTGAAGCAACGCTTGGAAACCGCTTGCTGGATACCAGCGGCAACTTCCTCAGGCGGGTTGCGGCGGGCCAGGAGACTGATCACTTCACTTTCGGCAAACACACTGCACTGGGCCGTCACCGGGATAGCCTTGTTGGCTTTTAAGGACAGGGATGAAAATTCATCGAGGTCCATCCGGAAGATGCGGCTCATGGCCTCGAAAAAACGTCCGGTTCCGGCAGCGCACTTGTCGTTCATGGCAAACTCCAGCACCGAACCATCGCCGTTTAAGGAAATTGTTTTCACGTCCTGTCCGCCGATATCGACAATGGTTTTGACATTCGGGGCGCAGGAAAACGTACCGACGGCGTGGCAACTGATCTCGGAAATGTTTTCATTGGCAAAGGCTACCTCGTTGCGGCCGTAGCCGGTGCCGACAAGATAGGCGAGGTCTTTGTAGCTTGCCAGATCATCGACTTTTGCGCAAGCCGCCTCCAGAACTTTCATGGAAGTATCTCCCGGGTCTATCTCGCTGGGCACGATCATGCTGGCGGCGATATTGCCGTTTTCATCAAGGATGACCGCCTTGCCGGTGGTGGAACCGACATCGCATCCGCCGAAATATTTTTTTGTCATATCCATCTCCTTCCTGATCATTTAAGTTATTCCGAAATGTTTATATATCCAGCATCCATCCCCTGCCCTGCATTCGGGCAATGCCCCGCGCAGAAGATAGAAATGCGGATCTGAAAAGGTTGCTCATCAGGGCCCGCTTGACCGGAGCAAGTTTTAAAAACGCTCCGACAAACAGTCTCATGTAATCCTGGGTCATGCTCCGGGGGTTGTCAAATAACTGATTCTGGAGATTCCCTCTTTCAAGACTCAGCAGGATTATTCTCTCAAACGTGGTTTCCGGATGAATAACCCGGACACCGCGTTTAATCATCGCCATGGCGCTGCTCGAACATTTAAACGCGCATACACCACAGCCCACACAAATTCCACTGTCAACTTTTGCCTTCTTTTTCTTTTGCTTCAGCGGATCCATCGCATCCACCAGGGTCACTGCATTGACCGGGCATAATTTCACGCATTTTCCACAACCAGTGCACTTCGCTTCATCAAGAAACGAAATAAAATTTGACGTGACGACACTGTTGGTGAAACCGAATTTATTCGCTCCCGCCAGATAATTGCAACAACATTTGCAGCATTGGCATACGACCATCGGGTTTCTCATGGTATTATCGGCGGAAAAGACAAGGCCCAGATCCCTGGAACGGGCAAAGTTATCGATCATTTCAGATTTGGAAACTTCTCTGCCCAGGTTATGCCGGATAAGATAATCGGCCCCTATTCCGAAGGCACTGCAGTTATCCATTGGCACGTCACATTTTTTATCCCCGTTGTGATATTTTTCATTTCTGCACGAACATAGACCGAGGGCGAATCTGTTGGACTCCTCAATGAGCGACGACGCCTTTTCATAATTCAGGAATTCGATGTGTTCCGCTGTGTTTACCGTTTCTTCGATCGGGATCACTCTCAGAATCGCCACCTGCTCATGTTTAGAGAAGTTTGCCGGATAGAAGGAAGCGAGATAGTCCTGAAAAAGCTTCGCGAATGCTGCGCCTTCCAGGCTTTGCCCCGTTCTCATCATGGTAAACTCGAACAAACCAATCAGCATCGGGGAGGGCATGAAGTAGTATTGTCCGTCTTTCACATTGTAGAGGTCCAGCAACAGGCCTTTGCTGCTTAACTTGTCCAGGATGCTCTGCAGGCGAACCTTTTCGATGCCCGTTATTCCGGCAATTCTGTCGACCGTGGATAAAATATACGGCATCCGGACAACCACGTCAGCTTCTTCGGGCGTGTATAATTTTTTCAGGATATTGAAGAACGTTTCGTTCCACGGTGCCCGGACGGTCAGGTTATCTATCTTCCGGCTCAGGGAGCGATAAACTTCGTTTTGATCCGTTGTGGCCACAGCCTCACCTCATTGATCAATGCGCTTTGCCTTCATGACGTTTTCCATGAAAAACTCCACCTGCCGCATCATGTTGTCATGAGACACGATTCTCCTATCGGACAGATCATAATCCAGCAGAAGCAGGGGGATCCCTTTGGCGCGACACTGCTCACGCAGGATGCCGTTCATGGCCTGACCACCCTTGCATCCCACATGGTTGGCGACCCAGACCATGTCGAGATCGAATTGTTTAACCATGCGAAAAATATCATCGAGGTAATTCTCGGCCGGTCCACGGGTGTGGCGTACCATGGGGCCCTGCATGATCGTCCTGCCCCAGTCCCGAATCATGGTTTCCGGCGATGTTGTCTCGATGGGTCCGTGATGATTATAGGTCATGCTGTCGTTAATAAGAACAATGCCATAGGTGCGCTCGGCCCAGTTGAACATATCGCTGAAATGGAGGAAGGGCGGATTCCAGAGCACAGCCCGGAACTTCTCATTTCCTGTGGCGGGAATCTTGTTTTCAAGATTTTTCCGTGCCATTTTGATGAGCTTTTCATAATGTCGCACTGATCTCGGATAACCGGCGCTTACATTGAAATGCCAAATATGACTGAGCCACACCGCGTCCGAAGCCAGCGGTGCAGGCCTGACCCTGATCATTTCCCAGAGTTCGGTCTCCAGCTCCAGCATATGGTTTCTCCCTTCACAAATCTCGCGCATCTTATCCCAGTCCATGCGTCCGGGTGTGTGTTTCTCCAACCAGGCGATCATCCCCGCAATGTCCTTAGAAAAAAGTTTTTCCGCCCGTTCGTTGTAAAAATTATACGGCGCATCCACGCGATAAGTGGGGATGTTATATGCGCGCTGAATGTAAGCGTAGGAAGCTGCGCCTGCATCGCAGGGCATATTGGAAGTCACCATGGCCACGCCCTTGGGCATATGACCTTTGATGACCATCCCCACCGTGGCCTTGGGCAGGCTGCAGGCATCGGGATTCATGCCCGAATTTTCAGCTTCGTCGATGTATTGTAAAGAGGCATCGGTGTACATGATGGGCAAAACGATGCCCATCAGTTCCAGCAGGTAGCATTTCAAACCCATGGCCCGTCCGATATCGTAGGGAACAAGATCCTCGAAGATGACCAGGCGCTCGGGATCAAACAACATGTTGCGTAGTTGATCTATAACCCCCAAACAAATGGTGTGTACGACCAGGCAGATGGAATCGTGATATATGCCGGTCCTCCCGCGTGTCAAACGATTAACAACACCATTGACCCGGAGCAGGATCAGGATCCAGGGATTATTGTAAAGCGCACGGGCGAAGCCGATGGGGCCGAGTTTCAAAAAAATGGATTCTCCTATCCAGTATATTATCGCGGCCCAGTTCATGATCCAGTACTTTGCGAACACCACGGCGTCACGCGGACTGGGTCTGCGGAAGAGATATCCTGCCCATGAGTTTCGCAAAAACCTCTTCGTCAGAAACGGCAAATCCGTCATTCTGGCCCTGGCGCTGTCCATGACAGTATTTAGTTTCATGCGGTCTCCTTGTGAAATGATTATTTACCCATGCTCTCGATAAAAGCCTGCACCCGCGTGCGGAGCTGGCCCTCTGCGCCAAGGCGGTATTCCCGCTCTAGTTTCAACACCGGGATCCCCTTCTCGCGCAATGCTGCTACCAGCGGCATAGAATCCACACCCCAAAGATCGCAGAATTTGATGATCTCCAACACGACCCCGTCAACTTTGTATTCTTTGACCATCTCAATAATAATATTCAGCCTGCGGTCGAATTCCTCCATCATTCGCGGACAAACAGCCTTTTTGAAAACGTATTCGGCCATTGTTTTGTAGGGGTTGGCGCCGTCGATATTTATTGTTTCAAACCCGGGAATGGTTCCGGTGCAGAAACGGTCTGCCACCACCAGGCCGCCCTGCGATTCGATAATCCTGATGAATTCCGGATCATGCAGATGACCGCCGACGACCATCAGGCGCGCCCGGTATTTCTTTATCCCTTCGCGTTCGTCGAGTTCTTTTTTTAGATTTAATATAAAAGGCAAAATCAGATCTTTGGGGGAAGCGAGCGAGGCCATGACCATTTGGTGAAACTCGGTGCCGGTGATAGGCGGATACGGTTTCTTACGCAACGCCCCGATGGATTGGACAACACTTGCAAAATCGTTCCACTGTTTCATAGCTTTCTTCAGTGAGGCATCGCTCATGTCCACGCTGAAATGCGCGGCCAGCTTATCCGCAAGGTTCTTCAGTTCCCCGGCTGTCCACTCCAGCGTATCCTCATTCACTTTTCGCGAAATATCCAGTATAGGATTGAAAGCCGGATGTTTTAGATACTCCAGATTGTCATGTAGCCGCTGCATGTGGATGCAGGACGGGACAAACACTTCCCCTTGCAGCAGATCAAAACGTCCGTCCATGGAAAACTCCAGCAGGCTGCGGGCATAAGAACACACCAGGCTGGAAAGGTAATTATCCGCGATCTCGGTGCCGGCAACACCTGTCGCGTGCAGTCGCACGGGAAACAGTTTGTCCGCCATCAGCAGGGCTTCGGGTACAAATGAACAGGAATATCCAATAGGGATGCGTCCATTCTGCACCGCCTCTTCCACCAGACGGTTCTGCGGACTTTCCAAAAGCTCTTCAAATACCTTCATGGTCTTGCAGGGTGACGCCATAGGACTCTCCTTCCTTCGTTCAACGTCTCGTCTGTCAATAGATTTTTTCCCCCGGTTTCAGCTCACCGAAGAGACGCGCAAAGATTGTGTTATAGAGGAACCATATCACCAGATTTCCATACCACCAGGATTCGCTGAAGGCCTTGTGGGGGCACACATTCTGGCAGTGATAACAGCGGATGCAATGACCGTCGATGTCCGGGTATGGCGCAAGCGTAATGCTCTGCGCCGGACATTCTTTGGCACAGACTTTACACTGATTGCACCGGCTCTCAGAGAGTTTGGGCTTGGGAAGAACCACGCGCAGCAGGAACGGCTTCACGACAAGACCGATCAGTGAGAAAAACCCCCATGTCGGTTTCAGCGCATCCGGTCGGCTCTCCGGCATAGTGCCCGCTTTTCCGGACTGAAGATGTCTGTCCACAGCCAAAGCAAAGTCGCGAGCCTGCGCCAAATCCTCGGCATTGGGGCGGTTCGGCAAACGTCCCGTGAGGCAGGGGGCCGGATGGTGAACCGTGCCTCGACCCATGAAGCCGCCAATGACGGTGGCCCCTTTTTTGCGCAGTGTCTTCGTGAGGTCATAAAGGACGCGGCCGGGCGCTCCGCCCGCAGTAGCGAAAACAAACGCCGTTTTGCCGTTAAGAGACGGCCAGGAATTTATCCAGGTGAGAACCGGTGTCGGCGCCTGACTCTCGAAACAGGGAGAACCCACGCCCACCCAATCCCATTTTTTAAAATCCGCCGGTTTTGCTTCCTGCATCTTGATGATCTTTACCGAATGCATTTTTTCGCGAAAGCCTTCAGCCATGGCCTCGGCAACTTTGAGCGTTTGACCGGTTTGCGAAAAATATATCAAAACAATATTCATGGTTCGCACTCCATCGGGTCTAGAGAATCTGCAAATCCTGAATAATTTGATTTACGGTTTTACAGGCGCTTGCATCATCGGGAAAATCAATAAAGGACCGGCCGTAAAAATCGAATTCTCTGATCAAATCATCCTCCATCAGCCACCCCAGAATATTGACGGGCATATTCTTCCGGATATCATGTACTTCGCTTTCACTTCTGACGCGGTTCAAAATCATGCCCATGCTTTTATAATTGACAGCCTTGTTATCTTCGGCAAGATGCTTGATGGTCCTGACGACGTTTACGCCCTTTGCGGATGTGTCGGAGATCATGATCAGATGATCGACGGTTTTCATCACTCTTCTATTAATCTGTTCGACCCCCGCTTCTCCGTCAATCAGCACAACGTCGAAATTTTTGGCCAGGTCCTGAATGATTTCTTTCAGAAGAGAATTGACCTTACAGAAACAGCCTTCCGATTCCGGTCTGCCGATAGCGAGAAGTGCGACATTGTTGTGTTCCGTCAGGGCATCGAAAAGTTCATAATCAAGCATATTCAACGTGGCTGCTTTATCCTGCCCCTCTCCTTTCTTGATGGAGTTGATTAAATCATTCCGGATGTCATCCACTGTTTTTTTGATTTGAATCCCGAGCGCCGTACAAAGCCCTATGGCAGGGTCGGCATCGATTGCCAAAATTTTGATATTATTCCTTTGGGCAAGATTCTTCACCATCAAAGCCGATACCGATGTTTTTCCCACACCGCCTTTTCCGCATAAAGCGATGGTTTTCGTTTTTTTATCCATGGGGTTCCCTCCTTTTTTCATCCCGCGTTTTTTTCATCCCTTTGAGTTCTTCAACTTCATCACAGACATCATTATATTCACACTCATCACAATCAGAATCTATTTCACTTAACATTTTATTCAGGGCGATAATTGTCCGGCCGACATTTTTGGTAATCTCCTGCAACTGGCCGACATCTTCGGCGCTGGATGTTACAAAGAGAATTTCAACGGCATGAATATAATCTTTTTTCAAATATTCATTTCTGAGGGCACTGCCCAGAATCTCAAAAGAGAATCCATTTTGCAGAGCCTCACGACTGATACGACTCCATTCCCGCTGATATTGCGAGACCGCTCTGATCATGTACCCTTTGAGATCAAGAGCATATCTAACGGCTTCCATTTCCCGGTAGCGTTCATACGTATTTTCCTCATCAAACCCGCTGACGCATGCCAGAACAATTTTACCGAACGGCAGGCTTTGGTCGCTGCTCTCTTTTATATCCGGACCGATGAGATGGACGTTTCCGTCGCAAACCAGATTCGGCTGCTCCGTCCAGATAATGCAGGCAACCGAATTCATCCGGGGATTTCCTATTTCCACAGCCATTTCATCCGTTAAAACAACGTTGCGCCCCCTACCCGGCGGCCAGACATTTTGTTGGTCGGTCAAAATCCGGGAACTGCATTCTTTTCCGGCAATATAATTTCTGACGTCGTCAAAAGTACGCTCGAAGAGCTCCATGAATCTGTCCCTCTATCCTTTGATTTTATCGGCGGCATAAATTGCCGCGCCCAGCGCGCCGTTAATCTGCGGATTCTCCACATGATGTAGTTTCACTCCGAGAGCCCGCTCCAGCGCTGAAAACATGCCGGAGTTTTTCGCCACACCACCCGTCATCACGGCATCGGGCTCCACCAGGATTCCCCGGGCAAGAGAGGCGGCCCGGTTAGCAACGGCCTGATGCAGCGCCTGTAAAATATCTGCAATTTCTTTCCCTTCATTCACCAGAGAAATAATTTCCGTTTCGGCAAAAACCACGCATTGATTGGACAGGGTCAGTTTTTCTTTCGCCTTTTCGGATATGGCGCCTAAATCTTCCAGCTTGATATCCAGGGAATCAGCTATAATTTCGAGAAATCGCCCGGTTCCGGAAGCGCATTTGTCGTTGTAGATATAGCGTTCTACGTTTCCCTTTTCATCTACCCGGATGGCTTTGGCATCCTGTCCTCCGATGTCAACAACCGTCCGCGCCGACGGCACCTGCCACACAGCGCCTCTGGCATGACAGGCAATTTCAGATTCCTCTGCATTCATAAAAGGAATATGTTTGCGGCCGTAGCCGGTGCCGACACAGTATCCGATATCTTCCATTCTTATTCCTGCTTTTTCGACGGCGCGCTGCATAACGTCGGTTGCCGATTTTTCCGGATGCGCCGAAGCAAGAATGACTTCAGAGGCAATAATTTGTCCGTCTTTCAGGATAACGGCCTTGGCCGTAAGAGATCCGATGTCACAACCCGCTGTAATCATAGGGCACCTCCTTTTGCTTTTTCCGAGGCAAAGAGTGCGGCCCCGATGGCACCTGCAAGCTGCGGATCTTCACGGCGTATCCGTTTAATCCTGATTCCCAGATTCTTTTCCAGCGCGTTGACCACGCCGCTGTTTTTGGCCACGCCGCCCGTCATGCACACATCTCTCTCCAAGCCGATGTTGTTGGCTAGAGTGGACATGCGGCTGGCCATGGCGTTATTGACTCCAGCGGTAATGTCTTCAATGGGCACCTCATCATTCAGATGCTGAATCACATCGGCCTGCGCCCAAACCGTACATGCAGAGGCAAAGGTTATGGGCTGTTTGGATTTGGCCGACATCTCTCCGAGTTCATCCAGATTCAGGTGCATGATTTTGGCCATGACTTCGAGAAAACGGCCGGTCCCGGAAGCGCATTTATCATTGGTGATAAATTTCACCATGTTTCCTTTGTCGTCCAGACGCAGGGCCTTGCAGTCCTGGCCTCCGATATCAATAACCGTTCTGACCGTCGGAACCAGCCAGCGCGCACCCTTGCCGTGGCAGGCGATTTCCGAAACAGCTTCATGAATAAAAGATATTTTGTCGCGGCCGTAGCCGGTGCCGACACAGCTTTTGATATCCTTCATGCTCAGGCCGGCACGATTCAGAGCAATATTCATCACCTCGTCGGCCGATTCCCAGGGCCGCGCCTTTGATTTTATGATGACCGATTCAATAATCTTCCCGTCTTTCATGATGACGGCTTTGGACGTCAACGATCCAACATCGCATCCCGCTGCAAACATTAGACAAGCCTCCTTACCTTAAGAAATTCCATAAACCGCTCTTCCGTCGCCTCCCAGGACTGCACGCGTGAATCAAAAGCGTCGGCATACATGATATACGTCGGGTAGCCGGCTTTTTCCGTGTCCCGTGCGAGGAGTTTCACCATCCCCCAGGTGTTGCGGCATCCCGGTGTTCCGTTGTAGACAATAAAATCAGCGTTATAGAGCTTTGCCAGACCCAGGGTATCCTCCAGCCACATATTAGGGGCGTCATAAGGACCGCGGATGGATTTGACCATGGGCATGCGCGAATTGATCATGCCCACACTGTCTATCAACGAATCTATATTCGTCGTATCAATTTTATAGGCCGCGTCTTCTTTGTGATAATGCGCCACGTGCGGCGCGTTGTGAGACCAGAAGTGACTGAGGATGTTGCCCTGATAGCAGATGCCCTTGCCGTCAAGCATCTGCCAGAACTGCATGTTTTGCGCGTAATGGTCGATATAGCAGAAAAAGGCCCGCAGCTTTTCCACGCCGCCGCTCAATCCCGAAATATTTTTTGCGGCATTTTCCCTGGCGACTTTCAGCATGGATTCGAGCACGCCGGTACATTCCGGCATCCCGGCGAAAAAGAATCGCGAGGCATAAATCATCAGGTTATAGGGAACAGGAAGGGGGCTGGGTATAAGTCTAGCCAGATCCTCCAATTCGGCGATAATTTCATCCTGTTTCGCAAGCTCCAGGAGACGTTCTTTCAGACGATCGGGATCGAGTTTCTTCCCCGTCTGTTCTTCCAGAAAACGGATAAGAGCTTTGAAGTCCTCTCGATGGTATTCATTGGAGCGCGAACCTGTGAGATCGGGTGGCATATCCAGTTGAAAGAATGGTTTGTTCAGATAGGCCGCGGCAAAGGAGAACGCATTGGCGTTGGTATCGCAAACGCCCGGCGTATCCGTGACGAACATATCGACATCCGCGCCGATTCCAGCCAGATACGCGCCGATAGTGCCGCGTTGAGAGGAGCAGGATGTTTCCGTAAAACCAACTTCATTGCAGTAATCCAGAAACTCCGAGGTCCCTCTTTTATAGGTGAAGGTCATCATAACGGAAAGAACTTCCAGGCAGATCGGGACGATATCCATAGCGTAGAAAATGGCCGGCGAAAAACAGAAGGTCGTAACGGCCGTCTTTTTACCTCTTTCTTTCGCGAAAACAATATTCTCCATATATTTAGCGCAACTCTCCAGAAACTTTTGCCCCGGTTCCCCCGCGCTAAGAAGCACCTCGACAATCCGGTTAAAATAGGGGATGTATTTTAACATTGTGCGATATTCATTTTCCGTTCCGCTTTTCAGACGGGCAGCTGCCGCAAAAGTATTCCACATCATCCAGTCAAATTTATATTCTCTGGTTTCATTTCTCATGCGACTGCCCTCCTCTGCTGTATTCTTTCAATAAAAGCATCAACGCGCATCTTCATTCTGCCGGTTTCCACGAGAGGGCCGTATTCTCTCTCCAGACGCATACAGGGTATGCCCTTGGCTTCGAGATCTCTCTCAAACAGACCGTTTTCCGCACCGTGAAGATCGCAGAAGCGGATGTTCTGCAGAATCACGCCGTCAATTTTTGCTTTTTTCACTTTCTGCTCAAGTATGTTGAGTCTTCTCTGGTAATCACCGTACATGCGGGGACAATCATTGTGCCCCAGGTACCGTTTGGACAATTCAAAAACCGGATCACCCTCTTCACCAACCTGATCGGTATAGAACCTTGAGCCGAAGCAGAGATTGTCGGCAACCACAAGTGCTTTTTCCCCTTCCATGACCCGGACCAGTCCAATATCATCATTGGCGCTGCCCACGAGCATCAGACGCACACGATTCTTGCTGCCGGAAGATTTTTCCGCATTGGCAATAAACTTCTCCAGCAACGCGTTGTATTCCTCCCGGGGCATGGTCGTGCCGGCAAGTATGACCGCCAGCGCTTCCTCTCCGCTGAAAGGCGGAGCATCCAAAGTGCGCAGTGCTTCAAAGCGATCAAGGAGTTTCCTGCTGTGATTGTACAGTTTGATGGATTTCTTCAGATTAGCGTTGGTAATTTCAACTTTGAAATGTTCTTCTACCGCCGCAATCAGTCGCCGGGTTTCTTCAGTAAACCACTTGATGGTATAGTCCGAGTATTTATGCGGGACGCCGAAATGGAAAAAGAAAGGCGGGATCGCACCTTTGATATCAGTACCTGCTTTACGCCAGCATTCATCGAGCCTGCGCATCGAATCGCAACCCGGAGTGATAATTGCACCATCTAAAAAATTAAACTTCCCTTCCCCGGCCAGTTGCAGCATACACTTGGGAAGACTGCAAATGAAGGGGCCGAAATAAGTGTCGCCAATGGTGGTGTCCGTGGCACCGAACCCGCGTATTCTAAAGGGAAGAATGTTTGCCGCGTGAAAGATTTCATCGGGCACATACGAACAGGTATAGCCGACCACCTTTTTTCCGTTTTTCTTCCACTGGATCACATGCCTGTTGTTGAGTGCCGTGGAGGCCTCCATAAATTCCTTGATCATACGCTCGCCTCCTTCCCGTTGATGGCGCTTTTCAAATAGGCAAGCGCTTCCTGAATTTCTTCGGAGTTGTTTGCCGGATCAGGCCTTAAAAGGTCCGCGATACCTCTGATAATGGGCGGCAGCACTTCGGAAGCCACCGGTTTGAGAGAGGCCACGATATCTTCGGTAAGCCATCGTGTCGTTTCACCAACATCATCCGCGTCGAGCGAGTTTACGGCCTGTGCCAGCGTGTTTCGTATGACCCCCGGAGTGATGGCACGCACGCGATTCACGATGCCGCACAGCCTGCTAATCGTACTGGCCACTTCCTGAGCATCAATTTCACCCATCCCCTTGGCAAATTCACGCGCGATGTCTTCTTCAGAAAACAGACGTTCGAAAGCATCGGCTTTACGACTCCAGTTTCTGATAAAAGCGACGACAGAAAGAAAATGATCCTGAAATAATTCCCGGGAGAGTTCCGGACTTTGTTCCAGCTGGTCGATGAAAGCTTTTAATGAAACTTCTTTGATCTCCGCCAAGAGTTTTCTAACCTTAAGCAGCAGATTAATATCAACGGTGCTCATGGTCTCGCTGGTCAATCGGGACAAGGTGTTGGAAAGCTGAGGTTTGCCCGGTTCGCCCAGCAACGTACTGCCGGTGTGAATCTTGCGCACCAGTTCACCCAATTCGTTAATCAGCATCCCGATATTTTTGCCGTCAATGTCATCAACCAGGGAGAAAACCACGTCAGCCAGCAAATCCGGCGCCAGCCGATTAATAGGCGCCAGACTTTCCTTCGCCGTCGAAACGCCCATGTTCACCACGGCGGGAACCAAGGACAGCAGACAAATGACCTTCGCCGGATACCGCCACATCTCTTCATTGATCATCATGACGGCGGCTGCAATGTTTTCCCGGTGAAAGTCCGCGGCTTCCTTGACTTCGCCGAAATCGATATGTTCGATCAAATCCCGAACCATGGGACGAAGACTTTCTGCGTAGCTTATCTCATCGGCAAGCTTGTTTTCTTCAAGCCCTTTCCGGGACAAAACCTGATCAATGGTCTTTTCCACATTGGCGGATAGGTGCTCTTTGAACCGGCTATCCCCGGACCAGTCTTTCAGGGCTGCGCGAACAACAGACATGACCAAACTTTTTGCCGGAGGTGTTTTAGCGATCCTCCAGATAATTTCCCCCACTACTTTGGCGGTGGGATCGGTTTGAATCTGCTTTTCAACATCATTCATGGACTATGCCTCCATTCAAAATTAAAAACGACTTCTTCTGTTATTTTCTCCTGCTGAATCTCTTCTTGAGCAATTGCCAGGTCCAGGAAATCAAATGCAGCTTCTGATCAAGAAACGCGTTGACTATTGTATGGGTTGCATTCTTCAATTCTTCGCCATCGATATTATTCACGACATCGGAAACAAGCCGGCTCACAACTTGAGGGTCTTCCTTGCTAATGCCATTGAGCGCCCGGCACGCGGAACTGATTCCCTGGCCGATCAGCGGCGGCGCGTCTTCGGTGACAGCCTTGCCGACCATTTCCCTGAATTCAGGGGAAGCTTCCCAGAGATTTTTCCCCATCGCAACGTAAGCTTCAACAAGCGCCTTCAGTTCGTCCGTGTCGATATCCTGGAGAATGCTGCCGACATAATCACTCAGCATCCGCGGTGAAAATTTTTCATTGAGTTGTCTTCCTGTTTCCCCCAGGGTGCCGACGCAGGAATTCACGACGGGCGGAATGGAGCCGAGAACGGAAAGAATAATCTCCGGATCCTGCCAGATCAGCGCGTTGACGACCGGGTGCGTCTTATCCGGCTTGATGTTCTGCAAATTGTTCCTGATGATATCTTTGACGAAGGGTGTGCTTAACACCTCTTTCATCACTCCACCTTCGGCGGGCATCACGGCGTTAGTTTCCATGGTTTTCTCCCTCCGTTTTTGAATTGGCAGCCTGCTGTTCATTGTAGGTTTCCTCCGCCACCACCCACAATTGGGTGCCCAGTAGTTTCCCGTTGCGGACAATGTTTTCCAGCGTGTCCTTGTCCAGCGAAAGGACCATCGACTTCATAAAATCATGAAGCAGCTGCGGCGAATATTTTTCATTGAGCTGAATGAGCAGTTCATCCACGCATTGAATCAAGGTATTGGCAACGGCGGGCACAGCGCCCAGCGCGCCCAGAAAAAACTCCGGCTCCTGCCACATCAGCGTACGGACCAGCCGTCGGCTGGATTCCGGATCGATATTCTGGAGCACGGTACGGATGTTCTCCTTGAAGCCGGGCTTTTTGAGCAGCTCCTTCAGCACGCGGTCGGTTAAATCAATCAATCCCTTGTTGGCTTCTTGCATGGTTTGGTCTCCTATAATGTCTTGCAGTTGAAGAAATACCGGGCTGCTTCCATCTGGCAGAGCTGCTTGCCGCCCATCCACAATTGAATGATCTTGATATCGCGCCAGTGTTTTTCGATGTCGTATTCGCGGTCGGCTCCGTACGTTCCCAGAACATCCATGGCCTTGCCGAAAACATCCACCGCCCTGTCGGACACGAAGTCCTTGAGATTGCGCATCTTGCAGGCCACTTCGTCGGAATAGAGCGGAAAGCCGTAGGGTCTATTGCGCCGGTCGCCCATGCGGGCGGCTTCATAGGCCAGAATCCGGCAGACGTCAATATCGCCGGCGATGCGACCGATGATTCCGGCGACGCAGTCGTCTTCTTTCAGCGGCCTGTTCTTATAGGTTTTGGTGGAAACGAAATCGTAGAGAATTTCGTAGAGATTCAACATCGCACCGCACAGAAATCCCATGCTGCCCACCAGTCCCCAGGGAATAATCTCGCGAAATACCTGCGCGTCCATGCCCGGACCTTGGGCGCGGTACCAACTGGGAACCCTTACATCTTCAAACCAGATATCGCCGTTTTTATCGGCGGCCATGCCGGCTTTTTCGTAAGGCCCCCCCTGGGTTACACCTTTGGCATCGGCGGGTACAAAGATTAAAGCAAAATCGTTGGGATCTGTAGATCCCAGCTTCGTTGTGCAGGGAACGACAAAAAGTTTGGACACGCCGCCGGTGTTGGTCGGCCAAAGCTTGTGACCGTTGATGACCCATTCGTCGCCATCGAGACGGGCTGTCGTGCGGATGGTTTTGCCGCTTGTAATTTCCAGATTTTCAATATCCGCTCCACCCTGCGGTTCGGTCATAGCGTTGGCCGCAAAGACTGCCTTCTCGGTCTCGCAGAACATCGGAGCGAATTCACTGGCCAGACGCCAGTTAACATGCGGATCGACAAGAATGGTTGTCAGCGGCCAGTAAGTGACCATGAAGGCCACCGCCATCGCCGTGTCCGCCCGGCCGACTTCTTCAGCCAGCGCACAGGCCACGGTAAAGGCGTAATCCGATTGTCCGATTCCCCAGCCGCCCAGCTCTGGCGGAAAAAGCGCTTTCTGAATGCCCAGCCCCTTATTGCCCATCAGCTTGTCGAAAGCAGGCTCAATGATGTGATGAGTCTTCCAGTCTTCATCGTATTTGCGCCGGTGGGGCATAACTTCCTTTTCCGCCCAGTTGCGAAGCGCGCTGCGGAGGTGCTTGTCCATCGGGGATATATATTCTTCCGATTTTGAGAATTCATCGAAGTTTTTCATTTTTAGCCTCCTTTATATCTCTTTGCAGTCAAAGAAAAACCGCGCCGTATCCATTTTTACCGGCGCCTCGGCACCGACTCCGCAGAGGTATGACTGGATGGTCTTGACATCACGCCATTGCTTTTCCACATGCCATTCCTTGGAGTAGCCGGCGGAGCCCATGAGCTCCAATCCCCTGTTGATCGCCCTCATGATTTTCTGCTGCACCTGCGATCCGATAATCTGCGAAAACGTGTAAACTCTCTGAGAACCGCTGTATCCCCAGTCATCCGGCCTGGACATGATGTGCGCAAGATTATAAAGAAGCAATCTGGCCGTGAAGACTTCATCGGCCACGTCGGCAAGAACCGAGGCGCAAAGAGGATTTTCCTTCATCATGGTTCCGCCCTTGATGGTTCGGGTTTCAGACCAGTCGGTTACAATTTCAAAGAAGTTCATGCCCGCGCCAACACTTACCCCACCGAGGAGGAGATTCAGCCAGGTATAAATTTCTTCGACAATACCATCGCGGGCGATTACGTACGACTTGGGAATTCTGACATTGTTGAAACTTACGTCGGCGTTGGCGCAGACATTTAATCCGGTTTCCAGAAGCGTCTTGCCTCGTATGATATTTTTGTCATCACCGGGAACAAGCGCGATGCATGGTCTGCCCAGTTTGTCGGCACAAACCACACAAAAGAGATCCGCCAAAGCGCCGCTGTTAATCGGCCGGAGGTTTTTTCCGCTGACCGCATAGCCTTCACCATCGGGCTCAACGGTAGCCAGAATTGATCTGCCTAAAAACAGAGGGGTATCCTCTCCGACATTTCCCATACCGGGCAGGATAAGGGATGGCGTTTTCAATTCATCAGCGCAGTAGATTGGCGTCAGTGCTTCGCTTAAAGTTTTATCCAGGTTAGGCGCCATTGTGATTGCGGCAAAGATGGTGTACTTTACCGCGGAGACTACGCCGATGGCGGCGTCGGCGCGACCGATTTCAGTGAGAACGGAGACGATGCCCGGGGTGCTCGCCGGACTGTTCCAGCCAAAACCGCCGTGTTCTTCGGGCAGGGTGAGCCTTTGCAGGCCGATGGTAAGATTGAGAGATTTCCTCTTTTCGATAAAGAGCTTTTCGTAATTCTCCCGGTACTCCTGACGCTTGGAGATAATCTCCTTATCGGCCCATTGCCTGACCAGATGAACGACGCGTTTCGACTCCTCATCCACCAACTCTTTCGGATAAACAAATAACTCGTCCAGGGTTTTATTCATGGTTCCTCCTTTTCCCGGTTATTGTTTTGGTTGTTTTTTTCGACCTCCGGCTTTCAGCTTGGCTTTCGCTTTTTTCGGTTTTGTTTCAGCGTTTTTTATACTGATACCTTTAACTTTATTCGCCATAGTCGCCTTTTCGGTAACTAACGAATTCTCCAGAAATGTTTTGAAGACTTCTTTAAATCTTTGTGCGGTTTTTTCTATGTCTTCGTTGGCTAGAAAAGTTTTGTGCACTTTTTTGAATTTTTGCGCGGCCTTATCCACGTCTTCATGCGCATCCACAATCAGGGGTCTGAATATTACATCGAGGAAGTCAATTTCCTTATTGTATTCTTCAATGCTGTTGGTGGCAATGCCATGAAAGGAAAGTCCAAGAAAATAAATGAATATGAAATTGGCAAACTGCCGCGAAATGTTGAGCCGTTCCGACATGCCAACGACATAACGTTCAGCAAAAATCCCATATACCGTTTTCCATTGTTGTATGTCCGTATTTCGATACATATCGAATCCCAGAAGCAGAATTTTTTCGTAAAGTTCGCCCTTTTCTCTCCAGAAATCCACAATGATGTCAAAACGGTCGCCAACCTTTTCTACAGAACTGGTCCGCTTGATATATTCTTCCGTGTTTTCCAAACCGATCCAGGAAATCATTTCGTAGAGAATTTTTACTTTGGAGGGGAAATAATGATAGAGCACACCTTTTGATGTACCGATCTCCGCAGCAATCTCATCCATGGTTATATTCGTGAAGCCTTTACGGGTAAATAAACTAAAAGACTTTTCCAGAATTCTTTTACGGTATTCATCATGATTGACAATCTTGGGCACAGGCAACACCTCCGGTAAAATTATAATTTATTGTGAGACTCATATTTCAAAAACAAAGTGCATTGAAATTTGTAAGTCGAACAATCCCGCGCAGCGGAGGGTTTAATACCCCGCAGCTTGCTTTGGGGGTTCATACCCGTGATCTTGTTAATGTGAAATTCACGCAGGCAATGGTAAAAAGAAAAAAGTTGAAAGCGGAAAGGGCAACAGGAGGATGAAGAGCAATAGGCGTCGAAACGCGGATGGTAGCAATCATGATTTAAAGAATTCATTATCAGAACCCCTTGAATCTTCATTTGCGGGAATACCCGCAAAACGATGCAAAGCATCTTACCATTATTTGATAGTTTTTATATTGACTGGTCAGTATAAATAACAAAAAATAATTTTTTGTCAAGAAATATTTTACGGAATGCTTTCAGCAATGATTTACTAGACCAGGCATACACGAAGAATCCGGAAGCGACAAAGAAAAACAACCCTTCTATGCCTGAGAAGAAATACTTTAATCAGATTGTGCGTTTATCGTAAGAAATAATGGCGGCGGCAGACTTTTTGCATCTACTGCCGAACAGATGCCGGTTCTATTCTTTTATAAAAATATTGGACAGCGGTTCAATCTATAATGGACTATGGAGCTTCTTTTACATGGTTATTTCTTATTGTCCCACGGAATGGATTGGCCATTGATTTTAAGTTCTACTATTTCATCCGGAGGAGCATCAAACCGTCCAAAATACTTGACACCTGGTTGAAAAACAATGGTGGTGAGTGTCGCGGGAAATGAACCAAATTGAGTAACAATAATCACGTCCGGTGTCTCATCTGCCTCAAACACGACAAATCTAATGATCTTTCCATTGGGTCCTGAAATCGGAGAAGGAGAAACTACGATTTGCCCTTCACGATCAGAACATAAAGTGTCCGGACAAAAAGTCATGGCGTCTATTTCGCAGCCGTCAACATCATCCCCGCAGGTGTATGTTTCTGCAAAACCTTTACTCATGTACCAGTAGGTATGGCTGTGATAGCTGTCTGATTCAGCGGGATCTATATCGATGGCATCGGGTTCTCCGGTGACGGCAATACGATCGCGTATTTCATTACTGCAATCACTTTTATAGTGACGGCTCGAAACATCACCGCAAGAAGTCATCGCAAGAAGACAGATGTATACAAAGAAAAAGAGACCAAAACACTTGATCATATCTATCAGTTTCATCGAGCATACCTCCGTTAAATGGTTTTGTGAGCACTGGTTCCGCAATCCTAAAATGAATTACAAAATAATTCATATTAGCTTAAAACTTGTAATGATTGCTTAATGGTGTTGTTTTTTAGCGCTAAATTCTTTGAAAAGTCAAGTACGAATTACCAGAACATTATCAACAAACGGGCATTAAAATGTTGCAGGGACGGTCACCCCCCCATATAATTCTTCAGCAGAAAATCCTTTTTTGATGATCAGCGCTTTTTTCGAAAAATAAGTTTCAGCGGCACGCTGTCGAAACCAAATGCTTCGCGTATCTGATTCATCAGATAGCGTTCGTAGGAAAAGTGAATCCCCTTCTTATGACTGACAAAGAAGACAAAGGTGGGCGGCTTGATATCCGTCTGGGTTGCGTAGGCTATGTGCATGAGTCTGTTCTGATAACGCGGCATAGGATTTCTCCGGATGGCTCTTTCCAGTAAATCATTTAACGGTGATGTGCCGACTCGTTTCGTGTATTGTTCATATATCGTATCAATCAGATCAAAGATTTTCGGCGCCCGTTGTCCGGTGATCGCCGAAATAAACAGGATCGGTGCGAAATCCATAAATTTAACTTTATCTTTGATGTCTTCGACAAATTTTCCAACCGTGGAATTGTCTTTTTCTACCTTATCCCATTTGTTCACCACAATGATACAGGCCTTGCCGCGCTCATAAGCGAGGCCGATTATTTTTGCGTCCTGCTCGGTGATGCCTTCTTCGGCATCGATCAGGACCAGGGCGATGTCGCAGCGATTGATTGATTTCAGCGCCTGCACGACGCTGTATTTTTCCAGCGTCTGGCTGATCTTGCTTTTGCGGCGGATGCCGGCCGTGTCAATCAGCAGATAATTTTTCCCGTGCACCCGGACACCGGAATCGATCGCGTCGCGTGTTGTCCCGGGAGTAGGATTGGCAATACTTCTCTCCCTGCCCAATATTTTATTCACCAGCGATGATTTACCCACATTGGGCTTGCCGACAATGGCCACTTTGATCTCAGTTTCTTTATCTCCCTGATCCTGGGCACTTTCCGGAAAATCTGCAACAATGATGTTCAGCAGTTCGTCAACGCCGAGGCCATGCTGCGCGGAAATCGAATGGATTTCATCGATACCCAACCGGTAAAAATCTGTCAACTGGTCTTGATGACGGTCTCCGTCAACTTTATTGGCCACATAAAACACTTTTTTGTTTTTGCCTCTCAACTGCCTGGCAATTTCCATATCCGAATGCGTCAGCCCTTCTTTTCCATCCATCAGGTAAATGATGACATCCGCTTCTTCAATCGCCAGATTGCTCTGCTCTCGCATTTGCACGAGAATTTTTTCTTCCGTCGATGGCTCAAAACCGCCGGTATCAATCAGCGTAAAAGCCTTCTGGTGATAAACACAATCCATGTAGTTGCGGTCGCGGGTGGCTCCCGGCTCGTCAATCACGATGGCCTTTTGCTTTCCTGCAATTCTGTTGAAAAGCGTTGACTTCCCGACATTGGGACGTCCGACAAGAGCTATAACAGGCTTTGATGGCATGGTAACCTCAACGTTTCAATATTCCGAATTCCTGAAGCATTCTCTCGGAACTTGTCCAGTCTTTCTTCACGCGGACGAAAAGTTCCAGAAAAACCCTGGCGCCGAATAATGCTTCCATATCCAGCCTGGCCTGAGTGCCGATGGTTTTGAGCATCGCCCCTTTTTTACCGATAAGAATCGCCTTTTGCGACTCTTTTTCCACATTGATGGCCGCGCTGATGCGAATCAGATTTTTTTCTTCGTCCTCTTTGAATAAATCAATTTCCACTGCCGTCGAATAAGGGATTTCCTGCTTGGTCAGCAGCGTTATTTTTTCCCGGATGAATTCGGCGGCAATGAATCGCTCCGTCGCATCGGTCTGAATATCATCGGGATAGTATATAGGTCCTTCCGGAAGCATGGTTTTGACGGCATTCAACAAGTCTTCAATCCCCTCACCTTTTAACGCGGAAAGGGGAAAGATTTCCCTGAAGTCATAAAGCACGCGAAATTTATCAATCAGCGGCAGAAGCAATTTCCTTTCAATAAGATCAATTTTATTAATCACCAGAATCACCGGCACTTGGGTCTGCGCCAGGGATTCGATGAGGAAAAGATCATGGGGATGAACGTCAGCATTGGCTTCCACCAGCATGAAAAGAACGTCAACACTGCCAATGGCGTCTCTGGTGGTCTGCACCATGGCTTTATTTAACGGACTCTTCGGCCTGTGCATGCCGGGGGTATCCAGAAAAATCATTTGCGCATCAGGATAATTTTTGATGCCGGTTATTTTATTTCTGGTTGTCTGCGGTTTATGGGTGATGATGGAAATTTTATCGCCGATGATCGCATTAAAAAGTGTTGACTTGCCGACATTCGGGCGGCCGATAATGCCTATAAATCCTGATTTAAACAATGCTAAGCTCTCCTCAATTATCTGATACCCGGAATTTTCAGATTCATCGATTCTCCGGTATCTGTTTGTATGGAAATTTCGCCTCGCGATTTTCCATCCTTTGAGTCTATAATTAAATTAACGCCCGGGTAAAGCTTTTTTATAGCCATGATATTGGAATTGTTTAAACCACGGAAGATGGAAATATCACGCGGTGACAATTTAAAACAAATCTCTTTTATGTCACGTGAAAGACTTTCTAAAAGATTGACCGTCTGATTATAAAAAACAGTCGATAGAACAAGGCTGCCGAATGCCGGATGAACCGGGCCGGCCAGTATCGCGCCGGCTTTTTCCATTTCCGGCGTCACCTGCAAGCCCATTCTGATGATCCGTATTCCGGATTCGGATAACTTTTCCCAGGCCAGAGCGCATAATGTAACAGCTTCCGTCAATTCCAGAGGTTGGTACATCCCCCGTTTGAATTCTTCAGCCAGTACCGTATTGCGTAAAACCACGACCGGATGAATTCTCACCGTGTCAGGTTGCAGCTGTATCGTTTTCTCAACCGAATAGAAAAATCCTTCCCTGGTATCACCGGGCAGGCCGGCCATAAGATGCAACCCTGTCCTGAAACCGTTTTTTTTCAAGACGGCAACAGACTTTTCTATGTCCTGAGAGTTATGCCCCCTTTGAGAATGTTCCAAAACAGCATCAACAAACGATTGCGCTCCGATTTCCACCGTATCGACACCGTATTGCTTCAGTAACCGCAATTTACCCTCCGAAACATAATCCGGTCTCGTCGAAATTCTGATGGAATGGACCATTTTCTTTTCCACATAGGCCGAAGCCCAGGTCAGGAGCTTTTCCTGATAAGGGGGGTCAACGCCAGTGAAGTTCCCGCCGTAAAATGCAATTTCCACTTTTCTGGATTTGTCTTTGTTCCAGGAAAAATAAGCATTAACCTCCTGATCAAAATAAGCTCTGGTTATTTCAGGCGGATAATTTCCGGCCGTGATGGCCTCGTTGCAGAAGGTACAGCGATGAGGACAACCGCTGTTCATGATGAATACGGGAATGACTAAATGACTGCTGCTTTTGGATTCGGAATTAACCTTCTTCATTTTGCAGCATTTCCCAGGCTTTTTTTGCCGCCTGTTTTTCGGCCTCTTTCTTACTTCTGCCGCTGCCGCATTCCGTCAGTTTATTGACGACAGACACCTGGACCTCAAAAATTTTGGCATGTTCCGGACCTTTGGAGTCAATCACAAAATAAGCGGGGACGGTTTTATATCTTTTTTGACAGAGTTCCTGAAGGGCCGTTTTATAATCAAAAAAATCCGTGGATGACAGATTATCGTTCCGGAGCAGGGGTTCCATTAAATTCGTAATAACATCCTTGATCGTGTTATAATCAGAATCAAGATACACGGCGGCAATAACCGCTTCCAGAGCGTTTGCCAGAAACGATTCTTTTTGACGGCTTCCGGAAGTCTCTTCGCCATGACCGATTAAAAGACAATCACCAATATGTAAATCTGTGGCCAGTTGCGCAAGATTTTTTTCACTAACCAGACCCGCACGTATTTTAGTCAGGTCTCCTTCCGGCGACGCAGTGTATTTTTTAATGATGTAGTCACTCACGCAGAGACCCAAAACGCTGTCACCCAAGAATTCCAGTCTTTCATTATCGGACAAGTCCAGTTGAGGATGCTCATTGATATAAGAACGATGCGTCAGCGCAGTAGAAAGAAGACATTTATCCCGGAAAACGTAGCCCAGTTTTTCTTCCAGGTTATTCAAATCATTTAATCTGTTTTCGTCCATAAAATACTTCCAAACAAACATGATCTTGAAATCGATATGTCTTCATGTTGCTCTTTGCTCACAAATTACTTAAAAAAACAATTATCGGCAATAGATATTTGCAACTTATTTCTTGGAATTTTCCTGTAAAATAACTAAAATTATGATAAAGTTCAGTAAAGTTTAAATAAAGGAGACCATACGATGGAAGCAATCACCGGCTACTTGTCGGCTCACCCGACAGCTCTTGTCATAGGTGTCAGTATTATTGTTCTGTTTGTCTTGATTTTTATTGTTAAAAGCGCGCTTAAACTATTACTGGGCTTACTGATTCTCACGGTCGTTGCTTACGGTTATTTCTATTTAAAAGATCCGACAAACATACCCAAGCCTCAGGAATCCGTTGAAATTATGAAATCCAGCATCGATCAAATGAGAGACAAGAGCAAGAACTTTGTGAAAGACGGCAAGGATTTATACAAAAAAACAAAAACCGCCCCCAAAGATGTCGGCCGAATGCTGGAATCATCAAGAAAAGAGGTAGACAGGGAATTTCAGAAAAAGTGATTATTGTTATGCTCAGATGCTGAAAATTAAAAATACAGACTATAGAAGATCGATTTCCATAGCACGAACGGGACAGGCGGAAACACACAGTTCGCAACCGTTGCATTTTTCCGGATCAAAAATAACTTTGAACGATTCCTTTTCAAAAGACAGCGCTCCGGTCGGGCAAAAAGCCGTACAGGCACCGCAGTGCACGCATTTATCGGCGTTCTGACTAACACTCTTGGACAGGGGCTCAACCTTCAGCCCCATTTCTTTCAAGAAACGGACGCCGTGATCAAAATTGTCTTTTGTCCCGCTTAACTCCAGAACAATGACACCTTCCCGGCGGGGTAAAATTCTGGCCTTTAAAATATTAAACACAAGATTATACTGCTTAACCAGTTGATAAATAACCGGCTGTTGCGCCGTGTCGGGAGTGTAGCGAATAACGATTTTTTTGGAAAACATATTTTCTAATCCATTAAGATTTGCGAAACACTAAGATAACAGAAAAATATTGTCAAGGTAATTTAAAGAGACACGCTGACTATCGTTAATCTATCAGAAGAAGATTCTTCCAATCGAGCAAAGGAAAGGTTTCCCGCAGGGGATGGTCGTCTGCCACAAAATGATGCTCGAGATTATTGAAATATTGCGCGGCAATTTCCCTGACGATTTGCGGATTGACCACATCGTCATTTGTTCCGTGATAAATAATGACGGGAATCTGCAAATTCTTTTTTTCAAATGAATCGAATTCGGGAAGATTTAAAGCGGGAGCCAGCAAAATCATTTTTTTCATCCTGCTCTCATTTTCCATGGCATACTGAACAGCCATGAGTCCGCCATAACTGGATCCCACGAGGATCAAATTATTTTTCCCGGCAAGGTGCGCTCGTAATTTTTTCATACGTAAGTCAAAATCTCCAAAATAATCTTCAACAATCATTTCAGGAAAATGTTGAGCAAAGTACTTCCCCTTGGTACCTTGTGCCGTGCTTTCTAAACCGTGAATAAAAACAAGCGTATGCTCCATGGCATTTCCCTTTTGTTTGAATTTTATGTTGTGTAGATTATGGCAGTATGTTATCAGTTCCGCAAGAAAATATTTAAAAACAGGAGCAATACCCATGGCATTCGTTTTACCTTTCAAGGCCGTACGGCCGGATAAGAAATTTGTCGCTCAGGTGGCAGCACTTCCTTATGATGTTATGACCCGGGAAGAAGGACAAAAAGCTGTTGCCGGTAATCCTTTAAGTTTCATGCACGTGGAAAAATCGGAAATTGATGTCCCGGACAACACAAAAAGTAATGACCACCTGATTTATCAGACGGCCAAACGTAATTTTATTGACATGCGGGTCAAGGGAATTCTGATTCAGGATGAATCGCCCTGTTTTTATGTTTACAGACAGCAAATGGGTTCTCAGGTGCAAAGCGGAATCGTCGGCCTGATGAGCGCCGCCGAGTACGATGCCGGGAAAATCAAAAAGCATGAATTGACCAGGCAGGACAAGGAAGAAGACCGCATCAATCACGTGGATACCGTCAATGCTCAAACCGGCCCCGTCTTTATCAGTTATCGTGAACGGCTGGGGTTAAACAAGATCGTCGATCAAATATCTTCCGGTATCCCTGAATATGATTTTACGGCCGATGACGGAATCAGACACACCGTCTGGGTCGTCGCCGACGCCCGACAGGTTGAAGAAATCAAAAATGAATTTCTCGGTGTCGATGCCCTGTATATCGCCGACGGTCACCACCGGGCAGCCGCAGCGGCAACCATTGCCCGAAACAGGCGCTCCGGCAATAACTCCCAAACATCTTCCAATGAATACGAATCCGTGCTGGCTGTCTTCTTTCCGCACACACAACTGAAAGTGATGGATTATAACCGGGCGGTAAAGGATTTGAACGGGCTCAGCCCGACGCAATTTATCGAAAAGATCGGTGAGAAGTTTACAATCACTCAAGACTTTACGGCAAGATCACCGCAGCAGTCTCATGATTTCGGCATGTATCTGGGCGGTGGTTGGTATAAGTTAACCATTAAAGAGGGAGTGTATGACGCCGGTGATCCTGTCGCCCGCCTCGACGCGGCCATATTGCAGGAGCATCTGCTTGATCCGGTTCTGAACATTAAAGACCCGCGCGTGGATGATCGCATCAAATTCATCGGCGGCATCCGGGGGATGGATGAACTGGAAAAGCTGGTTAACCAGGACGGGTTTGCTGTGGCTTTTGCTCTCTATCCGACGAGCATGGAACAGATCATCAACGTGGCCGACGCGGGGGCAATCATGCCTCCAAAATCCACGTGGTTTGAACCGAAACTGCGCAGTGGTCTGTTCACCCATCGCCTGGATTAAGAGTTGTTGATGATCTAAATAATGGAAGATGAAACGCTCGACGAAATTCTTAATGGCGGATTAAGAATTTTCCAGAAAAAAAAAGGGTATCGTTTTTCCCTGGATGCCCTTCTGCTCGCCCAGTTTGCTTCTCTGAGAAAGCGCGCAAGGTTTATCGATATCGGTTGTGGCAGCGGTGTGATTCTCTTCATCCTGGCTAAACGCTTTCCAACCACCACTGGTGTCGGTCTGGAAATTCAGGAGAATCTCTCAGCGTTGGCAAAGAAAACCTCTCAGATTAATCATCTGGACAGTCGGGTGGAGATCGTTCACGGTAACGCGCACAGCGTGAAGAATATTTTTCAGGAGCGCATCTTTGACTCGGTGATTTTTAATCCTCCGTATCGAAAGTTAAATTCCGGCCGGATTAATCCTGTGGAAGAGAAAGCCATTGCCCGTCATGAAATAAAAGGTTCGCTGAAAGATTTTTTAAATGCCGCAAAATATCTGCTCAAACCGGCAGGCACTGTTTTCACGATTTACCCGGCAAAAAGACTCGTGGAATTGGTTTATCTTTTCCGCTCCAGCGGTTTTGAACCCAAAAGAATGAAATTAATCTTTTCTAATATGCATTCTGATGCTGTGTTTGCTTTAGTTGAAGGTAAGAAAGGCGGGCGCGAGCAGTTGCAGATTGAGCCTCCGCTTTTTATTTATGAGCATGAAAAAATACATTCCCAAGACATGTCCGCCATCTTCAATGATCTTTCCCGTTTTCCCATTGACGGCGCCGACTGATTTCCAACTGCATGACTTTTTTCAATACCGCGGCCAATTCCCGATCGGCTAAAGAACCGGTGCACTCGGCAATCATTTCCCTGTCTCTTTTTTTCAAAACGGTTTTTTTTGCCTCGGATTCCTGTTCCTGATTTTTTCCCTGAACCAGGGAGTGCCCTACCACAAAGCGGATTTCTTTGATCAAGGGTTTTGTCAAAAGATTATTGATCTTCGTCAGAATTTCTTCTCTCATGAAATGGAGCTGCTGCACCCAAACCGAAGAAACCGTTTTGACAAATAACGTTCCGTTTCGCAGTGAATCAGGATTGGTTTGAGAGGCTATTTTCGAACCAACCGCTTTGGGCCATAGTTTGCGAATGGCATTGTCTTCAATTCTGGAGGCCATTCCTCTTTTTTTTAAAAGAGGAAATAACACATCGCCTATCGATTGTAATTGCGTCTTCTGCTTTCTTCTGCCCATGATTTCTTTTGACACAATTTAAAAGGCGGGTCAAGAGGACAATCCCACTCCGCTGCGCTTCGGGGATAGTTCCACTTACGCTTCTCGCTTCATTACATTCGCGCTTAGCGATTGTCATTAAAAAAGGCGGGAAGTGTTTTAACCTCCCCGCCTTTAAAAAGTTACTTTCCGATGAAACTGTTCTTAAACAGCAAATGCTTCATCAGGAATATTCATACAACTCTGTTCATCCTTCTTCAGGTTCTCCAGTTTAGCCGGAACCATGTCGGTAATGCGACCGATAAAGAATCGGGCCGCTTCAATCTTACCGCGATAGAAGGCTTTGTCCTGTTCACCGGTTTCCGGTGCGAAGAACTTCGGAACAGCGACCAGAGCTTGTTTGAGTTCCAACCAGCCCACAATGACATCACCCATGCAGTTCAGGAAATCGCAAGCTCCGATCAAAGGAACGTAAGGAGTGACTTTGATCATCTTGGCGAAAGCCATCGATGTTTCTGCGCAAGCATTTAAGGCTTTTTCGACGGTTTCTGCTTCTTTCTTCAAAGCCTCAACCTTTTTGCCTTCTGCAATGGTTTCGTTGATCATCGCCATTAGGTTCATGAAATAAAGACCTTTCTTCATGCCCAATTTGCGGCCCAGCAGGTCAAGCGCCTGAATGCCGTTGGTGCCTTCGTAGATCTGATTGATCTTCTGATCTCTCATCATCTGTTCAACCGGATACTCGCGGCAGAAACCATAACCACCGTAGGTCTGAACAGCAGTATCGCAAACCATCATGCCCATATCGGTGCTGTATGCTTTGACGATCGGTGTCAACAGTTCGATGAAACCATGCCAGTACGCCTGCTGTTCTTCATTCTTATCGATCATGGCGTTGAATTCATTATCCATGCAGAAATAGCAGAAGAAACAAAGCAGACGACAACCTTCTGAGGCAGATTTCATTTTCAGAAGCATTCTGCGGACGTCCGGATGACCAATGATCGTAATGGGTTTAGGATTTTCAACCTTCATAGCCATTTCGATGACGTTGGCACCCTGAACTCTTTGTTTAGCGTAATCAAGAGCATGCAGATAAGCCGCACCCGCAAGAGACGCACCCATCATGCCAACGCCCTGGCGTTCTTCGTTCATCATGTGGAACATAATCGGCATGCCTTCACGTTCTTCGCCCATCAGATAACCAATGCATTTGTTGTCTGTACCGAAATTCAGTGTACAGGTGGCGTTGCCGTGGATACCCATCTTGCTTTCGATGTTGCCGCACTGAACATCGTTCGGTTCTCCCAGTTCGCCCTTTTCGTTAAATCTGATTTTGGGAACCATGAAAATGGAAATGCCCTTGGTTCCGGGAGGATCACCTTCGATTCTGGCCAGAACGGGGTGAATAATGTTCGGGGTCAGATCATGATCGCCGGCAGAAATGAAACTCTTGGTGCCCACGATGGAGTAGGTGCCGTCTCCATTATTTTTGGCGGTTGTCTTTAAAAGACCAACGTCGGAACCGGCGCTCGGCTCAGTCAGACACATGGTTCCCGCCCATTCGCCGGTGTACATTTTTTCCAGAAGGATGTCGCGTAACGGATGTTTGAAGAAATCTTCCATCAATCTTGCCGCACCGTGGGAAAGACCGGGATACATAATGAATGCCTGATTGCAGGAAAGGAACATATTGGCGCAAGCGGCAGCGACGGTCGCCGGGAATCCCTGACCGCCAACTTCGGGCTGATCAGCCGTAGCCATATAGCCAGCTTCACAATAAAGTTTCCAAAGTCTTTTGTAAGATTCCGGTGTGGTTACTTTTCCGTCTTTAAATGTTGCTTCGACCGGTTGACGATGAACTTCATCAGGATAAGTCGGTGCAAGCTCCAACTCAGCAAACTTTGCCGCTTGGTCCAGAACCATTTTGCAGGTATCAGCATCATAATCCACATAACGGCCTTTACCCAGCAATGTTTCTTCAATCTTCAAAACTTCAAACAACTGGAATTTAATATCCCTTAAATCAATCCACAAACTCGCCATATCATCCTCCTTAAA
>CAYZLL010000012.1:0-32899 GCA_964479225.1 uncultured Smithella sp.
CCCATCAGGTTTTTCATCGCGATGGAAAGATGAGTGGAACTGTGATGTTTCAATACCGGCACATTGATAAAGACACCGGCCTCGAGAATCAGGCGATGCACTTCCGCATTCTTCAGGGTTCTCGCTCCGGGAATGATGACCTTCTGATACCCGAAATCATCGACCGGAACAATGATGCCTCCTGCAGCCTTCGCCGCGTCTTCAATCCCGCTCAGTTTATAACAGTTGCGCGCGTTGCCGGATGTCGGGGTGACGACATTATCGAAGACATAAACTTTTCTGGCCCCCGCTTGATAGCAACTCTCGATGATGGTTTTAACCAGAAGGGGGTTGGTTGTCGCGGCGACTTCCGGCCTTCGTGGGAAACCGATGTTGGGTTTGACGACGACCGTCTGACCTTTTTTGACAAATTGACCCATCCCACCCATCAGGGCTATGGCTTTCTTAAACATGGCATCCGGTTCGCCGTTCTTAACCGCGACAAGATCAGGCATTGCGCTCGAGGATTCTTTGGCGTGCAGGAAATCCGTTTTGCCCAAGATGATGGCGCC
The DNA here is from genome assembly GCA_964479225.1 of uncultured Smithella sp. Classification (GTDB taxonomy): domain Bacteria; phylum Desulfobacterota; class Syntrophia; order Syntrophales; family Smithellaceae; genus Smithella. The sequence goes on from CAYZLL010000012.1 coordinate 552, forward strand.
ACCGGCGGCCAGTCCCAATGATAAGCCTTTCTTTAAGAATTCCCGACGATCGGTTATTGGTGTCCGTGTCATATCAGCCCCTTGATATTAAAAAGATGAGACCTCATTATTTTCGTTTGTGCTGTAAATATATGAAAAATAATCTTGTATGTCAACAGGGCAATGCTGTATGTTGGCCCGGCATTTATGATGAGAACGTCAGTCCATCATATACGTATAAATTTATGGAGAAGGTGTTTTGATTTATTTCCGCAACGTTAGCCTGAGTTTCCTGGATAAGAAGTTGTTCGATGGCATCAACTGGACGGTTCATCCCAAAGGCCGGGTTGGTCTGGTCGGTGAAAACGGCACCGGGAAAACAACGCTTTTTCGGGCGATACTGGATCAGGTGCATCTGGATTCCGGTGTCATAGAGATTCCCGGAAGGAAGCAAAAAAAGTTCGGCTACCTGCCGCAGGATCTGGTGGAACTTGAATCGATGCCGCTGCTTGATTTTCTCAAGCAAAAAAGTGGCCTTGCCGCCATTGAAGAATCAATCCACGACTTGGAGCATCAGTTATCCCATGTAAAACAAAATACCGCCGCCTACAGTGAACTTTCGCAAAAATATTCCGACGCGCAAACCCAGTTCAATGCCATGGACGGCTATGCATTTGAAACCCGCGCCAAGCAGGTGCTGAAGGGGTTCGGTTTTAAGGAAAAAGATTTTCAGCAGCATTGCGATTTATTTTCCGGCGGCTGGAAAATGCGCATTTTGCTGACATCCATTCTCCTGGCTAAGCCGGATATCATGCTGCTGGACGAACCGACCAATCATCTTGACACGGAAAGCATGGAATGGTTGGAATCCTATCTCAAGGATTATCCGGGAACCATCATCGTTATTTCTCACGATCGTTTCTTTCTCGACAAAATTGCCACGCAAATTGCCGAGCTGTCGTCGTGCGACATTCATCTTTACAAAGGAAACTATTCTTATTACCTGGATGAAAAAGAAAAAAGGCAGGCCGCTTTGAGAAAAGAAATGGAGCTGCAAAAGGCGCAAATCAAAAAAATTGAAGAGTTTGTGGAGCGCTTCCGTTACAAGGCTACGAAAGCGGCGCAGGTGCAGAGCCGCGTGAAAATGCTGGAAAAGTTTTCCGAAATCAAACTGGAAGGAAAAACAAAAAGCGTTGCGATGAAATTTCCCGAAGGCAAAAAAAGCGTCAAAGAAGTGGTCAGGGCAATCGGCCTGGGGCATCGTTACGGCGATCTGAATGTTTTCAGTAATCTGGATTTTACTTTGTTCCGTGGCGACAAGGTTGCCTTTGTCGGCGTCAACGGTTCCGGCAAATCCACCTTATCCCGTTTGTTGAGTTTAAACGAACAGCCCGCCTGTGGCGAAGTGAAATACGGTGACGGCGTCAACATGGCTTTCTTTTCTCAGGAAAGTTCTCAGAATCTGAATTATCAGAATACCATCTGGGAGGAGATTAATTCCGTACCGGCCAGAGCTTCCGATCAGGACAAACGTAATCTGCTGGGAGCATTTCTTTTTTCCGGAGACGATATTCATAAGTCAATTTCCGTGCTCTCCGGCGGCGAAAAATCGCGACTGGCGCTATTAAAAATCATGCTGCTGGATACCAACTTTCTGATTCTGGATGAGCCCACCAATCATCTGGATTTGAAAACAAAAGATATTTTTCAAAACGCGCTGATCCACTATCACGGCACGGTGGCCATCGTTTCGCATGACCGTTATTTTCTGGATCATCTTGTCAATAAAGTTTTTGAACTGAAAGAAGGGAACATCCATTACTACAACGGCAATTATTCCTATTTCATTGAGAAGCGCGGGCAGATTGCCGCTTCATCCGTCAAGGAAAATACGGAACAGGTTTCTCCCGGGGGTGAGGGATTTAAAACCAGAGAGAAAAAACGTCTGGAGGCGGAGGAGCGAAACAAGACCTACAAAGCGCGGGCGGAATTAAAAAAAGAACTGACAGCCATTGAAAAGAATATTTCCACGCTGGAAACAAAAAAGTCCGGCCATGAAAAAATGCTGTGCGATCCGCAGACGCACAAAGACGCCTTGAAAATCAAGACGATTAGCGTGGAATTGACAGACATGAACAAGGAACTGGAAAAATGCTACAACACCTGGACGGAACTAAATATCAAACTGGAACAGATATCGCAAAATGATTCCTGACGGATGATTTGTCTCAGCCTCCATCGAGGGTTACTTTTTCCATATTCTGATACCACGAGACGGGATCGGTGAGGAATTCTTCGGTTTCCCGCAGAGACATGAAATGCTGACGCTCGATACTGGCCAGTAATTTAAAGAAATCTTTTTCCTTGGGATCGGTGCTGCCTTCTTCCAGTTTGGTATAAAGCGCCATGCCCCGCGCTTCAAAATCAATCGCGGTGCGAACCGCTTTCAGATCATCTTCATTGCCTTTAATTCGGGCGGCCTTTTTCTCCGACATCGATTTTAAAATAAGGCCGGAAACCGATTTCTTTACTTTCAGGGGAATGGTGTCAGGCCATTTCTGTTTCGCATCCCATTTCTCGAACAGCTTTTTTAGCATTTCATAATGCTCTTTTTCTTCATCGGCAATCTGTTTGAACATATTCTTGCCTGCCAGATTCTTTGTTCTGCGGGCATTGGCCAGATAAAAATCTCTTTCGTTCTGTTCGTTTTCCAAAGCAAATTTCAAGGCGCTTACTCTTTTATTCATCTGGACACCTCCCGGCAAGGATGCGCACATACATGCACTTTTTTATTTGTAATTATAAGAGATATTTATGTTTTTAGCAACACGTTTTATTAGCCATCATCGTTTTAATTCTATCCCTTCTTATTTGATTTGTGGAACCTCAGAGTGATGATTATTTTTCTACAAAATATTTATGGAGATACTTTACAAATAAAACTTGACACCCATTTTCTTTTTTAATATTTAACACACCAGTCTTCACCCATAACAGCATTTTGAATGAATCGTGTGATATTAAAATGTTGTTAAGCATTACAAAGTTGTCCCCCCATTTTTAAAATACTTTTTTTGGAGGTATTTTTATGCCCGGGCGTTTCTTTGTGTTCTTATCGCAAAAGCTTCTTCTTTTGGGTTTATACATCTTCATTTTTTTCGGAGTCTTCCTTTTTCATTCCGGTGCATATTCCGCAAATAGGCAAACCCCTATCGCCATCGAAGATCGTCCGGCCATGGTTGCGGTAAATCCATTAACCAATATTGCAGTGATAACTCATGGATATGCCAATACCGATTCCGTTTCCATCGTTGATCTTAGTTCTCAAAGAATCATCGCCGAATTGCCTGTTTCAAAACTGCCCGCAGGCGTCGCCATTGATACGAATTATAATATTGCAGTGGTAACCCACGAAAATGAACGCCTGCTGACCTTCATTGATCTGAGCACAAACAATATTATCGAGACCCTTGAACTGGAAACAAAACCCCTCAGCATTGCCATCAACTCCAAAACCCACATCGCGGCTATCAGTAGTTCTATCGACAAAGAAGTTGTATTTGTTGATTTGAATACACGAGCTGTTGTTGCCCAAACAGACATTGGAATAAAATCCGGAGATTTAGCCATTGATCCCCAACACAATATCGCCCTTGTTATGGATAAAAACAAAAGCAATATCAACATCATTGATTTAAACGATTATACGCCCAGCGATTCCATTGCGTTGAATCAAAAACCGCAGGCCATCGATGTCAATCCGGAAACCCATACCGCAGTCATCACTAATTATCAGGATGGCAGCATTACAATCGTAGATTTATCAACAAAACGTCTTGTCACAAAACCTCTGGGCGCATTTCCATTGGATGTGGCAATTAATACCAATGATAATCGTGCTATCATCTTATGTGAGAAAGATAAAAAACTACTTCTTTTAGACCTCAATACAAACGAAATCATTAAAACCTATTCCCTAACTCATCATTCCAGAAGCGTCGCCATCAATAATATTCAAAATACAGCGGTTATTGCCGATGATGAAACAGACAGCTTAACGATAATTCCCTTACCCATTTCAGTTCCTTTGCCGAAGGTCAAGATTACCTCTCCGCAGGATAACGCGCAGATTCCTTCCAATTCTGTGGATGTATCGGGAACGGTGGAAAACTCTGCAAATGTCAGGGTGAATGATATTACCGCTAACATAAGCGGCAATGCTTTTTCAGCAATGCTGAACCTGGATGCCGGTCTTAACTCCATATTAGCCATTGCCACCGATTCATATGGAAGAACAGCCAGTGATGACATTACCGTCAATATTGTTCCCCCAGTCAAAGGAACAATCACCGGTACAGTTACCAATAGCATAACAGGGGATCTTTTAGATGCAGCCACTGTTAACATAACAGATGGTCAGGGCAATACACAGACAGTTATCACCAATGCATCAGGTATCTTTACAGCCGAAGTGGCAGAAGGTTCTTTTAGCGGAACCATCAATAAATTATGGTATTTACCCAATACATTCATCGGTTCTATTGCCCTGGGAGAAACAAAAGTAATCAACTCTTCTCTGACACCCGTGGAACCGGTCATAAACAATATTAATGTGACCGATATTACAGACAGTTCGGCCACAATAAGCTGGACGACGGATCAGCCAACTCAGGGAGTAGTTGAATACGGGACAACAACATCATACGGAGCCGCAATTTCTGGTTTGTCTGAGGAAACAACGCACAGCATAACGATTACCAATCTGGCGCCATCCACCACTTATCATTTTCGAATTGCTGCATCATCCACAAACGGAACAACAACTTATTCATCTAATAGTTCATTTAAAACAAACGGAGTTATTTTTATCACCATTAACTCGCCGGCTAACGGAGCGAATATCAGCGGCAACAGCGTTACCGTGACAGGTTCAATCACGAATCCTGCCAATGTGGAAACCGGTGTAACGGTTAACGGCCTGCCTGCTTCACTGAACAACAATCAGTTTGTTGTCAACAATGTTCCTCTAAATGCAGGACAAAACACCATCACGGTCACGGCAACAGACATTACCGGGACAAAAGCATCAAAATCCATAACCGTCCATGCCACAATTCCGGAAAACTATATCACGCTCAGCGTCTATCCGGAATCGGGAGTGGCACCACTAACAACAACATTAAGAATCGATGGAACATTCAGCATTGTCAATCCAATCATAACATCAACCGGTCCTGGAACAGTGGAACAGCTTGTCAGCGATAATCCGGATGAATACAAGTACAAGATGACGACAGAAGGAACATATTATTTTACCATCCAGGCTGCCGGCCCCGACGGAAACATTTATCAGGATACGAAAGCTGTCACTGTCCTTCCTCTGACGCAAATTGATGCATTGCTCAGGGCAAAGTGGGCGGCGTTTTCCAGTGCTCTTGCTAATAAGGATATTTCAACGGCACTCGCTATGATGCATCCCGTAAGTTCAGTGCGTTATCAAACAATGTTTAATCTCTTAAAAGATCAGTTGCCGGATATTGTCGCTACTCATACCAGCCTAGCATTAGTCTCCATAATCAATGGGGAAAGAGCTTGGTATGATTTGAAAGCATCAGAGAGCGAAGGACAATTTATCTATCGAGTCGTTTTTGTAAAAGACGCAAATGGTTTGTGGCGTATTCTGGAATTTTAACGCAGGGGGGAAGAAAATGAAAAATATTATTACATTATCAATGCTTATCATCCTGACATTTTTAGCAACTTCCGCCCATGCCTGGCTGATTTACAGTAAACCGGAATTCAGGGGTAGAATAATTGATGCGGAAACAAAGCAACCAATAGAAGGAGTTGTTGTGGTGGTAGTTTATAAAGATCATACCATCGTTGGCGGACCCGGTGGTGGTGGTACTTCAGTAATAAAAGCAAAGGAGACTTTGACTGATAAAAAGGGTGAATTTTATTTTTCGGCCTACACAACTTTAATGGGACCAAATTCACGGGAACATTATGTTGATTTTATCATTTTCAAGCCGGGATACTCATATGGTTCTCCGGCTCTTAATCTTTACACAAGAGAAAAATTCTTTGCTACCGACATAATCGGAAAAGAAGGAGAGATTCTTGACGATTCTATACTGAGTGGAAAAACATGGAAAGGAGTTCTAGGCATTGTGGAGATGAAGAAAGCTAAGACTAGGGAAGAAAAATGGAAAGCGCCGATGTTTTCTACCTCTGGTCTTAAATCAAAAAATTTACCAATTTTATATAAAGCTATCGATGAAGCAGAGAAGAATCTCAGAATGGAGGGAATAAGATGAATAGCCTGTCACAAATGAGAACGAAAATATATTTTACAATAATGACAACGATTTTGTTTTTTATTGCTTCTCAGACTATGGCGCTTGAAACAAATACACATAGTGATATAAACGAATATATTGCACAAAATGTATTTAGCTATGATGCAAACGGGACTCCTGTAACATTCTCTCTTGATAGCTATTTGAAAACACAATTAGGAATGCAGAGTGGCATTAGATCGTACTTCGAAAAAGACAAACTGAATCAACGAGTTTTTCAATGGATTGGTGATGGCGGCAAACAAGAAGACATGCCTGTGTGGTATTGTCCCTATCTTAGATCAATTAATCATTACATTAACCCATTAAACCATACAGGATTTTCCGGTTTATGGGGAACAAGCCTTCTTCATGGCGTGCCTGCAGATGACTGGGCGCTGTATTCTTTGCAAAACCAATATTGTGGCGATTATTCCTGAGATGATGCCCGCTATTATTATTACAAAGCCCTTTGGTCGAATAATAAAACAGAAAGCGAAAAATATTTTGCGGAAACGTTTCGCGCAGTAGGCCAATTGATGCACCTTGTGCAGGATATGTCGGTGCCTGCACATACCCGAAACAATCAGCATCTTATCGGTGATGGTTATGAAGAATGGGCGCTAAACAATATAGGTGATGAAACACATCCTTTGCCTACATATAATATAGTCTATTTTATCCCTGATAATAATAAATTTCTTAACATCAACAATCTCTTTTTTTCCAATCAGTATACAAATATTACACCACACCCAAATGTCACGCTCCAAGGCAATATCGGTCTTTCCGAATATACAAACGCCAACTTTTTTAGTCCTGACACAATTTTTACAGATAATTTCCCTTTCCCTTCCTACATACCGGGAATAACCGTTGGAAAAAACATTGAAAACGAAGTTTTATACCTGAAGAAAACTGGTTATGGTGAAAATGTTGAGCATCTTGCACGTGCTTGTAATTTTTATAATTATCTGCCTTTAAATGATAAGGATTTAGCCTTACATTTAGAGGATGATAACGTTTACAAAGATTATGCTGATAAGCTCATCCCCCGTGCCATCGGCTATTCCTCGCAGTTACTGAATTACTTTTTCCGTGGCCAGATGAACGTTGAAAGTATGCCTGTTTTTGACGATCAGAATAACACTCTCAAAGAGCTGTATGTCAAAGTCAGAAACACCACACCGACGAAAGAAACAATGGTCGGTAACAATGATAGCAGCTGTTTTTCGCTTTCCTGGCATTATACGCCTGCCGCTGGTGGCAGCGATATCTATGGCCGCTACCCATATTGTGTATATTTAAATAAACCACTTCCCTATGGGCTGGATACTGATGGCAACGATATTAATGATGATAATTACACAACGACAATCATCTTTAATAAATTTGATCAAATCCCAAACGTACCGGCCATTTCAAAAATAGATTATCCATCCGTAGAATTCACGCTTACGTATCTCGGCACTCTGGGCGATGAGAAAATGCCTCCTTCCAATGTTCCCGGCCAGGTTACTATCGCCGGCGCTGTTATCGGCAAAGTCTTTAAACCGGCTGAATCCATCTTATTCGACGAGGAATGGATGACAGCCCCTCAAGGAGACAATCTTGTTTGGTCTATCAGCAGCGACAGTTCGGGAAATGCTTTGGATACGACATTCATTAATAACTTTTTCTATTGCCCGGACACCCAACATTATACATCATATGGCTGCCCTTCCGGCTGCCCCAGTCCCTATACTGACCCTCAAGGAATGTCAACCGACACTATTGTTACTGCAAATAGTGGCAACCTTCTTATGACCAATGCAGCGAATGTGATTCCAGGTTGTGATCCCTTGGTAGGAAGCAGGCCTGGTCAAGGTAATATCGTTATGATCGGTTCCGACATCGGATACTTTAACTGTCAAGGTCAATACATCACATCGGGGAATTCATACAATCCTGTGGATAGTGCAAACAATTTCATTTTTCCTATTAAAATTACTAAAAACTCGTACCTTCATTTCAGTTTGGACGAGATGTCCATAAGCCCGGCGCCGCCGGCATCAAACTATGCGCTGGCATACCAGATTTTGGAGTTTCAGTTTAATCATGGTTATGTATTGCAATTTTCTGCCGGTGACCAAAGTATTTATAATTCCAATCCCTATGTGGGGTATTTCGGCTTTGATCTTGGATATCTTATTGTGGGCAACATTTACGACTTCTTTGCGCAATGGGGTTTCCCGACGCCGCCACCGGATTTTCAACTGATGTCGATAAAAGTTGCTCAGCAGGCACTTTGGAATCTACCCTGTAATACGGCATATACCCAGAAAATTTCAATGGATCATATTCGCATTGGAGAGCTTAAGGCTAAAGAATAATGTTATTTTGAGTTTTTCACTTAATGAATATTGAAAGGTGTGATGTCAGTTTTCCTGAATGTCGCACATATATTCTGAAATATTGTTGCTGAGATCGGATATGCGTTCCAGATGCAGCAGCATTTCGACAAAAATGGGTCCGGCTTCCGGATCGCAAAGACGTTTATGAAACCGCTCCAGATGCTTATCGCGTGATTCTTTCACCTTCACATCAACTAATTCTTCCCTGTTCACCACGTCCGCGTTTTTTTGAATATCCGGTTTTTCTATCATGGAAGCGGCGTCGTCGAAATTCCGGCTGACCAGTTCAATGATTTCCTTTAATTCCATTTCTCCCGGGGAACTGAATTGAATTTTCCGTTCCGCTTTCTGATGGGCCAGTCTGTTGATGGCTGTGACGTGAATGCCGATGCTTTCGATATCGTTGGTCATGCTTGTAAAAGCGAAAATATGTTTGGAAAATTGTTCGGATAATTCTTGCGCGGATATTCTGCGCAGATATTTGACAATTTGTTTGCGAATGTTTTTGATGACCATGTCGATGTAGAAGAGTGATTTCCCCTCGGCATCCCTGTAATGCGCGATCATGTGGATGCTTTTTAAATACATTTGCCGGGCAAGGTTTGTCTGTCTCTGCAATTCCCGGTGAACATTGTCCAGTGCTTTGCGCGGATCGCGGATATCTTTGTCATCCAGATACTCCGGCCAGATAGGTAAAACTTCATCATCACCGGGGAGAAATTTTTGCATCATTGCGGCAAAAGGCGTTAGCAAAAAAATAAAAGTGATGACGATCACAAGATTCATCCCGAAGTGGGCGAGGGCGATCTGCTGAGCGGTCTGCGAAGAAATACTTTTTATCAGGAAAATGAAAAACGGCATAAACAGAAAGCAAAGGCCGATGCCGGCGCATTTGAAGATCAGATGGGAAACCGCCGTTCTCATGCCGCTTCTGGTGGCGACGGTTCCGGCCAGCAACGCCGTAAATGTCGTTCCGATATTGGCCCCCATGACAACAGCGACGGCATTTTCCAGAGAGATCATATCCTGCTGAGCCAGAAGAACCATGATGCTGATGGGAATGGCGGAAGCATGCACAATGCCGGTGACGACAATGCCCAACCCTATCCCGATCAAAGGATTTTGTGTTCCGGTGAACATCTGAATCAGGGCCGGTGATTTTTTGAGAGGCTCAACAATGTTGCTGATCAGCTCCAAGCCAAAAAACATCAAACCGAAATAGAAAATCATTTCACCGACCGTCTGCCACTTTTCCCGGCCGGTCAGCCACAACAGGCCCCCGATGGTAATAATCAACGGGGATATTTCCGTGAAACGCCAAATCACGAATTGAACGGTCAGTGTTGTGCCGATATCGGCACCTAGGATAATGGCCAGCGAATTGGCAAAACTGATTAAACCGGCGCTGACCAATCCGATAGTGAGAGCCGTTGACGCAGAGGAACTTTGAAAAATAATGGTGGAAAAGATGCCGGTGAGAAGGCCGAACAAAGGCCTTCCCACGGCATATTTGATGTATTGTTTTATGCGGACATCAATCAGTTTCCGCACCGCGGAAGAAAGATTGATCATTCCGATCAGAAATAAAACAATGCCACTGATAATGATTAATATTTCTTTAACTGACAAAACATGTCCCTGATTGCCTCATGGGGTGATGCATGTCCCGGTCAGGTCGTGAGGCAATCCTTTTTAAATATTTTAATCATTAATCTACTTTTTTAAACATTTTTCCTTTAGCACCGCAAACGGGGCAGGTTTCCGGAGCTTCTTTTTCCACCGTATAACCGCAAACCGGGCAGACGTAGTAGCTGGAAGATTCTTTGGTTTTTTCCAGTGTATCCAGCATTTGCTGATAAAGCGCGGCGTGAATTTTTTCCACTTCATTGGCGAAATGAAAAGTGCGCTCGGCTTCCTTGTTCCCTTCGGCTTTGGCTGTTTCAATCATTCCCGGATACATGCTCTTGAACTCATGGGTTTCTCCGGCGACGGCTTCCTGAAGATTCTCTTTGGTGGATTTGATTCCTTTGAGCGCCCGCAGATGAGCATGGGCGTGAACGGTTTCCGCTTCCGCGGCCGCCCGGAATAATTTTGCCGCCTGCGCAAAGCCTTCCTGATCTGCTTTGGCGGCAAAGGCCAGATATTTGCGGTTTGCCTGAGATTCACCGGCAAAAGCTTCTTTTAAATTTTCCTCCGATTTTGACATAAAATCCTCCTTAAAATAATATAATTTTGTTGGTTATATTGGCAAATTTGAACTAAAAGTACAAGCAGATAATTGGAATGATCGATAGGCTATTGCTCGCAACAAACTTGATATAAATTTAATTGTAAAAAAGATACAAATAATGAATAAGAAATGAGGGACTGTTAATAAGCATGATTAAACTGCTGAACAATCGCAATTTCATTTTTCTTCTGGCCATCGTAACAGGATTGCTTTTTCCTCAACCGGCGCAATGGACCAAAATCATCATGATGCCGGCTCTGGCCATCGTGATGACGCTGGCGACGATTAATGTTCCCAATCACTTTTTTTTAAAACCCCGGGCGATTCTCAAGCCTTCTCTGATTGGCATTGTCATGACTTATTTTATCCTGGGTGGTGTCATTCTGCTTTTATCGGCATTGCTTGTGCAAGATCATCATCTGTGGATTGGCTTTGTACTCATCGCGGCCGTTCCTCCGGCGGTAGCCGTTATCCCTTTTACGGCCATTTTGAACGGTAATGTGTCTTACACGCTTTCCGGAACTGTGGCCTCCTATCTCGTGGCCTTATTCATCATGCCGTTGATGTTCTGGATTTTCATTGGCACGGCGTTCAGTGATCCTTCAAAACTGGCTGGCATCATATTCATGTTGATTGTCCTGCCGTTGATTTTATCCAGAATGATCCTTTATTTTAAATGGGAAGATCGTCTGACACCCGTGCGCGGCCTGCTGACGGATTGGGGATTCTTTATCGTTCTTTATTCCATGATCGGCGTGAACCGTGATTTGATTTTCAGCAGTCCCATGGCGCTTCTCCCGCTGGCTGCAACGGTGTTTGGCGCCACCTTTGTCCTGGGCTGGGTCATTCAGAAAAGCGGCGAGATTTTTAAAATAGAAAAAAGCAACCTGATCAGTCTGGTTCTTCAGGGCACGTTGAAGAATCAGGGCATCGCCGGAGGACTGGCCATTGCCCTGTTTGAAAAAGAAACCGCACTGCCTTCGGCGGTCTATAGCGTCTTTATGATTTTGTATATTATGTGGCTGGACTGGCGAAAATAGAAAAAACAATAAACGATAGAATGGTTCAACCGTATTGTTCTGCCATCCAAGCCTGATAGGCTCCGGTCTTGATGTTTTCCACCCATTTCTTCTGCTTCAAATACCAGATGATTGTTTTGCGCAGGCCGGACGTAAAAGATTCCTCTGGTGACCAGCCTAATTCATTATGGATTTTGGAAAAATCAATGGCGTAGCGACGATCGTGACCGGGGCGGTCTTTAACGAAAGTAATCAGTGTGCGCCGCTGATTTCCATCCCCGGCCGGCTCGATTTCGTCAAGAATGTCGCAAATCATTTGTACGATGACAATATTTTCCATCTCCGCTTTTCCGCCGACATTATAGGTTTCGCCTCGTTTTCCCGCGTTCATGATCGTCCAGATGGCTTTGCAGTGATCTTCCACATAAAGCCAGTCGCGCACGTTTTTGCCGTCCCCGTAAACCGGAAGGGACTTTCCTTCCAGCGCATTGAGGATAATCAGCGGAATGAGTTTTTCCGGAAACTGATAGGGGCCGTAATTATTGGAGCAGTTGGAGATAGTTGCCGGCAGGCCGAATGTTTTGTAATAGGCCCGCACCAGATGATCCGAAGCGGCTTTTGACGCTGAATAAGGGCTGTTGGGGCGATAAGGGGTGTCTTCGCGGAAAAGGCCTTCAGCGCCGAGGCTTCCGTAAACCTCATCCGTGCTGACGTGATGAAAGAGTTTGAATTGATCGCCGCGGGCTTTGGCTGCTTCCAGCAGATTAAAGGTGCCGACAATATTGGTCTGAATAAAATCTCCCGGTGTTTTGATGGAGCGGTCCACGTGCGATTCGGCCGCAAAGTGACAAACGGCATCGATATCATAGCGCGCGAATATGTCTTCCAGTTTTGCGGCATCACAGATATCCACTTTGTGAAAAATGTACCGCGACTCAAAATCAGCAGCAATATCGGCTAGATTTTCCGGATTCCCCGCGTAAGTCAGAGTGTCCACATTAATAATTCTGCCGGAAAAGTCCTTGTTGTTCATTAACCAGCGGATAAAGTTACTACCGATAAAGCCGCAGCCGCCGGTGACCAGTAAATTTTTAAATTCGATATGGTGCTGATTTTCCGTTTTCATGATTCTTTGTGTTCTCTTTATTTTTTTATTTGAGGAATCCCTGAATAATTTTATTGACCGCCTCGTCGTAGGTCAGCCCCAGGCTCATGAGCTTGGTCAACTGATCGTTGGCAATCTTGCCGATTGAAGCTTCGTGCGTCAGCTCGGCATCGGGATGCAGCGCTTTGAGCGCCGGCATCGTTTCGTTTGTGCCGTTATCCATAATAATGGCGTCGCATTCGATGTGCCCGAAGCATTTGTTCATGGCTTCCATATTGGCATGAAAGATTTGTTTGGAATTTCCTTTCATCACCGAGCGGGAAATCATGTTGGCCCTGCTGCCGGAACCTTTCAAAATGATGTTATTGGTGGATACAGCCGATTGCTCGCCTTCCGTCATGACTCTTTCGGTGATTAGCAGCAAACTATCGGGTCCGAGGGTTGCTTCATTCAGACGGTTGGCTTCATCAACGCCGCTGATCTGAGTTAATTCCATTTCTGCTGTTGCGCCTTCATCCAGAAATATTTTTGTGGTCGGATTCAGGGTGCGGCGTCCTTTGCCTTCCCCCATGGCAAAATGTTTTTCCACGTAAGTCACTTTAGCTTTCCGGCCGACGTGAAAATCATGAATACCGGCATGGCCTTCCGGTTCCTGCGAACCGCAGTGGATACCGCATCCGGCGATGATCGTTACTTCGGAGTCTTCTCCGATCACAAAAGAATTATAGACGACATCATAAAGACCGGCCTGGCTCAAAATAACCGGAATATGTACGGACTCATTTTTGGTGCCCGGTTTAATCGTGACAATGATGCCCGTTCCATCGGCATTGCTTTCAATGTTGATATTGGAGGATACTTTCCTTTGCAGAAGTTTGCCGTTTTTTCTGATATTGTATGCGCCCTTGGGTAACGCTTCCAGATCCGCAACGGTTTTTAAAAGTTTTTTATCTAAGGCATCCAGCATCTTTCTCTCCTTCGCATCTATTATGATAGGTACAAATGCTTAAATCCGTTAACAGCGGTAACGCATTTTGCAGATCACCGGTGTAAACGATGCGTCCTTTTTTCAGGATGATGATGACATCCGCAACTTCGAGAAAAGCCCGGTTATGACTAACGACAATCGTTGTCGTCCGGGGATGAAGTTCTTTTTTCAGCAGACTGACCATCGGGCCGATGGTCCATAAATCAATTCCCGTATCCGGTTCGTCATAGATGGCCAGTTTCGGATTGGCGGCAATCGTGGTGGCGAGTTCAATTTTCTTAATCTCACCGCCGGAAAGGGTCGTATCAACTTCCTTGTCCAGAAAAGACATCGGACAAATGCCCACCCGGGTGACCATTTCCACAATCTTTTTTTCATCCGTAACGCCCGTGGCGATGGAGAGCAGGTCCCGAAAAGTAATGCCCTTGAAACGGGCGGGTTGCTGAAAGCTATACGCAATGCCTGCTTTGGCGCGTTCGGTAATGGAAAGACCGGAAATGTCCTGCCCTTCAAAGATAATCGAACCGGATGACACGGGATTGATGCCCATAATCAGTTTGGCGAGTGTTGTTTTGCCGCTGCCGTTGGGACCGGTGATGACGTAAAATTTACCTTTCTCAAAGGTGTAATCAAGGCCGTCAATGATGTTGCGCGGCTCGTCGTTTCCATCATTATTTCCCGGCACGGTGAAATGTAATGTTCTTAATTCCAGCATGACTAAATCCATCCCTTTACAATAGAAAATTTAAAAGATATTGTTTGCCCGCGGATCAACCGCGGCGTGAGAACTTATACATAATTTAAGTTAAAAATCAAAGCTGAAAGATATGAGCAAATTTCATCCGTGCGGAATTAAAGAATGAAACTGAAGTGCATAAAAACAATGACGGCAATCGTTGTGCTGACCGATCACCGCCATTGTTGAAATCAATTGGTAAAATTGAACGCTTAAATTTCTTACTTCTTCTTGGCTACTTTTTTCTTGGGAGCTGCTTTCTTTACAACTTTCTTGGCCACTTTTTTCTTGGGAGCTGCTTTCTTTACAACTTTCTTTGCCACTTTCTTTTTGGGTGCCGCTTTTTTTGCTGTTGCCATCAGGTGAAGCCTCCTTTGTAAAAAATTATTGGATCAAAATACTTCTAATCCCTTTTTCTGATTAGATTTTACTTTAATTTTTTTATAACGTCAACAAAAAGTGCAAAAAAATATAAAATATTTTTATGGTGATCATTGGATGGGAACTGCATTTCCGGTCGATCGACAGATAAAAACAGTATGTGTGGACGAATGATTTCTATTGTCAATCCTCTGTAAGCCTTGTCAGCACTACGTTATGTGATGGTTCGTGATGCGGACGAAAAATGTTTTGTGCTGACAATAATCAGAATCATAAGTAAGTTTTGGCGCCGACGTATTGACTCTTAAAATAGTTCGACGAGAGAGAATCTACGCGGATTTTTCCGCCGTGAGTCGAAGCGTGAATGAATTTTTCATCTCCGATGTAAATTCCCACATGTGAAACAGTGCCCGATCCTTTCTGCGCGAAGAACACAAGATCCCCTTTTTGCAATTCATTTTTGTTGATGGATAGACCCGCGTCAAATTGTTGTGACGAGTTACGCGGCAGATTCAGTCCGTTTAATTGATAGACCGTCATGGTCAGTCCGCTGCAGTCAAAGCCGCCATCGGGGGACGTGCCGCCCCACAGGTAGGGGACCCCGATGAAATCCCCAGCGGTTTTTACAAGCGCTTCTCTGAGATAACCGGTGCCGTATTGCTTTTGTCTGGAAACAGAATAATCTTCCGGGCGGACAATATAGAATTCTTCAATAACCTTTTTTTCTTTGAGGCTGAAAGCTCTTTGCCTGGCCGATTCTTTTGTTGTGAAGTTACCAAATTGAACTTTGAAGAATTTGTCAGAAGCAAGAAAATACGTGGCATCCAGAGCGTGATCATTTTTCAGTCTTTCTGTGAGACGCGCGGCATTGTGCACGTTTTTAAAAGCACCGGCCTGAATGGCATATCCCATCAGCTTTAACGGGCGAGGGTGTATTTTTGTTGTTCGCGATGGATGATGCGCCTTTGAAGAGCAAGCAAGAATGCAAAGCAAGATCAAACTAAAAAGCAATAGGATTCTTTTTCTGCTCATGAGTTTACTTTCCATTTGTCGCAAACATAATCCCTGGCTTCTTCACCGGTTTTGATTCTTCCTTCCAGTTGTTCCTCTTCCAGTCCCAGCAGAATCTCTCCGATAATCTTTCCCGGCGTAAATCCCATCGCGATTAAATCATTACCGCTCAGCAGCCTGGGCGGATGCAAATCTTCTTTATCCAGCGTTTGAAGCTGCTTCCGGCAGAATTCATAATTGTCCAGCAGGCCATGACTGGACAGGCAATCCATGCGGTGCAGCTCCAGATGCAAATCAAAATCCGGCATGCGCAGAAATCTTTTCAAGCGTCCCGGACGCATTTTCTGCACGTTCATGAAAACCATATGCTGGCGAATCAGCGCAAGAACCGTTTCTCTCCGGGCACGGGAAAAACGAAGCCGCTGCATAATCTCGTCGGCAATTTCTTCTCCCTTTTGCACGTGTCCGTAGAAATGGACGCCTTTTTCATCTTCGCTTCGGGTGACGGCTTTGCCGACATCATGCAGGAGCACTCCCCACGCCAGACAAATATTATTTTCTAAATCTTCGTTGACAGATAAGAGCTCCAGCATTTTTAAAGTATGCTGCCAGACATCACCTTCCGGATGAAAACGTGGCGGTTGTTCCACGCCTTGCAGTTTGGCCACTTCGGGCAGAACTTCCCGCAGAAGGTGCGTTTCACTCAGCAGTTCGAACCCGCTGCGTGCGCCGCCGCGCGTCAGAATTTTGTTTAGTTCATCCCGCACACGCTCCGCGCTGATTTGATTTATTTTAGGTGCGTTTCGGGTAATGGCTTTTTGGGTTTCCGGTTCTATTTTAAAACCCAAATTAGCTGCAAAGCGAATCGCTCTAAGCATTCGTAAGTAATCTTCATTAAAGCGGTTGTCGGGATCGCCAATGGTTCGGATTATATTATTTTCGATATCAGCGCGGCCGTTGACATAATCAAATATTTCTCTGCTCACCGGATCCATTAAAAGACCGTTGACCGTGAAATCCCGCCGGAACACATCTTCTGTGGCGGAAGAAAAGCGGACTTGCGAGGGATGCCGGCCGTCTTCGTAAAGATCGTCACTGCGGAAGGTAGCAACTTCATACGGGTAATGTTCAACCATCACGGCGACGACGCCGAACTTGGCGCCAATGGATAGGGTATGAGGAAATAAGGCGATGACTTGATCAGGCAGCGCCGAAGTTACAATGTCGTAATCGCTGGAAGGATGACCGAGGATGAAATCCCGCACGCAACCGCCGACAAAATACGCTTCATAACCGGACTGCTTCAGGTGTCGGACGATTTCCCGGGCATGATGCAGTTTAATGTTCCTGGTATTTTCCTGCTCCTCAGACAAAAGACTTTCCTTCTATGATTATTTTTTGCCCAGTTTAATCGCGCAGAGTTCGCCGCACATGGTGCAGCCTTCATCATGGGCGCTTTTGCTTTTTTCCAGAAGAGAAACCGTTTTTTCCGGATCAATGGATAAATCCACCTGTCCCTGCCAGTCAAAATTCTTCCGGCATTGCGCCATTTTTCTGTCTTTGGCGCGGGCACCGGGTAATCCTTTGGCGATATCTGCGATATGCGCGGCAATGCGCGCGGCGATAACGCCGTCACGCACATCGGCGAGAGTCGGCAGACGCAGATGTTCCGCGGGTGTGACATAGCAAAGGAAATCGGCTCCAGCGGCGCCGGCAATGGCCCCGCCGATGGCGGAAGTAATGTGGTCGTAACCCGGGGCAATATCCGTGGGCAGGGGACCCAATACATAAAATGGTGCGTTCTGGCAGATTTGCTTTTGCAGTTTGATGTTGGTGACGATTTCCGTCAGCGGAACGTGTCCCGGACCTTCAATCATCACCTGAACGTCGGCCGCGCGGGCACGTCCGGCCAATTCTCCGAGAATAATCAGCTCCTGTAGTTGCGCCTGATCCGTGGCGTCATCGATCGCGCCCGGTCTCAATCCATCGCCAAGACTCAAAACCATGTCATAACGATGGGCAATTTCGAGCAGCCGGTCATATTCTTCGTAAAGGGGATTTTCTTTTTGATTGCATTCCATCCAGTTGGCCGTCATCGAACCGCCGCGGCTGACAATGCCCAGGATTCTTTCCTGCGCCTGAAGGGCGGCGACACTGAGCCTCGTCACGCCGCAGTGTACCGTAATAAAATCGACGCCGTCCTGACCGTTTTCTTCAATGACGGCAAACATATCATCCGCGGTCATTTCCGATATGGCTTTTTTACGGGCTATTATTTTAACCGCTGCCTGATAAATCGGCACAGTGCCGATCGCCACGGTTGATTGCTGCATGACTTTTTTTCTGATGACGGCCAGATTCCCGCCGGTGGATAAATCCATAACAGCGTCGGCACCGGCATCCGCCGCAATTTTTAACTTTTTGAGTTCCAGATTTACATTCGCGTGATCTTTCGATGTGCCGATGTTGGCGTTGACTTTGGTGCGCAGACCAAGGCCGATGGCCAGCGGTTTGATGGTTTTATGTTTTGTGTTGCGGCAAATAACAATGTTTCCCTCCACGAGACCGTCACGGATATATTCAGGTGCGACATTTTCGACTTTTGCCGCGATTTTCATTTCTTCAGTAATCTGCCCTTTGCGGGCTTTTTCCAGTTGTGTCATGATTTCCTCCAGATATTTAGGCGACTTTCAGGTCGCTGTGTTCCTATGGTTTTTTAAATGTTTCTCCAAAAACGTTTGCCGCGCTGTAGCCTTTTCCAGTCGGTACGTGGTTTTTGATGGCGGCGATGATTAAAATTTTGGCGTGTAAAGCTGCATCGATGATGCTTTCTCCCCGGGCGATACCGGCTGCCAGGGCCGAGGCATAGGTGCAACCGGTTCCGTGAACACCCTGAACCCGGATGCGTTGCGAGGAAAATTCATAGAAGCTGCCGTTGTAAAGAACGTCAGTGATTTCCGTTTTTCTTCCGGCAGGAAGATGGCCTCCTTTAATCAACACATTCCTGACACCCGATTCGTGAATCCTCCGTGCCGCTTCTTGCATGTCTTCAATAGATTTAATTTTAGTTTTCGATAGTATTTCCGCTTCGGGAACGTTCGGCGTGACAACCCAAGCAAGCGGCAGCAGTTCTTTGATCAGCGCCAGCCGCGCTTTTCCCGGCATCAGCGTTTTCCCGCCCTTGGCAATCATGACGGGATCAACAATCAGGTTTTTAATTTTATATTTTTTTATTTTTTGTGCCACGGTCTGAATAATGTCCGACGTCGGCAGCATACCGGTTTTCACCGCGTCAGCTCCGGTATCCTTTAATACAACATCTATTTGTTTTCCGACAAACGCAGGCGTTACAGGATAAATCCCGAAAACGCCGCTCGTGTTTTGCGCGGTTACCGCTGTGATGACGCTCAATCCCCAGCAGCCGCAGGCGGTGACGGCTTTCAGATCCGCCTGAATTCCTGCGCCACCGCTGGAATCGGAGCCGCCGATGCATAACACTTTAACCGGTTTCATCATTCAACGCGCCTCCGGAAAAAGATCTTTATGATGATATTTGATGACCAGCAACTTGCCTTTCTTGATGGTGATGCCGGCCCGGGATTGATTGATCCGGTTACTGATGCCGAGGGTAGCGCCCATTTTGAGAACATCTTTTTCCAGTGGATAATGGAATCCTGCCAGCGTTATGCCGGTAACCTCAGGGGTCAGCGCGAACAGAGAAACTGTTTTGCCCGTTTCTTTGATAAAAGAGCATTGTTTGTTGAGCACAAATGCTTCGCAGTATTCATCAACCAGGAAGGTATCGATCCCTTGGTCAAATCCTTTAGAGAGTAGATAAATATTAGCGAGCGTGTGGTCAATTCGACCACCCAGCGCGCAGAATATGGATATCTTTTGTGGCTTTAACTGAAGGGCATAGCTTAGCGCAAGCTCCGTATCCGTGTAATCTTTTTCAGAAGCAAACCGGATAACCTTGACGTTCTGCTTTTCATAATGTTTCAGCGTGCGTTGATCAATGGAATCCAGATCACCGATGATGACGTCGGGCATCATCTCCAGCCTTTTTAAATGGTGTGCTCCTTTGTCACAGCAGACAATATAAGTTTTTTTTGTTTTCCTGATTTTTTTTTCAAGAAAAAACGGATCGCCAGAACATCCGCCGCTGATTATGAATATTTCCTGATACACTTTCTTAGCCTTAAAAATTCGAAAAGATGAGTACTACTCCAAGCCGCATGCTTGCAACGCTTTGCGGTGAAAAATTTATTACATTAACCGCTAAAAAGCAAATTGTTTCATCACGCTTTCACGCAAGATACAAAAGTTTTCAGAGACAGCACGAAGAATGATTTGGTTTTCTAAATAAAATCTTGACAAAAATACCTTTGTTTGTTTTTTTAACTCCGCAAACAAAAGAAAATCCTGATGATATGGATGACAAAAAATCAGATTTGATTAAAGGATAAATCATCAGGGCCACCAGAGGATAAAGGAGTCTGCCGGTCATGAAAAAAATATCATATTGGTTATTGATGCTTGCCTTGGCAATCCTTGTTGTCGCCTGCGGCAAGGATGAACCGGAGTTGAATTCCATTCATCCCGGATTGTATGAAATCAATCACGACATTAAATATGCGGGACAATTGATTGTTCTGAAGCAAAGGGTTCGCTACAATGCCAATGGAA
The DNA here is from genome assembly GCA_964479225.1 of uncultured Smithella sp. Lineage (GTDB taxonomy): Bacteria > Desulfobacterota > Syntrophia > Syntrophales > Smithellaceae > Smithella. Next base: position 21,418 of record CAYZLL010000012.1, read on the forward strand.
CTTATGAAGCAACCAATTTTCAGAACAACATTGCCGTTGAAGAAATAAGGGGAAAATATAAAGTCGAAAACAAACAGCTTGTTTCCTATGATACGCAGCGTCGTTTGATTGAACGGGAAGGGACATGGAGTCAAAACACGAGTGTATCCAAGGTGGATGTCCGGAAAATTAAAAAAAGCAAATACCAGTATTATTTTAAATATCCTGATGCCCAAACAAAAGAGAAATTCAAGGGACTGGGTTTATCCGAAGGCTGGAAAACATACAAAAGAATAAGCGACTGAAACGAAGTATCCTGACGGGTGCTGATATTTACCATGTATCTTTAAATAAAAAAACCGGAGGCCAGCGTACGCATCCGGTTTTTTGTTTGTTGAGATAGACGGAACTAATCTTTTTCAATATTCGTGTTAATCAGGTATTTGGCAATAACCGCGTTTGTTGAATAATCCTGCTTTTTGCCTTTGACAATCTGCCGCAGAACTTTCATGTCGGATTTCCAGGCAATGTGGCCGGGACCGATGAAACAGTAACTGCCCGGCGTGTATTCTGAACTCACGGTGCCGTTTTTGTAATAGAAGTATTCTTTGCTGGTTTCAGTCGGAAAACTGCGCACAATAGGAGGAATATCGGTGGGCAGGAACCACAGTTTAATTTCGCGTTCGGCATCCTCCGTGTTAGCGGAGGCGTGAATCATATTGTCCGACCGGTCGCCCGCGACTTTCCCGTTTTCATCATACAGCGGAATGACGGTTCCCAGCGCGCGTATACATCCGGGCCTTTGCGCTCTCGCATCGTGCGGATTGGTATTGCCACAGATTTCGCGGATGTGTTTGATGGCGTTGGGGCCCCGGTAAATTATGGCAATAACCCTGCGTTTGGAAGGCTCATCCGGATAATGCAGGTAACCGCGAATATAATCCAGAAGGGAAGGGTAGAAAAATTTTCCTTTATGCTCCGCGTAATGTTCTTCGGCTAATGCCAGATTGACGGCAACGACCTTGAGTGCCGCAAAACGCAGGCCGGTATGAAATTCGGAAAACTGTGAAAGGATATAACCGGTCAATGAATTTTTCATGGCGTCCGGTTTAATCAGCACAAGCGAACTTTCTCTGTTTTGTTCAGACATGGATACTCTCCTTATTTTTCTATGTCGTAAATTAATATCTGTTGTTAAAAAACTAATTTAAATCGCGCGGAGTATAGGAGAAGTATCGGTTTGTGTCAATAGAATATATGGGCCGGGCTTATGCATTTTTTTGACGTTCCATCCATTGATCCAAAGCTTGAAGGGCCTGATTGACGATCAGCGCATTCCGTTCTTTCTTCCGCATTTTCCCCGCCGGCGCAGAGGCGATCAATCCGAAATTTATATTCATCGGCTGAAAATGGCCGGCGTGATCAGGCGAGGTGATGTAGTGCAATAAAGCGCCCAGCGCGGTTTGAACAGGAGGTTGTTCAGGTTTTTTCCCTTCGATGATCGATGCGGCATTGATTCCGGCCAGCAGACCCATCGCCGCCGATTCAACATACCCTTCCACCCCGGTCATTTGACCGGCGAAGAAAATATTTTCATGACTTTTCAGTTGCAGCGAAGGCAGCAGCAGGGAAGGGGAGTGCATAAACGTGTTGCGATGGATGCTGCCGTAGCGCGCGAATTCAGCGTTTTCCAGCCCCGGGATGAGCCGGAAGACGCGCCGCTGTTCGGGCCAGGTTAGTTTGGTTTGAAAACCGACCATGTTAAAAAGTGTGCCGGCTGAATTTTCGCGGCGTAATTGCACAACGGCATACGGCATTTTTCCTGTTTGGGGATTGATAAGGCCGACGGGTTTCATCGGGCCGAAAGCCAGGCTTTTTTCTCCGCGAGCCGCCAGCTCCTCCACCGGCAGGCAGCTTTCAAAATGGCGGATTTCTTCAAAAGGTTTTGCGGCAACCTTTTCTCCGGCCAGTAATTCCTGCCACAGACGTTCGTACTCTTCTTTATTCAGCGGACTGTTCAGATAATCCGGCGTTCCCTTATCATAACGGGACGCCCGGAAAACCTTCTCCAGATCAATGGAATCGGCTTCGATGATCGGTGCGATGGCGTCATAAAAATAGAGATAAGATTTGTCCAGCAGGCGCGCAATTTTCTGAGCGAGGGCGTCGGAAGTCAGCGGTCCGGTGGCAATGATCGTCCATGCATCCTGAGGAATGGTTGTAACTTCCATCCGGCTCAGTGAGAAATTCTTTTGCTGATGGAGTTTTTCTTCTACTTCCCGGGCGAATTGCAGACGGTCCACCGCGAGCGCTGAACCTGCTGCCACCGCCGTGCCATCCGCGGCCATCACGATTAAAGAATGCAGACGGCGCATTTCTTCTTTCAGCAATCCGGAAGCATTGTCGAGACTGTTGGATTTGAGCGAGTTGCTGCAGACCAGTTCCGCCAGGTGTTCCATTTTGTGGGCGGGAGAAAATTTCTGCGGTTTCATTTCGCACAGATGAACGCTGTGACCGCGCCGCAGGAGCTGCCAGGCGGCTTCACAACCGGCCAGACCGCCACCGATGATGACCACGGGAGCAGTGCTCATTCTGTTGATGTCGTCCTGGACATTTTTTTGATGTTTTTGCATTCGGGATAACCCGTGCATCCCAGGAACTGGCCGTAGCGTCCGCGTTTGATGGCCATGGGCTTGCCGCAGCGATCGCAGGTTTCATCCGACAACACCGGCTCCTCCTTGGTTGCTTTGCCGTTTTTCCCCATCTTTTTAATGTTTTTGCATTCGGGATAGCCGGTACAACCGAGGAACTGACCGTAGCGGCCGCGCTTGATGGCCATGGGTTTGCTACAGAGTTCGCAAACTTCATCAGTGGTCGGCGTTTCTTGAGCGACAATCTCTCCGTTCTCGTTTTTCGTCGCGTTCATGGTGTTTTTGCACTCCGGATAGCCGGAGCAGGCCAGGAACTGTCCAAAACGTCCTTCTTTAACGACCATAGGTTTGCCGCATTTATTACATTTAACATCCGTTGTTATGGCTTCCACGTGTTTTACCTTTCCATTTTCATCATGAGTGAAATTCATGGTGTTTTTACATTCGGGATAATTGGAACAACAAAGAAATTTTCCATTTTTCCCCCACTTGATAACCATCGGGGAATCGCATTTTTCGCAAACGAGGTCGGTTGCATCAGCACTTATGCTCCGTGCCTTTTCCACGATGTTTGCCGTAAAATTATTAATTTCCTGCATGAAACCGGATCGCGAAATCTCCCCTTTTTCCATTTGAAGCAACTTATGCTCCCATTCGCCGGTAAGCGCCGGTGACACCAATCCCTCAACGGGAATAGATTCCAGCAGTTCTATAATATTCATTGCTTTTGCAGTAGGCGTCAAATCTTTTCGATTGCGTGTCACATAACGCGCTCCAATCAGCCTCTCGATCGTATCAGCACGGGTAGCAGGCGTGCCCAGTCCGCGTTCTTTCATTGCTTCGGCCAGTTCCTCATCGTCTAAAAGCTTTCCCGCGGTTTCCATCGCGGCCAGCAGCGTGGCGTCGTTGTATCGAGGCGGCGGATTGGTCTGACAGCCCTGCAGTTCAATCCGGACAGTCTGGATATTGGCGCCTGCGTCATCCAGCCCGGGCAGGCGGTTGGCGATGCCGATTTCCGGTTCCAGATCGTCCTCCTTGCCAAAGGCTTCTCTCCATCCGGCAATTGCCAGAAGTCGTGCCGTTGTGCGAAATGCGTCTTCGCCGACGCGGGTTGTCCGTTCCACAACCTTCCACACGGATGATTCCATGAAAGCGGCCAGAAACCGTCGCACAACAAGGTCATAGACCTTCTTCTCGATTTCACTGAGGCCGGAAGGCGTTTCACCGGTCGGGATGATGGCAAAGTGATCTGATATTTTTGCGTTGTCAAAAATGCGGCGTGCCATCTGTGCTTTGGAAGGGTCACCGATTTTTTTAGCGAGTGGGGCATAATCACCACCCAACGAGGACAGGATGCGGCTTACTTCAGCCGGATAATCTTCCGGAAGGCACTTGCTGTCGGTGCGTGGATAAGTGAGCACCTTGTATTTATCATACAGCGCCTGAGCGGCGGACAGGGTTGACTTTGCCGAAAGTCCGAAGCGCTTGTTGGATTCACGCTGCAACGTGGTCAGATCAAAAAGTGGTGGCGGAGCTTCCCGGGTTTCTTTGTGCTTATCGGCAGCCGTTGCGGGCTTTCCTGTGCAGCGCTCTTTAATACTTTCCGCTGTTTCCTTGTCCCAGATCCTGTCGGCGCGGTCATCCGGATCTGCAGGATTTTTCTTAAAATCTTCCCGGATCCAGATCCCTTCATAGGTTTCTCCGGTAACATCGAAAACGCCTTTGGCGTTCCAGTAGTCGCGTGGTTTGAACGCCAGAATTTCCCGTTCGCGGGTAACCAGTATGGCAAGCGTGGGCGTTTGGACTCTTCCGAGGTTCACGGTCTCCTTGCTTTTTCGGCCGCCCAGGCGAACCGTGAAGGCCCGTGTGGCGTTGATGCCCACGAGCCAGTCCGATTCCGATCGGCAAATCGCGGCGTCGGCAAGTCCTGCTTTTGCCTGCGCGGGCAGCAAATGTGAGAATCCTTTTCGAATGGCGGCCGGTGTCATCGACTGCAGCCAGAGGCGTTCGGCCGGCTTCTTGATGTCCAGATATTTCATCATGTAGGTAAAGATAAGTTCGCCTTCACGGCCGGCATCGCAGGCATTGACAATGCCCGTGACCTCCTTGCGTTTTGCTTCCCGCTTGATGATGTTGAGCAGGTCTGAACCGCCTTCGCCGTTCGCATCTTCCGTATCCTTCTTTTTCCGGACAGCACCCTTGTAGCTGTTGCTTTTTGACGGCCTGAGGGGAAATGTTTCCGGAAGAATCGGCAGGGTATCCAGCTTCCAGAAACCATACTTTTTCTTGTCGATATCCTCCGGCATACACAATTCCACAAGGTGGCCGGAAGCAGAACAGACAATCATATCATCCCGTTCAAATACTTTGCCGCGGGTTTCGAAGCCTCCCAAAGCGCCGGCGATATCACGGGCTACGGAAGGTTTTTCAGCGATAACGAGTTTTTTGGACATCTTACGATGGGCCCTCTCTAATACAATATATTATATAGTTTGATGAATGGAGATAACAATACCTTCAATGATGATTCTTAAAGCTTGCTCACTGCATTTCGCCGCCCCTATAAATGGAAGAAGGTTTTTTGTAAAGAAATTTATTTTTTCACAGAAAAGAATTTTCCGGGATGCTGCTCAATAATACCTTTTAATTCCATAGTGGTTAACGAACTTAAAAGCTCCGCGGATGACAATCCGGTGGCGGAAATCAAATCGTCAATATGAATGCGAGACGGCAAGACGGCATTGAAGATGGTCTTCTGCAGTCCAGTCAGATTTTCTGCCTGCTTTCGCCCAACATTTGGAGGCGTGACGCTTTGCGCGTGCTGAATGCTGACGGTTTTTAACGTTTTTTGTTCGATCTGGGGCGCGATCTCCTCCAGGATATCATCCGTATTCTCAATCAGCTTCGCTCCCTGTTTGATTAATTTATTTGTGCCCCGGGAGCCCGCGGAATCGATGCTTCCCGGTACGGCAAAAACCTCCCGACCCTGTTCCAGCGCCAGCCGTGCCGTAATCAGGGAACCGCTTTTTTCTCCCGCTTCCACAATCACCACGCCGTAGGACATACCGCTGATAATGCGGTTGCGGGCTGGAAAATTGGGGGAGCGCGGCGGAGTCCCCAGTGGAAATTCGGAAACCGCGGCGCCGTTTTCAATAATTTCTTCAAACAGTTTTTTATTTTCCGGCGGATAAATAACATCCAGACCGCTGCCCAGAATTGCTACCGTCCGTCCGCGCGCGCTGATGGCCCCCCGGTGCGCCGCGGAATCGATGCCTCGGGCCATTCCGCTGACGACCGTCACGCCCTTGAACGCCATTTCCCGGCTTAGTTTTTCAGTTGTATATTTGCCGTAAGTCGTGGCCGCTCTGGAGCCCACGATGGCCACATTGATGTCGTCGGCCGACAGTTTTCCGCACACATATATATAGGGAGGGCGGTCATAGATAGTCAGCAGTTTTTGTGGATAAAGTTCGTCCTCGTAAGTTATTATATTAACTTTCTTTTTATCGAGAAGTTCAAGTTCTGCTTTAACTTTGTCCCAGTCTTTAAAATGGACAATGGCCAGGGCGATTTTACCGGAAATTCCCTTGATTTCTTTTAATTCCCCAACCGGCGCACCGAAAATGGCCGGCAAGGATTGGAACTTGTCCACCAGTGCGGCGAAGGTAACACTGCCTATGCCGAGAACAGATTTCAGCGCGATCCAATATTTTAAATTATCCACATTCATAAATTATGAGATTGAAATGATCATCAAAAAGCGATTCCTGTTCTGCTTAAAAAACTCTTTCGACCGGGTAATGTGAAATTTTCAGCAAGCTACATCTTGTTGAAACCGCGTGTCAAGTATTTTTAAAAAAGAAGCATTCTCCCGGGATCCGGAACGTGAAGATATAATCCTGAAAACAGTTGCTTAATTTTATGCTTTGCGTTAGGAAAACTTCAAAATTCAAAGAGGTATTTATGTTCGGAATAAAAAAAATCTTCATCTATATTATAGCGATAGCAATGCTGTTCATTTTTCCGCCGGTCAGTTTTTCCCAAAACGTTACCAATCCGGTAAAAACCGCCTCCGCCCCCAAGCAAAAAACGCAAAAAACAATCGGCAAGGAAGTGAAACAGCCTCCGCCGGATTTGATGATCACTCCTGCGGAACTTAAACTCGGGTTGATTACTTTTGATAAATCCGGTGAAGGAACCGTTACCCTGAAAAACACGAAATCCGACATGATGACCTGGTCCACCCGGGGACCGGACGGATGGCTCAAGCCCGAAGAACAGCAGTTATCCGGTGTTCTCGAAACGGAACCGAAAAGTTTGCGCGTGAAAGTCAGGTTGCTGCCCAAAGAGGTACCCGACCATGAAAAAAACAAAAAAAATTCGTCCGTTGATGTCGAACTGATCATCGGATCCGAAGATCAGAAACTTGTTTGCACCAAAGAACTGCCTGTGGGTCATTACAAAGAAGAAATCAGATTGAATGCTGACCAAGTAAAAACTGGAATTTATGTTTCCTTCAACATTGCGTACACGCAGCAATCTCCCGTGATCAGCTTGAATCCCGGAAGACTGGACTTGGGAAGCGTACTCCCCGGGAAAACCGGATCCAAAAAAATCATCTTAAATAACACCGGCAGGGAAATGCTGAAATGGTCTGTTTCCATGCCGAAGCACGACACCAATGATGTTGCCGCTCTTCTTAAAAGAGGCCGCTACGTATCGTTTACGAACAGCGAAACAACCGGCGGAATTTATAACGTGCCACCCTCTTTAAAAGATATGCTCAAACTAACGGGCAAATGGACAAACGACAAAGGCTATCCCGCATGTGAAAAAGGCGTCAACAATATCAAAGTCAACTTTCTGGGATCAGGCATTATTCTTTATCTTGCCACGTACCCCGAGCAAGGCAATTTGTCCATATCCCTGGACGGAACGGCTCTTGATGGAATAGAATTATGGGAAGAATTAAAAGCAAACCAGGGAGAAATATTTATCTCCGACAAACTCAACTTCGGAGCTCACGTTCTTGACATCAAAAGTAAAAACACACCGCTCGCCCTCGAAGGTGTGCGAATATTGGGCATCGCCACATCCTTCTTTCCGGAAGGCAGCGTAAAAATTTTCCCCAATTCCGGCGCGACAACCAGGCAATCCAATTATCTGACGGTTTCTTTCAATCCCGGATCCACGTCGCCGGGCTATTATGCAGATGAATTATTATTTGCCACCAACGGCGGCGATGTGATTGTGGAAGCGTTCGTGGAAATCCTGCCGGAAAATATCACCAAGGTGATTGATATCTACAGATACACCAACGGCGGCGATCATCTTTACACGGCCGATCCTGCTTCGGAGACATCCAGAATCGTTCAGGGGAAATATGTCAAGGAAGGCATCGCTTTCCGTCTGTTTAAAGCAGACACCCCGGGAACAAAAACTTTCTATCGCTGGTATAATCCGCAAACGAGAAGTCATTTCTATCATTACATCCCGACGGGTGGCGGCAAAGATCTGCGGGGCTACATCTCCGAAGGCGCAATAGGGAACATCGCAACCTCAAAATTAACCAACACCAGAGAATTGTATCGCTGGTATAACGCGACAACAGGCCGTTATTTTTATTCCACCGACGCGCAGGGAGGACAATTCAATAAAAAAAATTATAAATTCGATGGCATAGCCGGTTACGTCAGATAAAAGATGCACGATGATAAAAAATCGTTTTACTTATCTTTTCATCTTGACAAAATGAGGAAGAGGGGCTATTAGGTCAAGTCTTTTTAGGCACAGAATACAAAATGCGCCTGTAGCTCAGTTGGATAGAGCAACGGACTTCTAATCCGTGGGCCGAGAGTTCGAATCCCTCCAGGCGCACCAAGGCGAAAATGGTGGGTGTAGCTCAATTGGTCAGAGTGCCGGGTTGTGGCCCCGGAGGTTGAGGGTTCAAGTCCCTTCACTCACCCCATTTTGGATTTGAAACCACGCGCCCGTAGCTCAGCTGGATAGAGTCGCAGACTTCGAATCTGTTGGTCGTAGGTTCGAATCCTACCGGGCGTACCAGAAAAAAAAAGAGAAGTTCTTTATCAACAGAACATCACTCAGGGCCCTTAGCTCAACTGGCAGAGCAAATGACTCTTAATCATTAGGTTGTCGGTTCGATTCCGACAGGGCTCACCAAAATACAATGGGTTACAGATTATAAAACTGTAACCCATTTTTCTTTTGCTGCAATCACACTGCACTGTGCCTTAAAAACTATTAATCCAGTCTTAATAAAAACACAATTTCAGACAAATATTGCTTGACTATCATTTAATGTAGGTATTATTGATAAACAACTCTTCAAAGTAATAAAATACGAATTGATCGGACCCTCTCATTGCATTACGGTAGATATGTTTTCAAATGTGTGTTCGAAGATAATGCCATCTTACCGCCTTACAAAGGCTCAACATTACGGGGGATTTTCGGGTATGCATTGAAGAAAGTCGTTTGCGCGCTCAAAAAGCAGGAATGCGCTGATTGTTTGCTGGCGGAACGATGTATCTATCCTTCCATTTTTGAAAACATAATCCATTCCAGTCATGATATTTCTGCCAAGCGTACCGTTCAGCCTCCACATCCTTATGTCATTGAACCACCGGATGATGCCAAAACAAATTATCAAAAAGGTGATGTTTTAAATTTTGACATATTACTTTTTGGTAAGGCCAACGAATACCTGCCTTATTTTATTTACGCTTTTGATAAAATGGGACAGATTGGTATTGGCAAGAAAATCGACGGCAAACGGGCAGGCTTTTCCTTAAAGCAAGTCCTTGTCAATGAAGCTTTGATATACGACCAGAAAGACGGCAAAATCTTAAAACAGCCTGCTCTCGATAATATAGCCATCGAACCGGATTCTGTTTTGCAGGGCGAACAGGAAATGATCATCAAGCTTCAATTATCAACACCATTGCGTTTAAAATATCATAACAATTTAAAAGCCGAATTGCCTTTTCATGTTTTAGTAAGAGCCATGCTCAGACGAATCTCTTCGCTTTTAGAAAGTCATGATGGCTCAGAGCCTGCACTGGATTACCGTGGCATGGTCAGCAGGGCAGAAAAAGTAACCACAGAACAATCTGATCTTTCCTGGTTTGACTGGCGGCGCTATTCCAACAGACAGGAACAGGAAATGCTCATGGGCGGTATGATCGGCAGCATTGAATACCGCGGGAAACTGTCCGAATATTTGCCTCTGATAAAATTTTGCGAAAGAGTGCACATCGGGAAACAGACAACTTTTGGATTGGGTAAAATGATGATGGAGAAAGTGAAAGAAATTTAATCTTTAGATTTTTAATCAGCGCAACAAGGGGAAAAGCATGCCCAACATTCTTCTGGCCATATCGGGATTGAGCCCGCAAGTTATTACCGAAACCCTTTACGCCCTGCACCAGGAAGGCGTCAGCGTTGATGAAATTCACGTTCTCACCACGCGCACCGGGAGAGACCGCGTTCTGTCCGCGCTTCTTGCGCCGCAAGACGGATCTTTTCACCGTTATTTAAACGAATACGAAATCGATCCCAGTTCGATCCTGTTTACACCGGAGTCGGTTCACGTTTTGCGCGATACGGCGGGACGCCCTTTGGATGACATCACTTGCGCAGACGACAATGAAATTCTGCTCAAGACCTGCCTTGCGCTGGCGCACCGCCTCACGAAGCGTCCGGAGGATACCGTTTTCTTCTCCATCGCCGGCGGGCGAAAAACAATGAGCGCCTGCCTCATGACCGCCGCGCAGTTCTATGGCCGGCCGCAGGACCGCATTTATCACGTACTCGTTTCACCGGAATTTGAAAACCATCCCGGCTTCTACTACCCGCCCGTAAAGCCCGTCATGCTGGAGATGCGTGAAGAGCGGGGCGGCAAAATACTGAGAGACACAGCATCAGCCTCCGTCACCCTTGTGCCCATTCCCTTCATATCATTGAGAGACGCCATCCGCGATAGGGCAACCGGCCGTGTCCAAACGCCGGCGAGACTGCTGCGCCACCTGATTCGCGAGCGTGCAGAACCTTTGATTATCGATCTGACGCAAGGAAAGATCGTTTACAAAAAGAAGGAGCTGACGATGATGCCGTCGCGACTGGCGCTTTACGCGTTTCTGGCAGGCCGGAAACTTCAATGCCGGACCGTCCGCGCCGGATGTGGCGGCTGCACAGACTGCTATCTCGACTATGAAGAAATCAGCAATGCACAGGCCGTCATTACAGACATCTACAGAAAGATAGGAGGAACGACGAACGGCAAAGGCATCTGCGCGCTGGAAATAGAAGAGCTGCGCTCCTACGTCAGCAAAATCCGGCAGGATATCGGGCGGGCCTTTGGCGCGCCGGCGGCACAGCAACTGGCCGTGACAGCGACAGGCAGAAAACCCGACACACGTTACGGCATCGGAATGGATCGGGAAAAGATAAAACTGATTGAATGATAAAGGTGATAAAAATGAATACTTATTTGTGCAAGCCAGACCATTCGGAATAGAATCCGAAATAAAGCTAAAAAGTTCGGAGTGTACTGCGAATCAAGCATGAAGATCGGGATCAAACGGACACACAAAGATGAAATACTAATAATATCATGATACTATCGTTATATGTCATTCCCGCGAAGGCGGGAATCCAGGATTCTTAATGGCTTCGTCCTTCGCCGTGAGACGGTCACGCCATCGGCTGCTTCTACGTCGAGCATTTGACAGTTCATACTTTAGCGATAGACGCGGCAACGTTGCCGCGCTGGAATATAAAAAAGGTTTTTTGCTACAAAGGATGCGAATAAAAAGCGGGGGAGGTTTTTTATG
>CAYZLL010000013.1:0-32278 GCA_964479225.1 uncultured Smithella sp.
ACGCTTTTCGGTGCGACCTTCATGCTGGTTGCCGCCGAGCATCCGCTGGTCACGACACTGACCAAAGGCAAAGCCATTGAGAAAGATGTCCAGACCTTTGTCGATAAAGTCAAAAAGCAGGACAAGCTGATGCGCACGTCCGAATATTATGAGAAGGAAGGTCTGTTCCTGGATTCCTACTGTCTCAATCCTCTCACCGGTGGGAAAATGCCGATCTTTGCGGCCAACTTTGTTCTGGCCGATTACGGCACCGGCTGCGTTATGGCCGTCCCTACACACGATCAGCGCGACTTCGAGTTTGCCAAAAAATTCAATCTGCCGCTGATTGTCGTCATTTCACCGAAAGACAGAACGCTCGATCCGGCGACAATGACCGAAGCCTACGTGGATGAAGGAATACTTGTCAACTCCGGCCAGTTCAACGGCATGGAAAACACCAATGTTCTGGAAGCCATCGCCGATTTTCTGGAAAAAGAAGGGAAGGGCAAACGAACCATTCAATACCGTCTGCGCGACTGGGGCATTTCCCGCCAGCGATACTGGGGCGCGCCGATTCCCATGATTACCTGCGCCAAATGCGGCATCGTTCCGGTTGACGAAAAAGATTTGCCCGTTATTTTACCGGAAAATATTAAATTAAGCAGCGAAGGCGGTTCGCCGCTCGCGGCTTCCAAAGAATTTGTGGAAACAACCTGTCCCAAGTGCGGCGGCAAAGCGTCGCGCGAGACGGACACGATGGATACATTCGTGGAATCATCATGGTATTTCGACCGCTACTGCTGTCCGGATTGCGACACAAAGCCGGGACTGGACCGCAAGAAACTGGATTACTGGATGCCGGTAGATCAGTACATCGGCGGCATCGAACACGCCATTCTGCATCTGCTTTATTCGCGTTTTTACACCAAGGTTCTGCGCGATTTCGGTGTGATCGGCGTGGACGAGCCTTTCACCAATCTGCTGACGCAGGGCATGGTCTGCAAGGAAACGATGAAGTGCCAAGAGCACGGTTATCTTTTCCCGGAGCAGGCGGCGGACGGCAAGTGCCATATCTGCGGCAAAGATGTCATCATTGGCAAGACCGAGAAAATGTCCAAATCGCTCAAGAACGTCATTGACCCCGATTTTCTGGTTAAAACATACGGTGCCGATACCGCGCGCATTTTCTGTCTGTTCGCGGCGCCGCCGGAAAAGGATCTGGAGTGGAGCGAACAGGGCGTGGACGGCTCCTTCCGGTTTTTGAGCCGCCTGTGGCGCATTGTTGAAGAATATCTCGATGACATTAAAAAAGTCGAACCTTTGTCCGGCGTGATGGAACTGGGAGGTGATTTGAAGGCGCTGCGGCGCAAAACCCATCAGACGATTCGCAAAGTTACCTTTGATGTCGAAGACCGTTTCCATTTCAACACGGCGATCAGTGCTGTGATGGAGTTAGTGAATACAGTCTATCAAATCAAACGTCCCGGTAGTGAGGATCAAGTGGCGTTGGGCGCGGTGCGCGAGGCGCTGGAAGCAGCGATCATTCTGCTTGTTCCGATTGTGCCGCATATAACGGAAGAGCTTTGGCAGTTGCTGGGACATCAAGACCTGGCCGCAAACGTTCCCTGGCCGGAATTTGATTCCGCCATCGCCAGTGAAGATGAAATGACTATCGTCGTGCAGATTAACGGCAAACTCAGGAGTCGAATGACGGTGCCGGTGGATGAGAGTGAAGAAACCATCAAAGCCAATGCACTCGCGGATGAAAAAATAAAATCCATGACCGCCGGAATGCCGATCAAGAAGGTTATTTACGTGCCGAAGAAGCTGGTGAATATTGTTGTTGGGTAGGAATAAAATAGGATTGATATCTTTGCATTATTATCGATTTGTCATTTCGACCGAAGGCTATAGTCCAGCTACGCTGGGGAGAAATCTTGTAAAGTAATGACATAAAAGAAAGATTTCTCGTCGCTTTGCTCCTCGAAATGACATGATGTGCAGTTTTGCAAAGATACAAGTGGTGTTATTATGATAAAAAGGAATAATCATTTGAAAATTAAAATTACCATTCTTTGTTTTTTGTCTATTTTCTTATTCGCCTGCGGTTATTCCTTTGCTCCGCGAGGCGAGAGCATCGATAACCGTATTCAAAAAATTTACGTGGACGCATTTGAAAACAGGACAGATCAGGCGGGGCTGGAAAATTACTTCCGGACAGCGTTTATTAATCAGTTCATCCAGAGTAGCCGATTTAAAATAGCTCCAAGCATTGAGAGCGCGGACGCGATCATCAGGGGGAAAATTGTCAATCTGCACACATCAACGCTTTCTCATCGCAAGAGTGACCTGGCGGCGGAAGAACGCGCAACCATGGTGATGGAAGTTGTTTTTGAAGATAGTACCAACGGCAAAACGATCTGGAAGGCAAAAGATATCACGGACTCGGTTGATTACGCCTTAAACGAAGATATTAATTTGCTTTCCAATGCCAGAAAGCAGGCGCTGATGAAACTGTCTAACGATATGGCGGAAAAAGCCTTTAACCTGATGATGTCGGGATTCTAATGTGACAATATCATCTTCAGCTCGCAAATTCGGCCAGTTCCTACTTCTACCCCTCAATAACGCACAAGAAGCACTTGATTTCATTTCCTCCGATAAAAGTTCTATTCCGGAAATTAAAAACATCTCTTCGTTTCTGAAAAAATTATCCAGCAAGTATCTTTTGTTGATTGATGCTGAAAAAGAAATTAATTTTAGTAAATCATCTTTGCCCAGTTTACTGAAGCATTTGGATAATCAACACTTCGGTATTGTTTATTCGGACTTTACGCTACGAGAGGGCAAGAAGCTGATTCAACATCCATTCATAGATTATCAATCCGGCAGTATTCGTGACGATTTCAATTTCGGACACGTTTTGATTTTATCCTGTGCGATCGTAAAATCCGTTCTGCAAAAATACGGTTCACTGCCGTCTGATGCAAACATGGCATTGTACGACCTGCGCCTGAAGGTCTCCACTGATTATGAAATAGTTCATGTACGGAAATATTTGTACACTGTAGCTGAGAAAAAGCAACAGCAGGTACAAAAAACCGTCAGGAAGCCGGAGGCACATTTTTCCTACGTCGCAAGAGAAAATTTTCTTCTTCAGAAAAAACTGGAAAAGATCGCGACCAATCATTTGAAGCGCATCGGTGCGTATCTTTCGACGCGAACAAAGCGCGTTGATAAAGAAAAGAATGATCTACTGTGGAAAGCCAGCATCGTGATTCCCGTGCTCAACCGGAAAAAAACGATTGCCGATGCGCTAACCAGCGCTCTGGAGCAAAAAACGGATTTTCCGTTTAATGTGATTGTTGTGGATAATCACTCCACCGACGGAACCACAGACATATTGCAGAAGTTTGCAGCAAAACATCCCCATGTTCATCACATTATTCCGAAAAGACGCGATCTGCGTATCGGCGGCTGCTGGAATGAAGCGATTTATTCCAGCCATTGCGGACGATACGTTGTGCAGCTCGATTCCGATGACCTGTACAGTTCTCCGGAAACCCTGCAAAAAATCGTGAATGCTCTGCGCCAGGGACGATACGCAATGGTTGTCGGTTCTTACACGATTGTTAACGAGCGGTTGAAAAAGATTCCGCCGGGTCTTATCGACCACAAGGAGTGGACGCAATGTAACGGTCATAATAATCTGCTGCGCGTCAACGGCATGGGAGCGCCGCGCGCGTTTGACTTATCCGTAATCAGGCGTTTTGGGTTTCCCAATGTCAGTTACGGAGAGGATTACGCTGTTGCACTGAGAATTTCCCGGGAATACAAAATCGGCAGGATTTACGAAAATCTATACTGGTGCCGCCGGTGGAAGGATAACACGGATGCCGGCCTTTCCGTGGAGAAAAAAAATCGCCATGATTTTTACAAAGACGGTCTGCGTACTGCGGAAATGGAAGCCAGAAAACTGTTCAACAGGGAAAGATTCCCGGTGGATGACCACAGAATTTATGCTGAATACAAGGGTGGCAAAGATTTATCATTGGTGAGTCTTTGTCAAAGCCTTTACGATTCGCAAAAAATAAGTTGGTCGAGGCTTGCCGAGGCCTGTCGTGATTTAGCCAGCGTTCAATTACGAAAGATGTCCGATGGATATAAAGTTTATCTGCAATACAATCCCGCGCGGGCGCAAAACAGCGGCGCTGCTGTGGACGAGGAATCCATCAGGAAAAGACCTTGCTTTTTATGTCAGGACAATCTTCCGCAGGAGCAAAAGGGAATTCTCTACAAGGATCAATATTTAATCCTTTGCAATCCGGCACCGATTTTTGAGAATCACTTTACGGTTGTTTCGCTGAAGCATGAGCATCAGGATATCGCTTCGTCAATTGATTGGCTTTTGAGTGTCAGTGCCGATTTGCCGGGGTATGCGGTTTTCTATAATGGTCCAACCTGCGGCGCATCCGCTCCCGATCATCTTCATTTTCAGGCCGTTCCCGCAAAAGCTCTTCCTTTTTTGAGTGATGTCCAAGGACTGTTGCCTTTCGAAAATAAGCTTTCAATAAAATACGGACGTCTGGAAGGTTACAACCGTTCTGTTGTTTTGCTGGAATCGAAAAACGCGAATCAGTTGAAGCTGCAATTTCTGTGTCTGTTGAAAACCGCGCAGAAAATAATGAAGACCGATGGCGAACCGATGGTGAACGTCATCAGTGATTATAGCCGCTGGGGATGGCGTCTGACCGTTTTTCTGCGCCGTAAGCATCGTCCGGATGCTTATTTCGCAAAAGGAGACAAGAGAATCTTTGTTTCTCCGGGATCTGTGGATATGGCCGGCGTTGTCATTACGCCGCTGCTGGAAAATTACAGGAGTTTGGAGTATAATGCCATTGCTGAAATCTACAGGGAAGTATCACTGCCGGAAAGCATGATGCACGCAATCTTAAAAGAATTGTGAAAGGGAGTATGTCAATGTTTTTTACGGAAGAGACCATTGTGGACAGCGCGATAAGTTTTTCCGAGGCGATCGAGGGATCAACGGCTCCCGATGAAATCATCCTGGCCTTGTCGCTGGTGGATGTGCTTTATTATTCTTTTGACGGCAAAAAACATCAGGGGCAGATTCTTGTCAACCAGGAACTGGAAGATGATGTTTACGAGATATTCAATTTCATCGAGAAGATATTATTTCCTGTCGGCAAAGTTATTCCCATTGTCTCCTACCAGTGGAATGATCATCAGTCCATGGCCGACAATAATGCATCATCTTTTAATTTCCGGGTGATTGAGGGCACGGCAAAACTATCCATGCATTCGCTGGGTAAAGCCGTGGATATCAATCCGGTGCAGAATCCGGTGATTTACGCCAACGGGGTCATTGCTCCGGAGGGTGCAATGTATCTTCCGCAGGAACGCGGAACCTTCACGGCGGATCACGCGGTTGTTCAGGAATTCTTCAAGCGCGGCTGGCATTGGGGCGGAAATTTCGAGCAACCCAAAGATTATCATCATTTCGAAAAACTCTGATACATTTGATCAAGTTAAAATGTGAAGGAGATGGCGATTGAGCCGAAACGCTCTGCGTCTTTCTGTGTTTCAAATTCTTTTGTGCGATAGACGAGAGAATAGGTGATTTTGACCCGGTGAATGATCAACCCGATGCCCCCGATGATATCGGCGACAAAAGGTTCTTTATCAATACGGTGACTGTCCCGAAATGTATTTCCATCGAACAGAATGTTCCGGACCACCGCTTTTCCGTTCGCGGCCAAAAAGCAGTGCATGCCGATACGGTGAAACCTGCGGAAGAAACGGGGGTCGGTGTCGTCCAGCGGGGAACTGCTGTCAGAGCCCGGCCTGATCAGATGGGTTCCGAAATCATTGGGGATGTTCCATCCGAAACGCACTTCTGAGCCCAGCTCCGCACCGGTTAAGGCATTGCCTAAAGCCAGACCCAGGTGAGGCAGGAAATCGAAACCCCATCCCTGCGGCGTTCTGATTTGCAGGGTTTTCAATTTGCGTTCCAAAAAAAGATTCAGAATGGGCTCGTCGTGAAGCTGGTTGTCCCATCCGCGGGGATAATCCGAATGGTTGAATTTATGGAGCCAGGTCTGGCAATCCTCTGCATACGAGTGACGTCCGACAATGCCGAGGCCCAATTCAAAAGTGTCCATGTGCTGCTGATTTCGGCTGTGCAGGCCAAAGCCCAGATAAGTGATTCCGGCGTAGGGACGGTCTTCTTTGATGACATCCGTCCGTTGATGATTCTCCGGTGTGTAAATGTTTTGTCCCAGAGAGATAGAAACCGTCCGTTGATTTTCAGGATCGTTGAGGTAGGGCAGTCGCTCAATCTGCCGGTGCATCCAAGGCACCGGCACGAGATCGCGATATTTGGAAAGGTCCTGTGAAATCCAGGACAGCTTTGTTCCGTGCGTGTAATAACGATCCGTGTTGCCTATGCCGATGGAATCATTTTCAACGTAAAGGGTCAGGGTACTTGCTTCTCTTGCTTTCTGATCTTCGGCAAGAATGGTCGTCGGCAGCAAGGAGAATATTAAAATAAAAATAACCGTTAACCATTGTTTTGTATGGAGCATTATTTTATTCTTGCCGGCCTTCACCGCCGCCCAGTGTTTTGTAGAGCGTCATCTGATTGTTCATTTGAGCAAAGCGCAGCATAATCAGGCCCTGTTGAGCGCCATAAAGATACCGCTGCGAATCCAGAACGGACAAGTAGCTGTCCACGCCCTTTTCATAACGTAACAGAGAAAGACGATGAGCATCCTGCAAGGCGTCAACCAGGGATTGCTGCGCCGCGACACGTTCACCAATCATGCCCTTTTCGGCCAGCGCGTCGGAAACTTCACGAAAAGCCGTTTGGATGGCTTTTTCGTACTGGGCGATGGATATTTCTTTTTCAATTTTAGTTGCGTCGTAGGCAAACCACGTGCGGGCGTCAAAAACAGGCATGACAACACTGGGAGCAAAAGTCCATGTCTTGGAACCGGACTTAAATAATCCGGACAAATCAGCACTGGCTGTTCCCAAGGCGGTTGTCAGGGCAATTCGTGGAAAAAACGCCGCCCGGGCTGCGCCGATATGGGCGTTAGCTGCCTTGAGCCGGTGCTCTGCCGCGAGAACATCGGGGCGAAGCAAGAGTATTTCCGAGGAAAGACCCGCCGAAATATTGCGGGGACCACTTACGCTGTTTAGATTTTGCGGCAGTAATTCCGGACGTACCGGAGCGCCCGCTAAAAGATTCAAAGCGTTTTCATCCTGTGCGACCATTTGCGTGTATCGGGCAACATCACCTTTCGCCGTTTCTACCTGGCTTTGCGCTCTCTTCAAATCTAATTCGGAGATCATGCCGGCATTGTAGCGTTTTTTGATCAGGTTGTATGTGTCCTGCTGAATGGCCAGCGTTTTTGAAACCAGTTGAAGAGATTCCTGATCCGCAGCCAGGGCCAGATAAGCCTGGGCCACTGAAGAGACCAGCATAAGATGCGCTCCCCTCAAAACCTGTTCGGTTGCCAGGTATTCTTCCAGCGCCTGATCTTTCAGGCTGCGGATACGGCCGAAGAAATCGATTTCCCAGGATGTGATACCGAGATTGACACTGTATTTCTCTGCCGTATAGGCACTCCCGCTTGATGAAAGATCTCCCGGCACTCTTTCTTTGATCATGCTTCCGGCCGCGTTCACGGAAGGCAAAAGCGAAACGCGTTCAATGCCGTAAAGCGCGCGGGCCATTTCCACATGAAGGGTTGCTATGCGTAAATCGCGATTATTTTTCAAGGCAGTTTCTACTATTTCTCTCAGATTTAAATCAGTGATAAAATCCCTCCATGATAATTGAGAGGCCGGTGATGTGGATTCATCGGTTGCGTTTTCCATGTGAACATAGGCAGGGCCGACAGGCCAGTTAGCGGGAACGGGGTTGTCCGGACGGGTGTATCGGGGCGCCATGGTGCATCCGCCCATCAAGAACAATAGGATCAATACTGGAAGAAATAATTTTCTGCTCATGTCATTTAACCTCTGATGAATTCACGTTTTGAGCGGTTGTTGTTTTTTGTTTTCGTTGTCTGCCGAAAAGCGTTTCGATCAGCACATAAAAAAACGGGGCGAAGATGGTGACAAGAATCGTGGCGGTTACCATGCCGCCAAGCACACCGGTGCCGATGGCATTCTGTGCGCCCGCGCCCGCGCCCGTCGTCATCGCGAGAGGAAGGACGCCGAAGCCAAACGCCAGCGAAGTCATCCAGATGGGCCTGAATCGCAGTTTCGCTCCTTCCATCGTGGCCTCGATAATGCCCATTCCTTTTTCCAGTCCTCCTTTAGCGAACTGGACGATCAGGATAGCGTTTTTGGTGGCCAGCCCCAGTGTGGTGAGTAAGGCGATTTGAAAATAAACGTCATTAGCCAGTCCTCTGGCGCTTGACGCAATGATGCCGCCGATGACACCCAGGGGCAGCACGAGCAGAATCGAAATCGGTATCGTCCAGCTTTCATACAATGCCGCGAGGCAAAGGAAAATCACGAAAACCGAAAATGCGTATAAAAGAGGCGCCTGCGAACTGGACATCCGCTCCTGGTAGGAAAGCCCGTTCCAGTCAAAACCAAATCCTTTGGGAAGTTTGACCACCGCTTCTTCCATGGCCTGCATGGCTTCGCCCGAGCTCTTACCGGGAGCGGATTCCCCCCAAATATTAATGGAAGGAAATCCGTTGAAACGATTCAACTGGGGGGGACCGGAAGTCCAACGGCCGGAAGCAAAGGAGGAAAAGGGAACCATCTTCCCCTGGGTATTCCGGACATAAAGTTTATCCAAATCTTTAGGCAACATACGGTACGAAGCATCCGCCTGAATATACACCCGTTTGATTCGACCACCCTGCATAAAATCGTTGACGTAGGCACTGCCGAAGGCCGCCGAGATCGTCCGATGGATGGAAGAAATAGGGACACCCTGGGCACCGGCCTTGTTCCAGTCCACGTCAATGCGGTACTGGGGCACATCAGCCATACTGTTGGGTCGAACTTTAGTTACTCGAGGGTCCTTGGCGACAAGGCCGAGAAGCTGAAATTGCGTTTGCATCAGCGCCTGATGTCCCAAGCCCCCCCGATCCAGCAGTTGAAAATCAAATCCCTTGGCCATGCCTAATTCCACAACGGCAGGCGGAGGGAAGGCAAAGATCATCGCGTTGCGTATGCCGGAAAGGGCAATGGTCGCCCGTTGCGCAATGGCTTTGGCCTTCAGATCATTGCGCTTGCGAACATTCCAGTCCTTGAGTTTGATCATGACCATGCCGTTGTTTTGTGACCGGCCGGAAAAACTCACGCCGGTGATCGTCAAGGTCGTGGCCACCGCCTCTTTTTCATGCTCCATAAAATAACGTTCAATCTCCCTGGAGACTTCTCTTGTCTGCTCAATGGTGGCGCCGGCCGGCATGATGATTTGAGCCAGCAGCATACCCTGGTCTTCGTCCGGGAGATAGGCTGTGGGCATGCGGACATACAAAACCCCCATGACCACAACGATAACCAGGAAAACGGCCAGATAGCGCATTTTCCGGGAAAGAGAATGATGGACCAAGCCCACATACCAGTCTCGAAGACGGAAGAATACTTTATCAAACCAGATGAAAAACGGGCGCAGAAGAGGCGTCGCGTTTTCCGCCGGTTCATGTCCAGCCGGCACCGGTTTGAGAAGGGCGGCGCATAACACCGGTGTCAGAATCAGGGCGACGACCACCGACAGCAGCATTGAAGCGATGATGGTCACGGAGAACTGCCGGTAGATGATACCTGTAGAGCCGGGGAAGAACGCCATGGGGCCGAAAACTGCGGAAAGCACCAGCCCGATGCCGATGAGCGCGCTGGTGATCTGTTCCATGGATTTCGCTGTGGCTTCTTTGGCCGAAAGCCCTTCCTCGGACATGATGCGTTCCACATTTTCCACAACGACGATAGCATCATCCACCAAAAGTCCGATGGCCAGCACCATGGCAAACATCGTTAACATGTTGATGGAAAACCCGAAGAATCCCAGCAGGGCGAATGTGCCGAGAAGAACCACGGGCACCGCGATCGTGGGGATAAGCGTGGCCCGGATGTTGCCCAGGAAAAGCCACATGACCAGGAAGACCAGAACAATCGCAATGAAAAGTGTTTTGACCACTTCATTGATCGCTACCCTGATGAAGGGCGTCGTATCATGAGGATACACGACTTTTATGCCTTCAGGAAAGAACTTGCTCATCTCGGCCAGTTTGGCCTTTACGGCATCGGCTGTGTCCAGGGCGTTGGCGCCGGCAGCCTGACGGATGGCGATGCCGCCGATCGATTTGCCGTTGTAAGAGGTTATGATATCGTATAACTCTGTTCCCATTTCGGTCCGGCTTACATCCCCGATCCGCACGACAGATCCGTCCGGATTGATGCGGATGGGAATGGCGGCAAATTCTTCAGGAGTCGTCAGCATGTTCTGGACAACAATAGAGGCGTTCATGCGCTGACCTTCTACCGCTGGCGCACCGCCGAACTGACCGGCGGAAACCTCAACATTGTAGGCCCTTAGCGCCGCGATGACTTCTTCCACCGTGAGCTGGTAAACGGTCAATTTATTCGGGTTGAGCCAGATGCGCATGGCATAGCCGGAACCAAAGATCTCCACTTCACCCACGCCCGGCACCCGCGAAATGGGACTTTCCAGATTAGCCTCGGCAAAGTTTATCAAGTCCTTCATGTCCATGCGGCCGTCTTCCGAAATCAGACCAACGATCATCAGGTAGTTTCTGCTGGATTTTCTTACCTGTACCCCCCGGCTCTTGACATCATCGGGCAGGCTCGGCAACGCGGTTTGGAGCTTGTTTTGCACTTGTGACCAGGCGAGATCCGGATCCGTGCCGGGATCAAAGGTCAGCTCGATGCGGGAGCCACCGGCGGAATCGCTGCTGGAAGACATATACAACAGGTTGTCAAAACCGGTCATCTTTGCCTCAATGACCTGTGTAATGCTGTTTTCGACAGTTTCAGCCGATGCTCCGGGATAGGAGGCAAAAATGGAGATGGACGGCGGAGCGATAGACGGATACTGGGAAATAGGCAGATTGTAGATGGCCAGCGCTCCCGCCGCCATGATAACAATGGCAATGACCCAGGCAAAAACCGGTCGTTCTAGAAAAAATTTCGATAACATCAAAAGCCTCCGTTAATTCGTTTTTGCTGGCGGAACCATGTTTGGGTTTTTTTCTTTGTTTTCGAAAGGAACAGCTTTGACAGGAATGCCCGGTCTGACTTTCAACATGCCTTCGACAATCACACGTTCACCCGGTTCAAGGCCTGCTGAAACCAGCCAGTCCGGACCGATCGCCCGGTCAAGCGTGATTTGCTTTTCCTGAACTTTTCCATCTTTGCCGACGACTAACGTCAAGGGGTTTCCCTTGGGATCGCGGGACACGGCCTGCTGGGGAATCAGGATGGCATTTTTATGAATGCCTTCCTCTACAACTGTCCGTACAAACATGCCCGGCATCAGGATACCCTGCGGATTGGGAAACATCATGCGCAAAATGACCGATCCTGTTGTCGGATCAACCGTGATGTCGCGAAATTTAAGATTCCCTTTCAATGGATATTCTTTGCCATCAATCAAAATAAGCCGGACCTTTTGCTGATCTTTACCGTCTTGATCCAGTTGTCCTTCCTCCATCAAGCGACGCAAGCGCAGAATTTCTGTCGTGGACTGGGTGACATCCACATACATGGGATCCATTTTCTGGATAGTCGCCAGCGCTAAAGGTTGATGGGCGGTGACGAGAGCGCCATCCGTGACATTTGATCTCCCGATGCGACCGGAAATAGGCGCTGTGATGGTTGTGTATTTCAGATTAATGCGGGCGGCTTCTACGTTGGCCTTGCTGTACTGAATATCGGCCTGCACCTGCTTGAGCGCAGCGGCGGCGTCATCGTAATCCTGCTGGCTGACCGCTTTGTCGGCCAGCAAATCCTTCATGCGGGATTCCCGCAATTGTATCGTGGATAATTGCGCCTCAGAGCGGGCGAGGGCGGCCCTGGCATTATCCAGCGCCACCTGGTACAAGGCAGGATCTATCTGGAATAACGCTTGTCCAGCGGTAACATTGGAACCTTCCGTAAAAAGGCGTTTTTGAATGATGCCACCGACTTGAGGACGGACGTCAGCCACTAATTCCGCGGATGTCCTGCCGGTTAATTCCGTTGTCGTGACGACCGGTTTTGTTTGCAGGGTTATGACGGCGACTTCCGGCATGGGTGGCGGCCCGCCTGCTTTTTTCTCGCCGCAACCGGTCAGGATCAAAAACATCATGAGAACGACGGATAGGACTATGAACTTATTTTTGTTATTTTTTTTCATCAGCTACCTCTCTTGGCAAATATAAATAATATTAAAATTCTTTATTTATTTTTCTTCGGTTTCCTGCTGTGGCTCAATGCCTGTCATCAGCAATTTTACATAATCATGTATTTCTTGATGCACGCGCCTGGCATCATCTTCATTTCCCATCCACCGGTCAAGCATGGCAGATTGAATGCTGATCATCCACAGGCATTTGGCCAGCACCCCGGTGTTGACAGCATCCGAGAGCCGTCCCAATCGCTGCTCCGCGGCCAGATAAACATCCAGTCCTTCGATGGCATATTGCGGGCCCATATTTCTTTCTTTCACGATCTCCTGCAGACGGTCGCGTAACTTTTGATCAGCGAAAATAGAGTTGATAATCGGCGTTATTTCATAGTGCGCGTGATAGACTGAAAGCAAAACACCTTCCAGATTTTTCAGGAGGGTGCTTTTGCCGACCTCCAGAGGCAGATTCTGCATAATGTTTTTCGTTTCACGCACGCGTGTTTGAACAACTTCAAAGATGAGTTCAGCCTTGTCCTTGAAGTGATGGTAAATCAACCCTTCGGCGACTTTCGCTTCACGGGCGATTGAGCGAGTTGTCAAGCGCGCCAATCCATGCGTTTGCAACAGGCGTTCCGTTGCGTCGATAATATTCTGCCGATTGTCGTTCACCATTGCACCTGTTTTTTGTACCCGGTTCTTGTGTTTCTACGAGGGCTGAAAAAATCATAACCATCGTCTTGAGCGTTTGCTCAACAATACTAATTAAACGCTCAAGACGTGTCAAGTTATTTCTTGGGCAGTTTTATCCCGTGCGGGATAAAAATCAGTTGATGAGATTCTGGGTGATTGCGGCCGGGCATCAGGTCAGTTTTTATATTTGACCCAGATCTGATTTTGATCGAAGCCTGATGTGTCGTAGAGTTGCCAACCGTTCTGATCGACGCTTAACGAAGCATTGATTTCGTAAGCGGCGTTGCTTGTCAGGAAGTGACGTGAAAAAATATTTTCATACAGGATTTCGGCATCCTTGTTGCCCTGATTTTCGAAAAGATATATTTTGGCTTTGTATTTTCCGTAGACGATGTCACCGGCTTTTTTTTGCCTGTTAATTTCACGCTCCAGTTGCGGCAGCGTAACGATCAGGGTAATGAGTTCGTCTTTATCTTTACGGCCGAGATTGATGAAAAAGAAAGACTGGCCTTTGCTCACCGGTGTGCTGTCGCACGTTGCCCGGATGTCATCGGAAAGGACGAAATCCAATGGCGCATCGGATATGCCGAGCTGTCGAAAGTAATCTGCAAAATTTTCGGAAAAGAACAACTCATCGGATGATTGGCCTTCCAGCATTTTTATTTTTTGTGAATAGGCACCTATCCGGTTGTTGATCCGGCGAATCGCATCTTCATGACTGAGTTTGCCGGTGAAGTAAAGATAATCATAACTTTCCCTGTATCCTTTCAGGATAGCGCCGAAATGACGGGTTGCCGTCCAGAGTTTTGGTTTATCAAGCAGGAAAAGTCCGGTCGCGTGAAGGAGGGTGTTCAGGGCTGTATACCGGACTGAACTCAGACGAATTTTCTTTGATGATTTTTCCATTTCATCGATGATGGCATTGATTTCTGCCTTCGCCTGACGGTTCATCTCTATTTTTTGCTGGAGAAGGGGAATGTCTGCGTTGGTCAGAGCGTGATAAGAATTTATAATCAGTTCATCATCCCCGGCCATTTTATCAAAACCGTTTTGAGACATTCCATACGTTCTCGCGAAGAGCATCTTGTTTTCCGGTATTTCTGCCGTGGTTAAAATAAATTCTATGTCCCCATAGAGAGGGGAGCGCGTTTTGATGTAAACATGCTCCCGCGTTGCTTCCACGATAAACCGGAAAGTTTTCAGGTGATGCTTCCTGAGTGTACCCGTTACTTTTCCATGATTATTTTTATCCCGCATTTCCAGTGTGCCCAGGAATATCTTGGGCGTGCCGTCCCGTCCCGGATCATCGCGTTTCAGATATATCCAGGCTTCCACGGAATGAAGCTTCATTTCCGTGACCTTGCCTTGCTCGGTGATACGCAGCGTTGATGGTGATGCGGAGAGATTAAAATCAAGCAATTCAACCGATGTGTCGGGAACATAGTCTCCGTTTAGCCTGATTCTGCCGTAATAGTGAATATCGCCGTTGTTCAGTTGCTGTTCCTGACGGAAATTTTCATCCAGGATCCGGTGCTGCTCAAGAAAGAGCGGATATTCTGTGAAACTCCATTTTTCATCAAAAATCATTTTATGAAAATAGCCGACCTTGCCTTCGGCGTTTTTTCCGGCCACCCGTAATTCGCGCGCCGCATTGCCCTTTCCGTTCTGGAGAATCGTAATCATCGAGGTGATGGCCGCCTGACCGTCCAGTTCAATATCCGGCTGCTTTCGCCAGTCCTCCGCGGGAAGTGACCATATCGTGAAGTTGGAATCCCAGTCCTTTCCGTCGTCATTGCGCTTTTCCCGATGATAGGAATATTTGAAAAACATGGGATCGCTGCCGATCGTGTCAAAATCCACCAGGCGGGTGTACATTTTTCCCGCGGCGTCAATGACAAAGAGGGTTGATGCGCTCACCGACATGCTTTCGGCAATGTATTTTCCTCTGTCAGGAAGGGTAATGGTGTGGCTGAAGTCAGCCGGCAGTCCGGAATCGGTAAAGCAGATTTCACGTCCATCTGCCGTGAGCACATAAAGTGTCGTGATTCCCATCGTTCCGAAATGATGCTGATTGCCGTCAATGTCCTCATGATACAGGACATCTTTGTTCCGCCTGCCGATGGCCCAGGCCCGGGGATTGGCCGCCCGTCCCTGGAGGTGAAGGGGTTCCTTCTCCGGCCAGCCCCATAGATGATTCCAGACTTTTCCTTCCCAACTGCGTCCTTTCTCGAGCCGCAGCCAGTAGAACCTCCCCGCATTGGAAAGAGCCACCAACTCGTCAGCATCCGCGTGAATCGACAGGATGGATGAAGGGACGGGATAGTTTTTTATTTCTTTGTTGTGCGGCAGACCTGTTTTCAGGAAAGTTTTCCAATCGCCTCTTTTGCCGGTCGTTTCGGTGTTGGGTTTGTGGAAAATGCGTCCGTCTTTTAAGGCAAAGTAATAATACCGGTTAAAGGTTTGTCCCGGAGTTTTGATCTTGACGGCTTCCGGCAGATATTCCGCTTCTGCACTCTGGCTGGCTGTCGGCATGAATAGCGCGATCATGATGAAGAAAACACCCATAATATAATCTTTCATCATCATGAAAACGGGCTTGAGTTCTGTATTCTTTTTAAAAATGTCCAATACTTTTTGCAATAATAATGCCGGTGAAATTTTTGTTTGCTTTCAAATATGAAACGACAGTCTTTTTGGAGATCACCACGCGGCCTTCTTTTTTTGATGCGTGAAGCAGACGAAGACCTTTCCCTTCGCGGACGGCAAATCCTACATGAGCCACATCCAGACCTTCCTGCTTGCTGGTAAAAGCAAGGATATCGCCATTTTTAATTTTTGTTGCCTGCGTTTTGACCGTGTTGTGATCAAGGATATGCAAAACCCGTCGGGACAGATTTTTTTCAATCGTCAGCATCCTGTCCCGTTGCGCCTTGTTCTTCAGCGCGGGGTATAATGCTTGATGGGTGGTCATGAAATGAATCTTTTTGCGGTGCGGTTTTCCGCCAAGATCTTTCGATCGATCAGCGACAAAGTTCATTTTCTCATTATCCTGGAGCCAGTCAGAAAAGTAATGCAGTCGCGAAGCATAACCATTGATTTTTCCCTGACGATAACGGATGGATTTGAGCTGTTTCAGGAATGCCTGGCTGGAAATCTTTCCGCGGTCAGCACAGCGGGCAAGAGCCAGAACCGTTTCCACAAAAGTTGTGCAGTCAAAAGCCGATAAGTTTACCATCAGTCTTTCTCTGCCCGGTTGTTCGAGTGAGCCCGTTTCATAAGGCTTATGCAGAAACAACCTGGCGATTCCCACCACCAGTTCGCCGTATGAAAAATCTTCGTGCTGGTTTACTTTCATAAACTAAACCTTTCCCTGTTCTGATTTTTAAATGATTATTCAGGACAAAGCAAATGTAAATTTGATGAACCGTCACAAAATAACAATTGAATTTTGGGGAGTGAATAAAAAGCGGCCGGCATCAAGACCGGCCGCTGGAGATATTTTTTATTTGATCGCGTTGACTTTTTTAGTCAGTCGGGAAATCTTGCGGGAAGCGTTTTTCTTATGAATTAATCCTTTTGCTGCCGCCTTGGACAACGCGGGAATAACAGATTTCAATACTTTGGTGGAATTTTCTTTATTTTTGGTTTCCACCTCGGCAAGGACTGACTTGATCTTTGTTTTTAATGCCGATTTGGCGGCCACATTGCGCTCACGATTTTTTTTATTCTGGCGGTTGCGTTTTTCCGCCGATTTATGAGTTGCCAAAACTACCCTCCTGAAAACAAAATTTAATAGGCGCGTTACTTAGCCCAATTATTCAGGGCTGTCAAGTGCAAACTGGATAAAAGAAAATATCAGCTTGAGGATGCATATAACCGGGTGCAACTCTTTAAACTCCCCGGAAAAGGTTCATGGGAAAATAAAGCGGTCACTAATATTATCCAGTATTATTCATTGCTTCCGACTCACTCTTTTCTTGGGCGTTGCTTTTTGTTTTTTCTTTTGCGTGTTAAGGAGTGCGGCTTCAATAAATTTGCTGAAAAGCGGGTGTGGTTTTACCGGTCTTGATTTGAATTCCGGATGGAACTGACATCCCAGAAACCACGGATGATCTTTTATTTCAACTATTTCCGCAAGGTGACCGTCGGGCGACATTCCCGTTATCCTCAATCCCCTGTCGGTAAGCGTCTTTTTATAATCGTTGTTAAATTCATAGCGGTGGCGGTGCCGTTCGGAAATTTTTTTCTGTCCATAAGCGTTGGAAGCAAAAGATTCAGGCGTGATCACGCAGGGCCACGCGCCCAGTCTCATGGAGGCGCCTTTTTCTCGGACGTTGCGTTGCTCGGGTAACAGATCAATGACCGGATAAGGGGTTCCCGGATCAAATTCGGAACTGTTGGCTTTGTTCAATCCGCAGACATTTCTGGCGTATTCCACCACGGCCATTTGCATGCCTAGACAGATTCCGAAAAAAGGCATTTTCTTTTCCCGGGCATACCGTACGGCTTTAATCATGCCTTCGATGCCGCGGATCCCAAAGCCGCCGGGCACAAGAATCGCGTCTATATCGTCCAGACTCCTGCCCAGGCCTTCTGCCTCAATTTTTTCCGAATCAATAAATTTTAACTTGACGCGGCAGTTGTTGGCGATGCCGCCGTGAACCAGCGCCTCGTTGAGACTTTTATAGGAATCGGTCAGGTTCACATATTTGCCGACAATGCCGATCGTGACCTCATGGGAAGGATGATGAAATTTATCAACGACATTTTCCCATATAGCCAGTTTGGGTTGTCCCGTCCAGATATTGAGCAGATCGACAATTTTGGCATCCAGTCCCTCACGGTGATAAATCAGCGGCACTTCATAAATGCAACTGACATCCTTGGCTGTGAAAACGGAATTGACCTCCACATTGCAGAAAAGAGCGATTTTGGATTTGATGTCTTCGGAAAGGAAATTTTCCGTCCGGCAAAGCAGAATATCCGGTTGAATACCGATTTCCCGGAGAGCCTTGACGCTGTGCTGCGTGGGCTTTGTTTTGACCTCCCCCGCAGTCTTGATCAATGGAACCCAGGTTAAATGAATGAAAATGGCGTTGTCGCGTCCGACTTCATTGCGGAACTGGCGGATGGCTTCCAGAAAGGGAAGACTTTCGATATCGCCGACCGTTCCGCCGATTTCCACGATGGCCACATCAAAACCGGCCGCCGTCTCTCTAATGTAATCTTTGATTTCGTTGGTAATGTGCGGAATAACCTGCACGGTTTTGCCCAGGTAATCTCCGCGTCTTTCTTTGGAAATGACGGAATAATAAACCTGTCCGGTGGTGAGATTGTTTCTCTTGCCCATGCAGGTGGAACAGAATCTTTCATAATGTCCCAGATCAAGATCCGTTTCCGCCCCGTCATCGGTGACGAAGACTTCGCCGTGCTGGAAGGGGCTCATGGTTCCCGGATCGACATTGATGTACGGGTCCAGCTTCTGGTTGCTGACCTTGAGACCACGGCATTCCAAAAGAGCAGAAATGGATGCGGCCGCCAGACCTTTCCCCAGTGAAGAAAGAACGCCACCGGTAACAAAGATAAATTTTGTATTCTTCACAACTGAATCTTTCCGCAATTTTTGCGTTGGCTTTTTAAAATTGATTCTAAGCCATATTTTTCAGAACGATGCCTTTTGCCTTAAGGTCCTTCGTGCTTGCCAAAAGACCTTCAGCCGCAACGCGATCGAGAACATAAATCAGTTCGCCGCCTTTTTGAGAATAGGTCTGGCCGTATGATATGGGAATTTCGGGCGTGACTTTATCCAAAAGAGAACGGGTCACGGATTCTGTCTTGCGTGCGCCATTGGCGACGAGCAAAACTGTTTTTGCCTGATAAACAAGTTCAGCGCCCATGCTGATGGCGTATTGCGGCGAATCCGACTTGGTTTGGAAATGCCCATCGGCAACAGCATTGGCGATCGTGTTGTCATCCAACTTCACTAAAAGAACCGAGCTGCCCTGGAAGGGAATTCCTGATTCGTGAAAGGCCACATGGCCGCGACCGCCGACGCCGATAATCTGCAGGTCGATTCCTCCCGCCGCTTTGATTTTCCGGGCATATCCATCAAGAATTTCCTTGCGGATCCAGGCAAGGTATGGTGATTTTGGCCTGGCTTTGATGGCAATGGATTTCCCTGCGTCTGTGCCTTTGAATTCCCAGTCATTTTTATTTTCCTTCAGTTCCTTGATGAGAATTTTCTGGTCAATCAGCGAACCATACGGAACACGTGTTTCAATAAATTTTTTATTAAGATGGCTGAAAAGTTCCTGAATCATAAAATAAGCGTAGCTTTCCGGATGGATGACCCGTTGCTGAATGTTATCTCCCGGCAAACCGACATACTCATCCAGATTGAAACTGCGGATGCGACTGGAATCGAGCTTTCCTTCGTTGGCCGCTTGAGCAAAACATTGATAGAGTCCTGTTGGTGAATTTCCTGTCGCCAACCCTAAAACGGCCTCGTTCTTCTTTTTGATAATGTCGACAGATTTTTTGATCACAATATTTGCAGCAACTTCGCTCATCTGAGTAAAGTCTTCAGTCACGTAAACGGTAATCCCCATCATTAATTTCCTCCTGCCAGTTATCCTATTTCGCTTTTTACCATGTCGGCGAGTTGTTGACAATATTTTGCCGTTACTTCATTGGACGGTCCTTCGACCATGACACGGCACATATTCTGGGTTCCGGAGTACCTGACCAGAACGCGCCCTTCTTCACCCAGCTCTTTTTCCACCTGTTGGATGGCTTGAGCAAGTTTCGGAACTTTATCAATATCCGGCTTGCTCTTCACATCAATATTGATTAACTTCTGCGGGAAAATGTCCATCATGCGTGCCAGTTCAGAAAGTGGTTTGCCTTCTTTAATCATGGCGGCTACCAGTTGCAGAGCGGCAATAATCCCGTCCCCTGTTGTGTGCTTCCGGAGAAATATCATATGCCCCGCTTCTTCTCCGCCGATGACAGATCCCATCTTCAGCATATCTTCGAGAACATAGCGGTCTCCCACTTTAGAGGCATGATGATTAAATCCGTATTTTTTACAGGCAACCTTTAAGCCCAGGTTGCTCATGACGGTACTGACCAGAAGATCATTTTTTAACTTACCCTCTTTTTTTAGGATATTGGCGCAGATGATCAGGATCTGATCTCCCGTTATCTCGTTACCTTTTTCATCCACGGCAATGAGACGGTCCCCGTCGCCATCAAAGGCAAGTCCGATGGCTGCTCCTGTCTCGACGACTTTTTTCTTCAAACGCTCGGTATGCTGGGAGCCGCATTTATCGTTGATATTCAAGCCGTCAGGCGTTTTATGAATCACATCAACATCGGCGCCAAGTTCATTGAACGTGTCCGGTGCGACACGATAGGTGGCGCCGTTGGCCGTGTCCAGGACAATTTTCATGCCTTCCATATTGAGATTGCGTGGAAAGGTGTTCTTTGCAAAAACAATATAGCGCCCGTTCACGCCTTCCAGCCGAAAGGCTCTCCCAATATCCTGTCCTGTGGCCATCAAGTCGGTAAGCTTGTTGTTGAGGATCAAATCTTCGATGGTTTCTTCCTGTTCGTCGGTGAGCTTGTAGCCATTTCCTCCAAAAATTTTCAGCCCGTTGTCTTGAAAGGGGTTATGGGAGGCCGAAATGACAACCCCCGCGTCGGCGCGCATACTTTGTGTTACGAAGGCAATCCCCGGCGTCGGCATGACCCCAACCAGGTACGAATAACCTCCCATGGACGTAATCCCTGCTTCCAGGGAACTTTCCAGCATATAACCGGAAAGTCTTGTATCTTTCCCGATAATAACAACAGAACGGTGCCCTTTCTTTTTAAATAAATGCGCGATGGCGCGTCCGACACCAAAAGCGATTTCGGGTGTCATAGGATAGGTGTTTGCTTCTCCTCGAATTCCGTCTGTTCCGAATAATTTTCCCATGGCTTGACTCCTTTTCCTGTTCACCGGTTACGAATGATTTTTAATATAATTTTTAAATAAACCAAAGGCCGGTAGCGCCTTGGCTGTTTTTTCAGCAAGAGCATATACGATGCCGTTGAGCCACGTGACACCTTTTGATGAAATCTCAGCAGGCAATCCCTGGATTGTCTCGATGTAGTTCGTGTTGTTCCCCGCGGTTTTTTCGAAGTCTTTAAGAAAAGCATCACGCAGTTGATCCGTCATCGCGAGTACCTCCGGAACTTTACCGTTAAAGAGATCTTCAAGATATCCCATCTGTTCATGCAATTCGTTTTTACCCTGAATGCGGCTGGCGTTACCATCTTTGGAAGAAGGTGCGATGGCTTTTTTTGCCATGGCCTTTAATCGTTTCCAGCGTTCCTTTTTCGCTGAAGAAAGTTGTTCGATGACGCCGGCATACAAGAGATGGCCGAGCGGCTGCGTTGCCAAAAATTGTTTTCGGATATGCTTATACCAGGATTCCAGGGCGATCAGATTTGCCAGATAAAGAATATTGTTTTCAACAATTCGTTCGATGCCCGGATAAGCCGCTGGCACATAATTTTTCACGCTGCTTGCCGGTGCCTGCTCAAAGATCAGTTGATGATCTTGAGGATAATCGTGTCTCAGGATAGAGCCTGCGGCCACGACATTGCCGAAGCCAAGTCTCACCGGACCGATGATTCCTCCCTGACCACCCAGAAAAATGGGTGGTTGGTTGAGCATGACCCCTCTGGGGACATCGCCCAGCAGAGAGGGCGTGGTTTTATCGGCATCGGGTGTAAAATTAAAGTGAATGTAAGAACTGCCGACTTCACTGTGATTGCTGCGGCTGGTGCCTCCAGCCATAAAACAGTCACAGAAATTTATCAGGCTGCCCAGTGTCACAAAGGGAAAAAGAATGGTCTGTTTTAAACCGACACAATGCGCGCCACCGGCTTCTTCCTCCAGAATACATCCTTCGCGGACGTGCGCTCCCATTCCCATATTGGATTTCTCCAGGAAGACGGATTTGCTGAAAAAACCGCCCTTTAATTCAACCTTTTCTCCGAGTTGACAGTTTTCAATCGTTGCGGGTGCTTCATAACCCAGTTTGCAGCCGGATGATATGACGGTTTTTTCGCCATAGATCCGGCAGCCTGGATACAAGGTGACATCCTTTTCGGAAATCTGATCAACGTGAACCTCATCGCCAATGTCGATTGTTCCCGGGTTGGAAATATTCACACCTTTTGCAATCAACTGTTTTATTTTTTCGTCAGATTTGGAATGCAAATCTACAGTACCTCCATGGATTTATGTGCTCTTTTGCTATACAACACCGTATGCCAGCATCGCGTTGGCGACTTTGGTAAATCCGGCAATGTTTGCTCCCGCTACGTAGTCGCCTTTTTGTCCATAGGCTTCCGCTGTATCGTAACAAGCCTTGTGAATGCTCTTCATGATGAGCTGGAGACGGTTGTCCACTTCTTCACGGGTCCATAAAAGTCTTAAGCTGTTCTGGCTCATTTCCAGACCGGAAGTAGCGACACCGCCTGCGTTGGCTGCTTTGCCGGGACCGTAAAGAATTTTCTTGTCCTGGAAAATCTTGATGGCTTCGGGCGTGGAAGGCATGTTGGCGCCTTCCGATACGCAGATGCAGCCGTTTTTCACAAGGGCGGCGGCGTTCTTGCCGTTGATTTCATTTTGTGTGGCGCAGGGCAGGGCGATGTCCACTTTGATGCCCTGTTCGCGGATAACATCCCAGACATTTTTCCCTTCAAAACATTCCGCTTTGAATTTGTTTGTGTATTCGGAAATACGACCGCGTTTAACGTTTTTCAGATCCAGCACATAATTGCACTTCTTTTCATCAATACCGGACTCATCAATAATACAGGCTGAAGAATCGCAAAGAGAAATGACTTTGCCACCCAACTGATTTACTTTTTCGACCGCATACTGAGCGACATTGCCGGCGCCGCTGATGACAACTGTTTTGCCCTTGAAATCCAACTTGCGGGTGGCCAGCATTTCGGCGGCGAAATAGGTACAGCCATAACCGGTTGCTTCGGGGCGAATCAGGCTGCCGCCATAGGACATACCTTTGCCGGTGAGAACGCCGGTGTGCTCGTTGCGGATTTTCTTGTAATAACCGTACATAAAGCCGATTTCGCGTCCGCCGACGCCGATATCACCGGCGGGAACATCGATGTCCGCGCCGATATAACGATACAATTCACGCATGAATGCCTGGCAGAAACGCATGACTTCTCCATCCGATTTTCCTTTAGGATCAAAATCGGCCCCCCCCTTGCCGCCGCCCATCGGCAGCGTAGTAAGCGCGTTTTTGAAAATCTGTTCGAAACCCAGAAATTTAATGATTCCTAAGTTGACAGAAGGATGGAAACGCAGGCCGCCCTTAAAAGGACCGATGGCGTTATTGAATTGAACACGAAATCCGCGGTTGACCTGAACATGGCCCTTGTCGTCAACCCAGGGAACTCTGAACTGCATGGCCCTTTCCGGTTCCACAATGCGTTCATAGATATTGGCTTTGACAAATTCGGGGTGTTTTTTGACGGTGGGTTCCAGGGTTTCCATGACTTCTTCAACAGCCTGATGAAATTCCGGCTGATGGGGGTCTGTCTGCTTAACTTTTGCGATAACATCTTTAATCACTGACATAATTTAATCCTCCTCAATCACTCTTTGTTTAATTATATATTTTCGACGCTGACCATTTTTTCATATTCCATCATGGTGGACATCGCCTTGTTTTCTATATCAAAACCTTCTTCGTAAGCGGCAGCAACAGGATTAAGCCCACCCAGAAGAATCATCCCCACCTTGTTGATGTCGACATTGGTCTGACAGATGGGATTTCCCACTTTGCCCATAGAAAGAATTCCGTGAATCCCTATGCTGTTGAATTCATCTACGATGTTTTCTACCAGGGGCAACGCAAGCGCCGGTATTTCGCGGAAATTCGCCAGAATTTTTCCTGCACCCTTCCTGACGACTTCTCTGATGGACGTCATTTTGCCGCGAATAAAAATTTCCGAAGGATCAAGCGATGATCCGGCATAATGAATGAGTTCGACAAATCTTAACGGGTCGCTGTCTTTTACCTGCAATATTCCGCCGAATTTGGAATCAATCGGAATGCCGTGTTTCAAAAGCACGCCGTTAATCAAAATACTGCAAACGGTGGCCAGGCCGATTTTTCCCTCCGGAACCATTGCTTCTCCCAGTTTTTCCCCTTCATGAGCAACAGCAATACGATCGGAAATGGCAATTTTATTTTTGAAAACAGGTTTCATGACCGCAAGTGCTTTTTTGAATTGCTTTTGAGGAAGGAAAGAAACGTTGACCGGGACGAGTCCACAGCGTTTTTTAATGTCAAAAGTTGTTTTAAAGCAAAGAACATCGATGCGGGAAATAGAGAGGCTTATTTTGTCCAGGACGCGGGCATTGTTAATTTCATCAAGTCCAAGATTCGTAATGATTCGGCCGTCACGACGCCCCACCAGTTTTGTCAATCCTCTTTCATCCATCAGTTTGAGGTGATAGCGAACCGTCCGTTCACTCAACTGAATGCCGCGTTCCTTCATTTTCCGCGCGATGACACGCGCGCCCTGTGATTCTGAATTTTCGTTCAGAATTTTCAGAATCAAAAGGACCTTTCTTTCTATATCTTCCGGATTAAATAATTGTTTCATAATTTAAACGGCAACTGTTTGCCGTATTCATACTTTTAAACAATTCATTTGTCAAATGAAAAAATATTTTTTGCATCTGCGTAGGCAAGTATTTGATTATTAAAATATTTTAGAGAATGTTGATTGTGGATTGCTGGTTCAGGGCCTGCCGGATCGGGATTTTATCTGCTTGGCGATTTCATCAATCGGTTCGCTGAAAAGTGATTCCAGGGACAAGGTATCCAAATACCGGTCATCCCAACGGAGGTTGTATTCATTAACGAGATTGCTGATGTCATCATATCTGTGTCCCAACACGTCCTTCTTTTTAGACAGGGGCAGCGATTCATCAAAAATAATATGTATCAGCAAAAGATTGATGATGTGATCATCGAATCCCCGTAGAGGAATAACCATAATAGGCGCGCCGTCCGTTTTGCCCCGACCCAGATAGATATGCCCCGTGCTGACGATGGTCTTTTTGACACCCATGAGTGTTGTGGAATGGTCTGCCCGTGATTTCATCTCAACGGCAACGCCTCCCTTGGAGCGGACGGCAATGTTCGAATCCTGCAAGGGGCGACCTTTTTCGTCCAGACCATAAATATCATAAACCGTATATCCTTTTACTGCGGCAATAGCCGGCTGAACGCGATTAACGGTCATCACTTCACGATACGTTAAATTTTTCGCGGAAAAATCAAGAGATTCCAGAAGAGCGAAAATAATGCCTTTTAGTTCTGGTTCCTTCCGGCTGGTCCCTACGGTGACCGTTTTGGCCTGGTGGCGGATGGCATCTATGGGACGGGTCAGTTCGTCGATGGCGGCACCCAGCGTTGCGTCCAGCAGATCAAACAGATTCACCGGGTTGGCTTCTATGCTGAACTCCTGACGAATATCCTGCAAGGGCAGTTTGCCGGCGGCATATTTTAACAGTAGCGGCAGACTGGCAATGGTTTTTCCGTCCAGAAATCCGAATGCACCGTTCAGGCGCCGGTTATTAAACAGCAGGGAGAATTCATTAATGATGCGGCGGAAAGCGATATCGGCAATCATATAAAAAACAGATAATTTTTTTTGTGCTCTGTGCATCATTTCTGCTGCCAATCGGCCTCGGAACTCCCGAAAGATCTGCGCTTCTTCATCAATGGCCCGGGCTGCAAAGTAACCCCACAAATGGCCGGCCATCGTGTTGAGGATGACTGGCAGGGGGGCGGGGGCTGCCGGGATGGGGATAACGGAATCAGCTATTTGATCAAAACGGTGATCTTCCTCGTCGGCGAAGACCACAACCGCTGCTTTATGGGCTTTGAAAATAGCCACGTCTTTGACGACGTCTTCTGCTACCGCCCGCGGGTTACCGGATGCGCAGACCAGAATCAAAGGTTCGGCGGAAAGATCGATGTGTTTCTTATTTTCCACGATATCAGAAGAAATGGTTTTATAGCACAGTTCGCTAAGCTTGATGCGTATTTCGTCGGCTGCCGCCTTATTGGGACCGCTGCCCACAATTGCCCAGTAGCGTTTGTTGACGGTTTTCTGTACTGAAGCGGCTATCCTTTCACGACGCTCAAAGAGTTGCGCCATCCATTGCGGTGCGGTTTCCAGATTGCGTAAAGCTTCGGCTATTTCGTTTTCGGTTCTGACGCTTAAAAGCTGGGCAAAATATAAAGCAAGAATCTGGCCCGCGATGATCTGAGCATAAAAAGCTTTAGTGGAGGCAACCGACATTTCGATATCGCGTCCGTCACTGGTATAGAAGACACCGTCAGATTTGGTGGTGATATCCGACTGGCGACGGTTGACAATAGAAATGATTTTTGCGCCACGGTCTTTTGCCATCGCCACAGCCCGGTTGGTATCGGTTGTCGTACCCGACTGTGTGATGGGAATGATTAACGTATCAGACAAATCATCTTTCAGTCCAAATCCGCTTAATTCCGAAGCGACCCGGGCAAGAATGTTGAGACCGGAACCTTTTAAGTCATGTGATAAGGCATCGGCGAAAGCCTTTCCCGCTACCGCTGCTGTTCCGTGACCGATAACCACAATATTTTTTATAGAACCGTTTTGAAGATGATCACGCACAAGAGCGGGAACGATATCATGGCCGAGATTAAATGTGACCTGAGGGGAAGATTGCCCGGATGTGACAATGCGGTATTTGCCGCGCAACGTTCTTTTGATGGATAGCGCGGATTCGGAAATTTCCTTAAGGAAATAATGCTGAAAGTCACTGCGATCAATATCCCGTGTGGTGATTTCCGCCGTTTGCAGATTTTCGTTCGTCAAATGGACAGGGGTGCCGTCATAAAAAAAGGCGGCAATGCCCTGGATCCCGGCACCGCCATTCTGGTCAAGAACATAGATTTGTCCGCTGGAGTTGCCGTGGACCGCTTCGCCATTCATCTTGATGAAACGGGGCATCACCTCCACCAGGCCATAAAGCTCGGAGGAAACCATGTACTGGTCTTCACTGATACCGACATACATAGCCTGGCCGCTTCCTTTGAGTGCGAGGAACATTTTGCCCGGCTCCAGATTACTGGTCATTACAATGGCATGGGAGCCTTCAAAATCATTCAACGCCAGACGAAAAGATTCGGTGAGATTTTCGCCTTGTTTTAGATATTTTTCAATTTGCAGGGGGATAATCTTGGTGTCGGTCGTAACGTCCGGAGCGATCAGTTCGCTCGTGGTTTCCAGTCCTTTGCGTAATGACGGATAGTTGTCGATATCACCGTTGAGCACGACATTGATTTGCGCATCCCTGTCGGGGTATAGCGCATCGGTTGATGCGGAAGGGATTAATGTGTAATTATTTACCGGATGACAATTTATTTCAGTGATGGCGCCTACAGATGCCCAGCGGGTATGTGTCAAGGCTGTTTCACAACTCGATGCTTCTGTTGCGAAACAATGCATGATTTTATCATGCTGGATGGTATTTCTCAAGTCAGCAACATTGCGTCCCAGTTCGCCAACGATGGAAAAGGTCTTATGGGTGAAAGTGACGCAGACGTTTCCGGAATCTTTTTTCGTTCCGCTGGAAACAGAAATGGATCGGTTCAACAGATCGCCTTTTTGTGTCCGCTGCCGGTAATCGTCCGTCAGACCTTTTCCCGCAATCTTTTGCTCAATCTTGTGTAAAACGTTTTCCTTTTCTAAGACAAAGGTTAA
This sequence comes from uncultured Smithella sp., assembly GCA_964479225.1. Classification (GTDB taxonomy): domain Bacteria; phylum Desulfobacterota; class Syntrophia; order Syntrophales; family Smithellaceae; genus Smithella. The sequence goes on from CAYZLL010000013.1 coordinate 27,923, forward strand.
CTGGATGCCGGCAGAATCGCGTCCCCGGACCTCCAGACGATCCAGAGCATTTAACAGCAGATTGATTTTCCTGTATTTGCGGAAAGCCTCAGGAGAGACCGCAGAATATTTCTTTTCACCGGCAAGTTGAAGAATCTTGGGAAAATTGGCCAGAATATCTTTTTCCAGAATCCAGCACATATCTTTCAGGGTCAGCAGTCTGCCGTTAATCACTTCCAGGTCAGCGGATTTAATCACGGAGGCCTGCTCTTCCAGCAGTTTCTCTTCGCCCGCCAGAAAGGATTTCATTTCCTCGCAGGTGCTTTGCAGAATGTCTGTTTTATCGGTTTGAAAAAAAAGATATTCCTGAGTTTCTTCCCGCTTGAGTTTTGCGATGGCCGACTCCATGTTTCCGAGGGTGTCGAGTCCGTGAAAATAATTTTCTATGGTATTGTGGCCTGCAAGAATGGATTGCAAACGGAAGCTTTTGCTTTTTTCCCACGCGACACCAAGTGTCTTATCAGATGTTTTATCCGTGTCCTTTGTTTGGAGGCGGCAGGTCATTAAGCCTGCAAAACCGCAATTAAGCTGCTGGGGAAGAAGTGGAAAAAAAATTATTGCCGGCTTAGGAGACCTATTCGGATGACAACCGATGAAAATTCGGCAATCCGTCATAAAAGAAATAATTTTTTTTATCATATTTAATGCTTTTACGTGAATCATAATCTTTTTCTATTTCAGGATGGTTTTCCGGGCATTGAAAGTGATTTTTATCCATCAGATCGTTTGTGTCGGGGATGTATCTGGAATTTATTTATTATTTTTCTCGCAGGTAATACCCAGTTTGGTTATTTTGTCGGTGAAGGTATTGCGGTTCATGCCTAAAAAGATTGCGGCTGAACTTTTCACGCCGTTGGACCGGCGCAGCGCTATTTTAAACAATCCTTTTTCCACCATGGTCATGACTTCTTCATAGAGCTTGCTTTTGCGTCCACCGGACGAAGAGAGCAGTGTCGCGATATCTTCCAGCTTTTTTTCTATGATCTCCTCAACCGCCGCGTAAGGGGCTGACTTAACTTTCGCAATCACTTCCGTTTTTTGCTTTTTTTTCAAAGGCATTTTTGTCGCTTGATCCTTTCCGGTAAAGATTCAATATAAAAATTCTAAAAAATCGGTTCCAAATTTAAACCGTCAGCAATTTTAAAACGATAAAAGCCGCAATAATTATCACAGTGACCCAGCAGATGACGATTAAAGAACGCCATTCAACAGGATTTTCCAGATAATTCCGGACTTCCACTTCAACTTTTTCGGTGTCCAATTTATCCACAATGGAACGAATGAGTAAAGCGTGGTTTTCGAACATATTGGAAAAGAAATGGAAACCCTTGGTCGTCGTTAAAAGAAAATAGGTTTTCTTGTTGAGGGTGACAATTGCGAGATGGGTCATGGTTGACCAGGTAACTTCTTTTTCACGAAAGAATTTTTTTATTTTTAAACCGTCTTGAGTTACGGTAATTTCTCTTCGTGCAGCTTCAATGCCGACAATCAACGTGCCGGCAAAAGAAACGGCCAATAAAATTTTTTCCCACGGCTGTCCGTTCTGTAAGCTCAGTAATAATAAAACACCGAGCAGCGCGACCATGGCGAGGAAGGGCAGAAGAAAAGCTCTTTTAATTTTGAAAGTACCCTGATCCATTGCTTATGTTCCCGTTTTATTTCCTGAGAAAAAAATAATTCTGAAGATCGAGTTAATGACCGCGCACAAACGTTCCGCTCTTGCCGCCGCTTTTTTCCAGGAGCATGATGTCTCCGATGATGATGTTTTTGTTGACCGCCTTGCACATATCATAAATCGTCAAGGCGGCGACGCTGACCGCGGTTAATGCTTCCATTTCCACGCCGGTTTTTCCGGTGATGCGGGCGATGGCTTCAATGACAATATGCGATTGCTGATGATCAATATTAAAATTCACGTCAATTCCCGTCAATGCCAGCGGATGACACAACGGAATCAGTTCCCCGGTTTTTTTAGCCGCCATAATTCCCGCAATTTTAGCCGTCGTCAGAACATTTCCTTTGGTGATTTGGCCGTCTTCTATTAATTGCAGAGTGCGGGCATCCATTTTGACAATGCCCCGGGCTTTTGCTTCCCGGATGGTATTAACTTTTTTTGTGACATCGACTATTTGAATGTCACCCTGATTATTCACGTGTGATAATTTTTTCATAACTTTTTTGTCGGAATTTAAAAACGAATCTCCTGATTGCGGGGCACCTTAACACAGGCGAATTCATGAGTCAAGAAACACGGATTTTTTTATTTAATCGCGCAAGTAGCAAATTTTATGAAATATTTCCATGAAATAGCTTGATATAAATAGCCGTATTGGTTAGAATCGCACAAAAATTTTTAAAGAAAGCGCGATGTTCATTAAAGTCAACAGCATGAGCGTCATTGGGATGGAATCGTATCCTGTGTTTGTCGAGGTGGACACATCGCAGGGATTGCCCCAATTTGCCACCGTCGGTCTGCCGGATGCTTCCGTAAAAGAAAGCCGTGATCGGATTAAGGCCGCCATCAAGAATTCCGGTTACCGGTTTCCACGCAGCCATGTCACCATCAATCTGGCGCCGGCTGATATTAAAAAAGAAGGAACCGGTTTTGATTTGCCCATAGCGGTAGGTATCCTGGCTGCCGAAGAGTTAATCCGGGAAAAAACGTTGCAGGATTGTCTGTTCATCGGAGAGCTGTCCCTGGACGGCAGTATCAAGGGCGTCAACGGGGTCCTGTCGGCAACCTTCAAGGCCAGGGAAATCGGCATCCAATCTGTTTTTGTGCCCGCAGGCAATGCGGAGGAAGCGGCCATGGTGGAAGGGATTAACGTCATCCCTGTCCATACTCTGCCGGATGTTGTTGAATTTCTGGAAGGCCGGAAGACTATTGAGCCGCTGTCTCTGGACATCCACAAAATTTTTCAAAAAACAAATCAATACGATCTGGATTTCAGTGAAATAAAGGGACAGAAACAGGCTAAAAGAGCTCTGGAAATAGCAGCAGCCGGCGCACATAATCTGCTGATGATCGGGCCTCCCGGTTCCGGAAAAAGTATGCTGGCGAAAAGAATGCCGACGATTCTGCCGGATCTTTCTTTCGATGAAGCGATTGAAGTAACAAAAGTTTTCTCAATTGCCGGCTTCCTCAACAAAGATGAAACTTTAATGGCGGTGCGCCCTTTCCGTTCGCCGCATCACACCATATCCGATGCCGGTCTGGTGGGAGGCGGTCAGACGCCGCGTCCAGGAGAAATCAGCCTGGCGCACCTCGGAGTTCTTTTTCTCGACGAGCTGCCCGAATTCAAAAAAAACGTACTGGAAGCTTTGCGCCAGCCACTGGAAGACGGCACGATCACCATTACGCGCTCATCGGTAACGGCTTCTTTCCCTGCGAAGTTTATGCTGGTGGCGGCGATGAATCCCTGTCCCTGCGGTTATTTCGGAGATCGTGTGCACGCCTGCCGCTGCACGCCACAGCAAATCCGTCAGTATCAGTCCAAGATATCCGGGCCGCTGCTGGACAGAATCGATTTGCACATTGAAGTGCCTTCGGTTAAATATCGCGCTCTGTCCGACAAAGACCAGGGCGAGCCTTCCGCGGCCGTTAAAGAGCGGGTGAACAAAGCGCGCGATTTTCAGAAGAAGCGATTTGATTCCAACGGCGTTGCATGCAACGCCCGCATGACGGAAAAACAAATTCGGGAATTCTGCCGGATTGATGAAGAAGCACACAAACTGATTGAAATGGCCATTGAAAAAATGGGATTCAGCGCCCGGGCGGTCAACCGGATCCTGAAAGTTTCCCGCACGATTGCTGACCTGGAAAACGATGAGCAGATCAGGACATCGCACGTTGCCGAAGCGATTCAATATCGAAGTCTTGATAGAGGATTAATTTAGTGCTATGTCAGAAAAAATATTTTATGCCAGACCGACTTCCGAATAAAAAAACTTAAAGAGGTGGCAGCCTGGAGAAAGAGGCATCTATGGAAATTAAAATAAAAAAAGCACTCCTGAAGAACAGAAAGAAGAAACCTACCGACGAATCTAAACTGGGTTTTGGTAAAATATTTACCGACCACATGTTCACCATGAAATACAAAGACGGAAAAGGATGGCATAACGCCGTCATCGAGCCCTATCATGCGTTGCAGCTTGATCCAACGGCCATGTGTCTTCATTACGGTCAGGAAATCTTTGAAGGACTCAAAGCCTATCGCGGACAAAAAAACGAAATTTATCTTTTCCGGCCGACGGAAAATATTAAAAGAATGAACGTGTCCGCTGAAAGGCTCTGCATGGCGCGGATTGATGAAGACC
>CAYZLL010000014.1:0-30824 GCA_964479225.1 uncultured Smithella sp.
AGGGGATGACGATCTTCCTGAATTCACACCTTCTGTCGGAAGTTGAAAAAATATGTGATAACGCCGCCATCATCAATCAAGGCAAGCTTTTGGTGAAGGACAATATTGCCGCCCTGATCAAGAATGGCGATACGCTGGAAGATGTGTTTGTCAGGTTGGTGAAAGGTTGATTTGAAAATGCCGAAAGCACGTTCCGCCATCATCAGTATTGCGAAATTCACCCTTGTGGATCAGGTGCGGCAGAAGAGCTTCATCATTATGTTTGTTGTTTGTGCACTCTTCATATTGCTTGTCCGCAACTGCTCTGAAGGCGGTTTCATGGTGAATGGGCAGGCGCTTGATGCTGACGCCATTATCCGTGTCGTGTTAAAAGCGATTTTCCACATTATTGCGGCGGGAGCGATGTTTCTGGCAGCACTGGTTTCCATGCGCGTGTTCAAACGCGACCGGGATGAGGGGATGCAATCCTGTATTCTGTCAAAACCGATAACCCGTTGGCAGTATGTTGCTGGGAAAATTCTCGGTTTGTGGGTTTTATCAGTTGTCTTCATGTTTATCCTGCACAGCATTGTGTTCATCATTGCTTCCATCAATTTAAAAGTGGTCGCGCCGGAATATCTCATTGCCTCACTTCTTTGTTCTTTCAACCTGCTTTTTGTCATTGTTGCCGTGCTTCTTTTTTCGCTTCTGATGCCCGATATCATCGCTTTTCTTTGTGTGCTGGGCATTGGTATCATCAGTTTTGTCGCAGACGGGATAGTTGCTGTCAGCCAGAGTCAAATGGGGCAGGCGATGATGCAGCAATCGGGTTCGGCGTCAGACTTATCCGGCTGGAAAGTTGTTTACACTTTATGGCCGAAAATCTCAGGAATAGAGAAGGTTGCATCTTCATTGATCGGCAGGGAGGAGTTTCAAGGATTTCTATCTATTTATCCATTCATCAACATTGTGATCTGTGCCGTCATCCTCGGCGCGTTGTTGTTCTGGCGCTTCAGGAATGAAGACATTATTTGAGTTTATTTATAATAAATTCAAACCGGCAATATCACTTAATTAATTGATATTACAAATCATTTCATCAAAGACATTTAATTCTTGATTTCTGGTTGGCTTTGGTATAGAAACCCGCCAACTAAATATTAGGACTCCTTGCCCGTCCCAAACGGGCTTTAGAGCCGAAAGGAGAACATTTTGCAAAGATACGAAATTGTGGCTATCGTCCTGGCCGATTTAAACGAGGATGACATCAACGCGTTTATCGAACGTATCCAGAACATCATTACCGAACGAAAAGGTGCGATTGCCAAGGTTGACAAGTGGGGCAAACGACATCTCGCTTACGAAATCAAAAAACAGAGAGACGGATATTATTTTCTGATTGATTTTGCAGGTGACGGTGCCATCGTCAATGAAATTGAAAGAAATTGCAAGATTGACGACCGTGTCATGAAATTTATGACCGTGAAGAAAGAGGGCGCCACGACTGCCGAAGGCATCTTGCAGGAAGCTGCAGATGCGGAAGCCAAACGCGCTCAGGCGAAGATAGATGCCGAAACCGCTGCCGCGGAAGGAAAGGCCGTTAATCAGATAGAAAGGGCGCCGCGGGAAGCAAGGCCTTACGCCAGAAAAAATTATCACAAAGACGAAAATACGACGAAGGGGGAATAAAACATGGCAATCGAAACACGCAATTCGGATAGACAAAGCAGATATCCCCAGAAAAAGTTTTTTCACAGAAAGAAATTTTGCCGGTTCTGCTCGGATTCCAATATAAAAATAGATTATAAAAATACGGCGATTCTCAATAATTTTGTTACGGAACGGGGCAAAATTATGCCGCGCAGAATAACCGGCAATTGCGCTTCTCATCAGCGTGAACTGGCTCTGGCTATTAAAAGAGCGAGACACATAGCCATCATGCCGTATGTGACGGCGGACGGCAGATAGATTCTCATTTGCAGTTTCTCAAGACCGGCAAAAATATTTATACCAATCACAGTGGTTTGAAAGTTAATCCAACGTGAGTTCCTGATCAGGTAACGTCAGATTTCTGGCGTTACCTGCCTTTTGATTTAACGTCAGTCTTTGCACAGGGTATTCAATGGTGAGCAGTTTATCCCCGTCGAAAAAAAACACGGTCAGCACCAACGATAATCCTTTTATCAGATTGCTGCCGGTTATTTTTTTATTTGTATTTTCGGCTGTTTTTGTGCCATTAGCCGGTCCGTTTTTTCTTTTTCTGTTGCCGATGATTTTATTTATGAACGGCATTTTGAACGGCACATTGAAAACAGCGGTCGTTTTCCTGATTTCTTTTTCCCTGCTTTTGCTCGTTGCGGTTTTGATGAAGTTTGATGTGCCTGCGATTGCCGTTTTTACCATGGGGATGTCCGGCATACTGATGGCGCAAATGGCGGATAAGCACTATTCAGTTGAGAAAATAATTATTTATCCTTCCCTCCTCCTTATCGGGGCAGTAAGTTTTTATTTTATTTATGACGCCATGGCGCTCTCGGTCAGTCCCTGGCAGCTTGTGAAAAATTACATCACCTTCGTGGTTGAGGAAAATGTCAATTTATACAGCCAGTTGCCCTTAAAGGCGGAAGATATCGATTTCATCAAAAACAATAAGCAGACCATTATGAAAGGATTTATTCACGTCTTTCCGTCCTTGGTGGTTATCTTTTCCCTGTTTACGATATGGACAAATTTACTGGTGGGTAAAAATTATTTAAACAGGGCAGGGGTGATGTATCCGGCATTGATGTCACTTGCCGGATGGAAAATACCGGAAAAGATGATCTGGATTTTTATCACTTCCGGCGCTGCATTGTTTATACCGGAACGCGGCGTTAATTTCTTTAGTTTTAACTTATTTCTGGTGATCTGTTTTTTATATTTGCTGCAGGGACTGGCCATTGTCAGCTTCCTGTTTCAGATAAAAAAAGTCCCGGCTTTTTTCCGCTATTTTTTTTATTTTTTAATTGCAGTTCAACAATTTCTTATGATACCTGTAATAGCAATCGGGCTATTGGATATGTGGGTTGATTTCCGGAAACTATTGCAGAAGAATCAAACGGCAAATTAATTAATGGGTCATTATTTTAAATAAACGGAGGATTTATGAAAGTAATTTTGAAGCAAAGTGTGCCTTCTCTGGGCAAGGCGGGCAGTATCGTCAAGGTCAACGATGGCTATGGCCGTAATTTTTTGATTCCGAAAGGATTGGCCATTGAAGCGGATGAAAAAAACGTCAAGCTTTTTGAGCATGACAAAAATAACATCCTGAAAAAAGCGGCCAAGGAGCAGAAAATTGCTCAGGACCTCGCCGATGTTTTATCCCGCGAAACCATTACGATTGCCCGGAAGGTCGGCGATCAGGATAAACTGTTCGGTTCGGTCAGTAACAAGGATATTGAAGCCGCTCTGAAAGAAAAAGGGTATGAAATTAACCGGAAGATGATTGTCCATGAGCAAGGCGAACACATTAAAGGACTCGGTGAATATAAAGTCAAAATTAAATTGGCTCACGATGTGGAATCTCACATCACCTTAAAAGTTGTCGGCGAAGCATAATGCGCGAAAAAGATCCTTCATTGTATAAACTTCCTCCGCAGAATATTGAAGCGGAGCAGTCTGTTTTGGGCAGTATTCTGCTGGAGAACAGCGCCCTGAACAACGTGCTGGAAATTATATCCGACGGAGATTTTTACAGTGAGGCGCATAAAAAAATATTCAAGACCATCTATGACCTTTCCGAAAAAAATGAGCCGGTCGATCTCATTACGCTGAGCAATGCCCTGAGGGATAAAAACATGCTGGATTCCGTCGGCGGCACGTCCTATCTGGCTTCCCTCGTGGACAACGTTCCTTCAGCGGCCAACGCGGCGAACTATTCAAAAATCGTCAAGGAAAAAGCGATTCTCCGCGGATTAATCACGACGGCAACGGAAATTATCGACAGTTGTTATGAGACGAATACGGACGTTGATGATATTCTGGACAGCGCCGAACATCATATTTTTGAAATTTCTGAAAATAAGGTGCGGCAGGACTTTTCTCCGATCAAGGATGTTGTCAAGGAAAGTTTTAAATCCATCGAAGGTCTTTATGCCAGCAAGGAAATCATTACCGGAGTGCCGACCGGTTTTGACAAGCTTGATGATTTAACCGCCGGTTTGCAGAAATCGGAACTGATTATTATTGCCGGGCGTCCCAGCATGGGCAAGACGGCGTTCGCCCTGAACATTGCTCTCAACGCGGCCATGGGCGCCCAGGTGCCGGCCGCCATATTTTCTCTGGAAATGTCCAAAGAGCAGTTGGCTTTTCGTCTGCTTTCTTCCAAGGCCCGTGTGGACTCGCAGCGCCTCAGAAAAGGTTTTCTGGGAGAAACAGACTGGCCCAAACTGACGACTGCTGCCGGTCTCCTTTCTGAAACGCCCCTTTATATTGATGATACGGCGGCCATTACCGTTTTGGAAATGAAGGCCAAGTCGCGACGCTTGAAGGCGGATAAAGGATTGGGATTGATTGTGGTGGATTATATCCAGTTGATGCGTTCCAGTTACGCTCACGATTCACGCGAACGGGAAATATCGGACATCAGCCGATCACTGAAGGCGCTGGCCAAGGAGCTGAAAGTCCCCGTGGTTGCTCTTTCGCAGCTAAATCGTCAGGTGGAAAGCCGCACCAACCGGCGTCCGCAGATGGCGGATCTGAGGGAATCCGGCGCCATCGAACAAGATGCCGACGTCATCGCTTTTATTTATCGTGATGAAGTGTATAATAAATCGGAAGATAATCCGGATAAAGGTGTCGCGGAAATCATCATCGCCAAACAGAGAAACGGCCCCACGGACACGGTTAAGCTTGCTTTTGTGGACAAATACACAAGCTTTGAAAACCTGTCGCGTGTGGATGTCCCGGAAGCACAGCAATAAAAGAGTATTTTGAACGTGGTTTTTGTGGAATCTTTTTATCGTACCTAATCATTTGCTCAATCAACGCATGATCAAGCATCGATCACCAGAGAATATGTTCGATAAGATGGTTATCCATTCCTCCAAACAGGTAGCGATCGTTTGTTTTTTTTTACTGGTCATCACGATGGCTGTTTTCTGGCAGGTGCATCAGCATGAATTTGTCTATTTCGATGATGGTGTTTATGTTACGCAGAATGCACATATACAATCCGGTTTAACCCTTCAAGGCATTCGTTGGGCCTTCAGTACAACTTATGCCGAATTCTGGCATCCTCTCACATGGTTGTCCCTGATGCTGGATTATCAGCTTTATGGTCTCAACGCCGGTGGGTATCATGTGACCAATGTTATCCTCCATGTGCTGAGTGTCCTGCTGTTATTCCTACTTTTACACCGCATGACCGGCGCTGTCTGGAAAAGCGCTTTTGTTGCCGCTGTTTTTGCCATTCATCCCTTGCGGGTGGAATCGGTTGCCTGGGTTGCCGAACGCAAAGATGTTCTGAGCGCTTTTTTCTGGATGCTGACTTTATGTGTTTATGTCTATTACTGTCAGAAACCGGTTTTCCAAAGGTATCTGCTGGTGATGTTGTGTTTTTCCTGCGGCCTGATGAGCAAATCCATCGTTGTCACTCTGCCCGTGGTCATGATGATGCTGGATTACTGGCCGCTGAACCGCATGGCGTCTCAAAACCGGGAAAAGTCAGGTGAAAAAAAGAATAAAATATTTCCACTTTGGCAATGGAAAGAGAAAATTCCTTTTTTTCTTTTATCAGCCGTGTTTTCGATCATAACGATTTATGCCCAGCACGGTAAGTCAGACATTCATCCATTCGTTTCCAGAATCGCCAATGCCCCCGTTTCTTTTGTTCAGTATCTGGGAAGGATATTCTGGCCCCAGGACATGGCGCTTATCTACACGTTTCCGGAACATCTACCTGCCTGGCAAATTGCAGGATCAACGCTGTTGATCGCACTGATGACCGCGGCAGTCCTGTACGCGGCAAAGCGGCTCCCTTTTCTTTTCGCGGGATGGCTTTGGTATTCGATCACCATTCTGCCGGTTATCGGTATCATCACCATCGGAGATCCGATGGCCGACCGTTATATTTATCTGCCGTCCATCGGAATTTCCATCATGGCGGCCTGGGGCATTCCGTTTTTATACGACCGCCTGAGTCTGCGCAAAATGATTCTATTTCCATGCGCAATAGTTTTTCTTGTTTTACTGTCGGCTCTCACCTGGAAACAATGCGGATACTGGAAAAACAACACGACTCTTGCGAATCACGCCTTTGAGGTGACCGGCAATAATGCCATGCTGATCATGATGCATAACAATCTTGCCTCCTCTCTGGAGCAGGAAGGCAGAATACCGGAGGCTATCGGTCATTATGATGAAGCCATCCGCCTCCAGCCTGATTATGCGTATGCCTACAACAAGCGGGGAATTCTTTACGGGAAAATCGGACAATATCAGCAGGCCATCGATGATTACACGGAGGCCATCCGTTTGCAGCCGGATTACGCTCTCGCATACAACAACAGGGCCAATACGTACGTGGGCTTGGGAGAATACAATCTCGCCATCAAGGATTATAATGAAGCGATCCGTATCAAGCCGGATTATGCTTATGCTTACAACAACAGAGGGTATGTTTATTTTAAAAACGGCAACAACGAAATGGGCTGTCAGGATGTGCAACAAGCATGTGCATTAGGGGAATGTAAAAGACTGATCATTGCCAAAAACAAGGGACTGTGCCATTAGTTGACCAATAGAATATCAAGTGGATTGTGTGCTTGTTGTGCCATGAAGTAAATGGGGAAACGTGATGCTGAAGGTCCAGGAAACCGATTCGATGGTTCTTTTTTATATGGGAAGGTCCCCGTTGGGATTTCTTCTGTATCCCGTTTATGCATTTCTGATTGGTGATACGCTGATTGATACAGGCACCAACCGCGCCGGTAAGGAATTTTTGCCGGCCTTCAAGAAGAGAAAAATTACCCAAATTGTCAATACGCATCATCATGAAGATCATATCGGCAATAATGCTGACATTCAGGAGATGTTCGACATACCAATTTATGCTCATCCGTCAGCGCTTCCGTATCTGGATAATCCGCGTTTGAATAATTTGCGATTTTACCAGCGCGTTGTCTGGGATTGGCCCAGGCCTTCCAAAGGCATGGCCATCGGTTCCACGGTTCATGCCGGCGCTTATCGTCTGGAAGTTATCCATACTCCGGGGCATACGGATGATCACATCTGCCTGTATGAACCGGACAAAAAATGGCTTTTTACCGGAGATCTCTTTTGTGGAACAACTTTTATCTATCTGAGGCAGGATGAAAATTATCTGCAGATTCTTGATACCTTAAAAAAATTGTCTACCCTGGAAACAGATATGATTTTCTGCAATCTCAAAGGCCTGGTAAAAAATGGACGGGAAGCTCTTCTCAGAAAAATTGCCAGAATGGAACAATTGCGTGATGTTGTGCTTCAACTGAAAGACAAAGGATTGCCGCCGGATAAAATCAGGCAAAAAGTTCTGGGAAAAGAAGGGGCCATGGGTTTTATTACGGCAGGTCATTACTCCAAACAAAACACCATTGACAGCATTCTGTCCGGCAAAAGGCCGGATCAAATAAAATAGGCGTGCCGGATCGACACGCCTATCGGATTAATTTGAATTATTTTTACTTCGCTTTGTAAAGCGCTTCAATCTGATCCTGAAGCTGCTTGACCACAACACTGCGTTTCAACTTCATCGTTTGAGTCAATGTCCCGTTATCCAGACTGAAAGCTTCGGGAAGGAGTATGAATTTCTTGGGAATTTCATAACCGCCGAATTTGCCTTTCAGATGCTTTGTGATTTCTTCGGCATACATGTCGATAATATCCTGGCGGGCAACCAGTGTTTTAATATCCTGCGGTAATCCTTTTTGTCTGGCATAATCCAGCAAAACTTCAAAGTCCGGAACGACGATGCAAATATTGTAGGCGCGATTAATGCCATAGATCAGCGCCTGCTGGACCAAACGAACCAGACAGATTTCTTCTTCCAGCGCGACGGGGAAGACAAATTTCCCGTTCTCCAGTTTATACTGCTCCTTGATGCGTCCTGTAATATACAGAAAACCGTCTTTATCTAAACGTCCTCTGTCACCGGTACGGAAACCTCCATCCGGTGTCATGGTGGCTTTGGTATCATCCGGGCGGTTGTGATATCCTTTCATAACATTGGGACCATAAATAATGACTTCACCATCGTTTGCTCCTTCCTCAACGACAGAGGAATCAATGACAATCTTGACTTTATCAATGGCCTTGCCGACGCTGCCCAGGCGGTAGTCAAAGGAAGCATTCATCGTGGCCGCCGGAGACGTTTCCGTGAGCCCGTAGCAATCGTAAATGGGAATGCCGAGGTCAAAAAAGAACTGCGCGATTTCCGGATTCATTGCAGCACTGCCGCTCATCGAGCCCATCAGTCTTCCGCCCAAACGTTCTCTGATTTTAGTGAAAACAATCTTGTCTGCCAGTTTGAATTTAAGATTGGTCATCAAACAGGTTTTTCCTTCAGCCGCCAGTTCCCGTTTTCTTTTGGCCGATTCGACTCCCATGACAAAGAGCGTTTTCGCCAGACCGCCTTCCTTGTTCATTTTTGTCCATAGACCGTCATAAATCCGGTTGAAAACACGGGGGACGGCAACGAGCCAAGTGGGTTTGACGGCAACAATATCGCTGACGATGGTGGAGGGGCTTTCCGCCAGACCCATAGCGCCGCCTTTATGAATGACCGCGAACAACTCGCCGCTTTGCCCGTAAGAGTGAGCCCAGGGTAAAATCGCGAGTGTGAGGGCGTTTTTCCCGTCATTGGCAAACAGCTCGGGATACATTTTACAGCCTGCCAGAGAGTTACTGGTGAAATTTCCGTGAGAAAGCAAAACACCTTTGGGATTGCCGGTGGTACCGGATGTATAGATAAGTTCGGCAATGTTGTCCGGGTGAGGACGTTCGGAGGGAACCGGTTGGGCGGATCCTTTCTTTTCCAAAGCGGCCATTGAATTCTCGCCTTGGGCTTCAATGACCAAGATATGCTTTAAGGTCGGGATGTCTTTGGGAAAATCCTTTATTTTTTCGTAAATTTCCGGCTTTGAAACAAACAGCACTTTTATGGCGCTGTCTGTTATGATGTATTTCCAGATCTGAACCAGTTCCGCTTCATACATCGGAACATAACGGGCCAGACGACCCCATGCGGCAAAGCCACAAACAGCCCATTCCGGTCGGTTATTGGCGATGATGCCGACAGCGTCGTCTTTGCCTACACCCAACCCGGCCAAGCCGGCGCGCAGATTATTGATACGGGTGTCGATTTCCTTGTAAGTCACCCATTCATAATCGCCGTTTTTGTTTTTTGTGCCGAAAAGACGCCTGTCGGCAAATTTAGCCGCGCTGCCTTCCCACCAGTCAACAAAATTATCCGGTTTATCAAGTGTAAATGTGTGCTGCATAATATCTCCTTATGTCTTATATTAGCGCGAAATAATTATTTTCGCGGAAAACATCGATCTCTGTTCACCGTAGTGAGTCTAGAATATTTTTCGATAAAATTCAAGATAGATTGCGCGATCAATAATCCAGTAAATATATAAAAACCATGCGTTTCTCATTGACGTTTTCAAATTAAGATATATAATATTAATCAAAATAACATTTCTTAATCTCGCTTGATAAATCGAATGTCCTTCCCGTGGATCTGTCTTCTGTACAATGGATATTCGGAGAATGGTATTTTTTATATTTGTTCCCTTTTTTGGCTTGATCTGGAAAAGTCAAAAAGGCGGCGTGTAAAGTTCATTTTTTTTAACCCGTCAACAAAGAAAGGAGAAAATTTATGAGCATTTACAAAGTGATTGAAATTATCGGGGCAAGTGAAAAATCGTGGGAGGATGCAGCCAAAAAAGCGGTCGAAACGTCGGCCAAAAGTTTGAAAGAGTTGAGAGTCGCTGAAGTCAAAGAACTGGACATGAGAGTTGAAAAAGGCAAGGTCGTGGAGTATCGGGTGAAATTGAGAGTGTCCTTCAAGTACACACCGGAATAAGAAAGAACAAAATCAATCTGGCACATCGGAAAACTATTGCGGCGGTTTTGCAGCCTGCCGCCGCAATAGCAAAGGATGAAACAGCCGGAAACAAACGTAAGCCACCAATATTTGATTGACACCGTTGACACTTCTTTATATATCCAAGGCACGTTCACATCCGTAAAAAATGAGAAAACGAACAACTGCCCCGGGAACGTTTCATGCTGATTGAAAAAATAGAGGACAAATGCAGTGAATGCATGCTCTGCGTCCGTGACTGCGTTATGGGCGTGTGGCGTAATGTTGACGGTCAATCATCACCAGCGCACATGGAAATGTGCAACGGCTGCAGTCACTGTATCGCCGTTTGTCCGTGCGACGCCATCATTCACAACGGTCTCAGCAAAGCAGACATTTCCGGCGTTGATGTAAAGAATCTCAACCCGGATGCTTACCGCGACACCATCGTCAGCAGACGGAGTATCAGACAATTCAAACATCAACCGGTGCCGCGCGATGTCATTGATAAAATACTCGACGTGGCGCGTTATGCCCCCACTGCCAGAAACCAGCAGGAAACAGGTTACGTTGTGATTACCAACCAGCGCCTGATTGAAGAAACCGCTCAAGGTTTATTTCGCTTGGGCAGTTCTTTTTATGACAAAACGAAAAAAGGTGTGGGACGTTTGTTGGTTAGGGCAACAGGTTTATCCAGAAATCCTTATTTCAATCTGATGGATTATGTTCAGGAGCAGAATACCGAGAAGGGAAGAGATTTCATTCTGCACAACGCGCCGGTGGTGATTTTGATTCACGGGCCAAAGAGGAAAGCATTCATGTCTGATGACTGCAATATTGCTGCGACAACGATCATTAATTATGCGCATACCCTTGGCCTCGGTACTTGTTTTGTCGGAATGATGACGCTGCTTCTGCGCTTCAGTGGCCGCCTGAGAAAAAAACTGGGTGTACCACGCGGCAGACGGGTCTATGTCACTCTGGTCATGGGATACCCGGCGTATCGCTATCGCAATACCGTTTCCAGAAAGACACCGGATGTTCAATGGTTATCCTGATAGACTGGTCATCATCAAAGGAGCTCCTATGAAGAACTTCACCCTTGCGCTTCTCGTTCTATTATGCTGGACGTTCGGCGCGGCATCGTCTGCCGGCGCAGCCGATAACTGGACACTGATCAAAAACCGCGACGGCATTAAAACATATGAACGCACAGTGCTGGGAACTGATCTTAAAGAATTTATAGCTGTGACGACGATTGATGCAAGAATGGAGGTCATCGGTGAAGCGCTTCGTGATGTTGCGGAATATCCCCGCTGGATTTCCGATTGCGCCGAAGCCATCTTAAAAAAGAAATATGACCGCAATACCTACGTCCTGTATCTGATTTTAAATCCTCCCTTGATTGAAAAACGGGATATCCTCCTGAAGAATGAGACCCTCTATGATTATGAAAACGGCAATGCCGTGATTAAATTCTTTTCCACCGGCGAGATGAAGGTTCCTCTGGAGAAGAACACAACGCGGGTGACCACGATGAACGGTTTGTACAAAATGGAATACATCGGCAGAGACAAAACAAAATTCATCTACAAACTGAAGGTTGATCCTTCCGGCAGCATTCCCCAAAGAATCGCTTATGCCGTCATGAGAAAATATCCGCACGATACGTTAAAAAAATTAAAAACCATAGTCGTTCATCAAAAATACAAGGATATGGCCAAAGGGTCTGTAGAAGAAAGAGAAATCGACAAGCGTGCATCGGATGTAAATGTCGTGAGGAAAATATTCGGCAGTAACATGCTCAGAGCGGTGGAGAATAAACCTGCGCTGGAGTCCATTCTTGTCGCTGAAAATGAAAACATTAAAAATATTGCTGCATCCGGAGGCACCTATGAACAGGTACACAAAGCAGCCAGAGATGTTTTTCATCAATACATAGAAAAAATTGTCATGGATAAAAGAAAGCACGAACGTCTGAAAAACAACAAACAGATGACTGAGGAGATTACGGATCTGATCATGACTTACTGCGAAGCAAGTGACAAAACAATTGACGGTATCGTTGCCCGTTACAATCGGTAAGCAAAGCTCAAAATTATGATGAATGTTTATAATATTTCAGCATGGCTATTTACAAGTTGTGATAGCGTTATTATATTTTGCAAACGTATGAAAGTTTTATGAGGCGGTAAAAATGACTTACGTAAAAATCAGATTCGGGAGCAGTTTTGAAGACGAATTCCAGAAAGTTGTCGATGAAGTATTTCATCTGGTGAGGCCGGCTTTCCGGAATTACGAATGCATTTGGCGACCCAACATTGATGTGTATGAATCAGCGGATGAAATTATTGTGCTGGCGGATATGGCCGGACTCAATAAAGAAGAATTGCATATCGAAGTGGATCGCAAAAAAGTAAAAATCGCCGGCATCCGCAAAATGATTCAACTTTTAGAAAACGCCCGTTACTGTCAGGCGGAAATTCCGCATGGTCACTTTGAACGACAGGTGATTCTGCCTGCTGCGGTGGAAGCGCAATCGGCAGCCGCGTCTTACGCGGATGGTATTTTAATGATCAGGATGAATAAATTACCGTTGACGAAAACGCATCGGGTTGCCATCAATACAACAAAATAGCGGATGGATTTTGCAAATATCATGGAGGTCGATAATGACGGAAGAAAACGTCCCCCAACAAAATAAGAACACTTTTAATATACCGGAAGTCATTCCCATTCTTCCTTTGCGCAATGTGCTGGTGTTTCCCAAAACGATGATTCCGCTGGAAGTGACGGGCATCGCATCCATTCTGGTTGATGAATCGATGACGGCTGATCGTCTGGTCGGTTTGATCATGGCCAAAAACGAGCCGGAGATACCGAATCACTACAAGAAAGAAGATTTGTATCCAGTTGGCACCTGCGCCGTCATCATGAAAATGGCCAAAACCATGGACAATCACACGCAACTGCTTTTGCAGGGCGTCAGTCGTATTTCCATCGAAGAAATATTGGAAGGCAAGCCTTATCAACAGGCGCGTATCAAAATTATTGAAGAAAAGGATTCCAAAGATCTGGAAACCGAAGCCTTGATGTCCAATTTGCTGGCGCTGTTTGACAGAATACTGAAACTTTCTCCTTTCCTGCCGCCGGAGTTCGGGCCGATGGCCAAATCCATCGCGGAGGCGGGAACCCTGGCTGATTTGATTGCGTCCATCATTAACACACCGGTAGAGGAAAAACAAAAAATCCTGGACATTTTCGATGTGAAAAAACGTTTGAAGGAACTGACCCTGCTGGTCAACCATCAGATGGAAGTCCTCGAGCTGGGAAATAAAATTCAGACCAAGGTCAAGGATGATATTGATAAAAATCAGCGTGAGTATTATCTGCGTCAACAGATGAAAGCCATCCGGCAGGAACTGGGAGAGGGCGATGAAAATACCGTCGAAACGGATGAGTATCGTAAAAAGATTGAAGAAAAAAATCTTCCGGAAGAAGCCCGCAAAGAGGCTTACCGCGAGTTGGAGCGACTGTCGCGTATGCATCCGTCATCGGCTGAATACACCGTTTCTTCGACATATCTGGACTGGATAACGGCGCTTCCGTGGCACACATCCACCACGGACAATCTTGATATTGCCATAGCGCGCAACGTGCTGGATGAAGACCATTATGGTCTGGCCAAGCCGAAAAAACGGATCATCGAATATCTGGCTGTGCGCAAACTGAAGCCCGATTCCAAAGGACCGATCCTTTGCTTTGTCGGGCCTCCCGGCACCGGTAAAACTTCTCTGGGGCATTCCATCGCCAGAGCTCTGGGGCGAAAATTTGTCCGCCTCTCCTTGGGCGGGGTACGTGACGAAGCAGAAATCCGCGGTCATCGCCGCACTTACATCGGCGCTCTGCCCGGAAGAATCATCCAGGGTTTAAGACGTGCTGAATCCAATAATCCCGTTTTTATGCTGGACGAAATAGACAAGGTCGGCAGTGATTTTCGTGGCGATCCTTCGTCCGCTCTGCTGGAAGTTTTGGATCCGCAGCAGAACAGCACTTTTTCCGATCATTATCTGGATGTGCCGTTTGATCTCTCCAGCGTCATGTTTATTACCACGGCCAACATGCTGGACACCATTCCGCCGGCGTTGCTTGACCGGTTGGAAGTTATTGAATTGAGCGGCTATACACAGGAAGAGAAGGTTAAAATTGCCGAGCGCTATTTGATTCCCCGTCAATTGAAGGAAAACGGTTTGACCGATGCGCAATTTAAACTGACATCCAAAGCGCTCAATAAAATTATCACCGGTTACACGCGCGAAGCGGGCGTGCGAAACCTGGAAAGGGAAATCGCCAATGCCTGTCGCGGCGTGGCTGCCAGGATCGCTGAGGATGTTTTAAAGTCGAAAACCTTGACGGAAAAGGATATCACGGCCTATCTCGGGACCGAACGGGTGATGACGGATATAGATGCCCGCATCAGCAAACCGGGTATCGCTATCGGTTTGGCCTGGACGCCGGTGGGCGGGGATATGCTGTTTATAGAAGCCACGGCGATGAAGGGGAAAAAGGGTTTAACCCTTACCGGACAACTTGGAGATGTCATGAAAGAATCGGCTTCCGCTGCGCTCAGTTTCATTCGTGCCAATGCCGGGGCTTTAGGTGTGAAAGCGGAATTCTTTGACGATCTGGATCTTCACATTCATGTTCCGGCGGGAGCAATTCCCAAGGACGGCCCGTCGGCTGGCGTGACGATGCTCACGGCACTGACCTCGTTGCTCACCAACCGGAAGGTAAAAAAATATCTGGCCATGACCGGTGAAATCACCCTGCGTGGCGCCGTACTGCCGGTCGGCGGCATCAAAGAAAAGGTGCTGGCCGCGTATCGGGCGGGCATCAAAACAATATTGCTGCCGGAATGGAACAGGAAGGATATTGATGACATTCCACCCAATGTTCGCAAAAAGATTGCTTTCCATTTCGTGAAAGACATGACCGATGTGGTGAAACTCGCTCTGGAACCGGTCAAGGAGAAAAAAGTAAAAAAAACAGTTGCGAAAAAGAAAGTTACCGTTACTCTGCGGAAAAGAAAAAAATCTTTCCAAAGTTCAAATAAAAAACGGTGAATCGAATTTTATAAGACGACAAATGATGTCAGCGCAGCTGCTGTCACGCATTTGAATGCTCAGATTCGGCCAGCGTGAGATCATGCTTTCTCTCGATCCCGCGATGCATCATCCATGGGGCATTGTCGGACTTCACAGGAAAACCAGATAATTCACAAAAAAAATAGTGAGACTTGCCTCAATACTTTCCGGAAAAAAACAGGCGTTCATGCCGTATTTCTTTGACAGAATCAGCAATTTTGTGTATATACAGACGCAAAATAAACCTAAATATTTAAAATTTAAAAAATAAATTAGGTGATTATTTGGATTCATTGCCTCTATATAACAGTCGCATCGTTAACACATACATCAAGTACATCAGGAAGTGCTACGAACATATCAACATCCATGAACTCCTCGAATATGCTAAAATGGAACAATATGAAGTCGAGGATCAGAATCACTGGTTTACCCAAGAGAAGATTGATCTATTTCACAAAAAGCTCAAGGAAATGACGGGTTCTGTCAATATCGCAAGAGAAGCTGGACGATATGTGGCATCGCCTGAGTCCATCGGTGTCATGAGACAATACGTTCTCGGAATGGCCAATCCGAGTACCGCTTATAAATTGATCGGCAAGGTGGCCAGTCAATTTTCACGGTCTTCTACTTATGAATCAAAGGAAATAAATTCAAAAAAGATTGAAATTATCGTTACTCCAAAAGAAGGAGTACAGGAGCAACCTTATCAATGTGAGAACAGAATGGGACAGTTCGAAGCCATATCGCTTGCCTTTAACAACACCTTTCCCCGAATCAATCATACCGAGTGCATATTTCAGGGTGGAGAATGCTGTCGCTACGAGATAGAATGGGAAAACAACATATCCTATCTTTTAAAGAGAACGAGAAATATCATTGCTGCAATCCTGATCCTCATTACCATCATTCTGATGTTTGTTTACCCGATAAACATGAATTTGTATTTTATACCGGAGATGATCGCCACTCTTTTAATCATCAATTATTTAAGCGACAGGCAAACCAAGAAAGAATTGAAAAATAGTATCAACAATCTTGAACATTCGCGGGACGATCTCATTCAACAGATGGAAATCAACTACAACAACTCGCTGATGGTTCATGAAATAGGCAGTACCATTAACAAATATATGAGTATTGATGAAATTCTCAATAATGTAACCCAAATACTGGAAAAACGGCTCGGGTATGATCGATGTTTGATTATGTTCGCTAATAAGGAGAGAACACGCCTTATTTTTAAAAACGGTTTCGGTTACGACAGCAAACAGCTCAATATTATTCAATCAACAGAATTTGATCTGACGAAACCGGAATCAAAAGGTGTTTTTGTCACCTCTTTCAGAGAACAGAAACCCTATCTGATCAACGACATCAACAAAATCACAAAAAAGCTTTCCAAAAGAAGCTTGCAATTTGTCAACGCAATGGGCTCTCAATCGTTCATCTGCTGTCCGATTCTTTCGGATAAAAAGTCTGTCGGCATATTGACGGTTGATAATTTTAAAACAAAGCGAACGCTGATTGAAAGTGATCTCCGTCTTCTCATGGGTATTGCGTCTGTTCTCGGGATCAGTATACGCAACGCTGAATTGCACGAACAACGAAATCGTCAGTTGAAATCCATATTAAAAGCGCTGGCGGCCAGCATTGACGCACGGGATCCCTATACGGCTGGTCATTCTGAAAAGGTAACGGAATACGCCGTCGGGATCTGTAAAGAAATGAATATGCCTTCCGATTTCACTGAAGTCGTGGCGGTTGCCGCTTCCTTGCATGATTACGGAAAAATCGGTATCTCTGATGACTTGCTGAAAAAGAAGGGAGCTTTGACGGATCATGAGTACGAGGTTATTAAAACGCATTCAGTCAAAACCCGTCATATTCTGGAAAAGATTGATTTCCACGGTCAGTACAGTCAGATTCCACAGATCGCAGAAGCGCATCACGAAAAACTGGACGGCAGCGGATATCCACGCGGATTGAGGGGCAATGAAATACCCATGGGGGCGCGAATCATTGCCGTCGCTGATTTTTTTGATGCCATTACATCAAAACGTATTTATCGAGATCCCATTCCGGTGCCGGAAGCGATTGATATGTTGCGTCAAGAAAGCGATGTGCATTTCAGCCGGGAAATTGTTGAGGCGTTTATTAGTTATTATAAGGTTACAAGCAATCTGGCGGTTCAAATGTAAAATAACCAAATGGAGGATACGCATATTAAAGCACAAAGTTATTTAATGGAAAACGCTGAAGAGGAAAAACGTCTGGAAATAAAGACGGATCCCGATGCGGTCAGAGAACAGGCTCTGTGGTTTGGAATTGGTCCGGGAGTACGTATTTTGGACGTTGGCTGCGGTCCCGGCAAAACAACCGCGCTGCTTCATGATTTGGTACAACCTCATGGCCAGGCTGTTGGTGTGGATATTGCCGAAAGCCGCATCAATTATGCCCGCGCTTTTTACGGGAATGGAAATGGCATCGATTTTCATGTCAGGGATGTACGCCAGCCTATGCCAGATTTGGGTCAGTTTGATTTTATCTGGGTGCGCTTTCTTCTGGAATATTATCTTGATGGCGCGCTGGAAATTATAAAAAATATTTCTGCCAATCTTAAACCCGGCGGTTGCCTCTGTTTGTTGGATCTCGACTATAACTGCCTCAATCACTGGGAAATGTCGCCGGCGATGGAGAGTGTCGTGATCAAAGCCATGATGCATGCTCAGGAGAATTATAACTTTGACCTTTACGCGGGACGCAAGTTGTATGCTCATTTGTATGATATGGAATTTGAAGATATTAAACTAAACATCGTGCCACATCATCTCATTTATGGTGACCTGCAACCGGCGGATGAATTCAACTGGATGAAGAAACTGGAAATTGGTGTCCAGAAAGCTCCGGAAAATTTCGTTGACTATCCGGGAGGAAGCGCGAAATTTCTTGAGGACTTTAAGGTATTCTTCAATGACCGGAGACGTTTTACGTATTCTCCTCTGATTCTTTGTCGGGGAAGGAAACCTTTGAAAGAAATATAAAAAGATTAAGAAATAATATTTAAGCGTCTTGCTGGTAATGACCATAGTGTAAAGCTGTTGAACATTCGCGAGGTTCATGATGAAGTTTTTTCAGAATTTCAGACATGAGGAGCTGCAAAATGTAATCAAACGCACACCACCGCTACGTTTCATCAAAATGCTGAAAAATATGTGGCAACCGGAAGATCATTCCGCTCATATTTTCGGCCAAAGCAAAAGCAATTTCACGCCATTTTCAGGGAAGGGTATCTCGGCAACTGATTCAGATTACTCTGCGCTGCTGCGTCCTTTTAAACTGGCATTCCAGACGATGAGCCATGCAGAGTCCAAAAGCCGCGTCCCTCATCAGGTATCACATCGGCAGGCTCTCCATTTGAAGAAGATTGACCCGCGGGTGGTGGCTTCGGCCCTGGCTATGGAGCCGAAAATCAACAACAAAGTTCTCATCAACCTGATCAATCATCTGCATTTTAATAATGAAAATGTTTCCATTCATATTCAAAATATGGCAACAGGCGATGAATTTTTTCTACAGGGGAAATCCGGACCTATTTTTGACGATAGAGTCACAATCAAATTTACCGATCCGCGCTCATTTGATTTCAACTGCCACAGACCTTTGAATGTTGTGATCGATAATCGCAAATCGTTGATCGTCTTTCCCGTCGTGCTGCTTTCCGGGGGAGGAGCATCGATCACGCTGAGAGTACCGGGAAAGGCGCATTCTTACAGTAAACGTCAGGCTGTACGATATACCTGCAATGGCATTGATGCGGAAATATTGCAGGGACAGCTTTATATACATGGCGTTTTAGAAGATATCAATCCTCAGGATTGGAGAATCCGCATGGAAGTACCGGAAGATATCAATGCGGCCAATCCGTTATTTTTAAAATTGAACCGGAACAATCAGATTTATTTTACGGGCGAATGTCAGATGTTGAGAAGTGACAAAAACGGTTCGTCAATTATTGTGCAGCCTCTTCATAATAACCGACCCGTTCTCAAACCACGCAGATACCCGAATCCGCGGGTGAAAATCATGCCTCAACCAGTCATTCATTTCACGCATCCGCTCTGCGGTCAGATCGTCCAGCATAAAATAGACGATATTTCAGCTTCCGGATTTTCAGTAACTGTTCCGTATAACGAGTCCCTGCTCATTCCGGGCATGGTCATTCCTCAGACAGCTCTTCAACTTCCAGGCATGCTCAATCATCTGACGTGCACCGTGCAGGTCGTTTATCGACGGAAACAGAAAAAAGACCTGGCTAGGTACGGGTTCTATATTCTGGATATGTCTCTGCATGATCAGCGTCTTCTTTTCGATGCCGTCAGCAAGGTTGCCGACCCGCATGTGAATGTAGCCGGTAAAGTCAATATGGATTCTCTCTGGGACCTTTTCTTTGATTCCGGTTTTATTTATCCTGATAAATACGGGATCATCAGTCCCCATGCCAACGCACTCAAAGAGACCTACCGCAAGCTTTACGAAGACGGTAAAGACATCTTCACCCATCTCACGTATCAGGATCAGGGACAGATTTACGGACATTTATCCATGGTGAAAGCCTATGAAAAATCATGGATCATACATCATTTGGCCGCTCGCCCTTTGCGGGGAGTGCGCACCGGACTCAAAACGCTCAACCATTTTGTCAATTACATCGATTGTCTTTATCGATTGCCCGTGTCTTCTAAAAGCATGCGTTACAATTTTTGTTATTACAGACCGGAAAATAAATTTTCCGACTATTACTTCGGGGGGATTTACCGCACCCTGAAAAACCGTAAAATGTGTTCTATGGACCTGTTCGGTTATATGTCCATTCATCTGGATGAGCATATCGATGCATTGCCGGACGACTGGAGTGTGGAACGTTTTACGCGCGATGATTTAACAATCACGCGTGAGTTGTACCATGGGTTTGGCGGAGGGATGTTGCCGGATGCTTTTGCCCTTGAACACCGTGCTGTGGTCAACGGTGGATCAACAAGCCTGTCTCCGCCAAATGATCAAAATGATATCATGGAAATGTATCGCCAAGCAGGACTGAACCGGAACAGTCAGGTATTCTCGATTGTGCAAAACGGGTTACTTAAAGCGGTCATGATTGTTGATACGTCGGATTTGGGCATCAATATGTCCGAGCTCATCAACAGCATCAAAGTCATTATTATTGACAAGACACTGCCATGGTCAATTCTTCATGATGCATTGAGCATTACCGGAAAAGTATACAACACCAAAACGATCACGGTGCTTTTCTTCCCTTTCAACTACCTGACACAACAAGGCATAGATTGTAAAAAAAGATATAATCTATGGGTTCTCAATACCAATCTTGAGTCTCACGATAAAGATATTGTTAAGGAACATATCCGGATAGCCAAAAGAAAGTTTATTACGGAGAGTTTTGTTAAAGAATTTTCCAAAAATCGTCTGGAAAGGTGGATGCGAAGAAGTAAAAATCAACAATAAACGGGATGTGAAACATTTTAAAATTATACGATGACATCATTCCGTAATAATAGAAAAGCATGACAGACAAAGATAAAATACCAGGAATCAAAAGCTGGCCAGAGGATGACCGTCCCCGCGAAAAACTTTTAAAAAAAGGTCCGGATGCGCTCAGCAGTTCCGAATTGCTGGCGATTCTTTTGCGCACGGGAGTCCGGGGCGCAAGTGCCATTGATCTGGCACGCCGGATTATGGATAAATTTGGCTCCTTTCGCAACATGAGCCAGACCGATGCGCGTGATTGGAAAGAATTCAAAGGTCTGGGACCGGCAAAGCTCGCGCATATTCAGGCTGCTCTGGAAATTGGTCGCCGCTTTCGTGATGTGGAATCTCTTCCCCCGAAACAGAGGATTAGCTCAGCGGAAGATGTGGTTCAAATCATTATGCCTTATCTTTCGGATCAAATGCGCGATCTGAAGAAAGAAGTCTTCAAAGTGATCTATCTGAACAGCAACAACAAAATCATCGAGACATCTGATGCCGCTGTCGGCACGGTCAACCACGCCATGCCGATCGTGCGGGAAATTATCCACGCCGCCCTGCAGAAATATGCGGCGGCCATCATCTGCGCGCACAATCACCCCAGCGCCAACGTCACGCCCAGCCCCGAAGATAAAAAATTCACGCAGGAACTTAAAGCTGCGGGCAAGCTCTTGGACATCAAAGTGCTCGATCACATTATCATTGGCGACGGCAACTACTTCAGTTTTGCCAGTGAAGGGTTGATGTGAAAAAATATTCTTTACAAGAAAAGGGATGGATAAATTATGGCCGTTGCAAAAAATGATAGAAAAATGCCGGATGATTTGAAGAAATGTGTCGAGTTTCACGGGCATATCTGTCCCGGACTGATCTACGGTTACCGGGTGGCCAGGGAAGCAAGGAAATTGATGAGCCTCCGGCGTTCGGTTGATGAAGAAATCGTCGCCATTTGTGAGAACGATTCCTGCGCCGTTGATGCCCTGCAGGTTTTACTGGGCACGGTGGCGGGGAAGGGTAACTTGATGATCAAAGATTTCGGAAAGAACGCTTATACGGTACTGAGCCGTCAAAAGAGATTGGCTTACAGGTTTTCCCGCAAGACCGGTTATGATTACAGGGGCAAAGCAAAAAGTGAATTTGAGAAACTGGATGCCGCCGTGTCTGCCGGAACCGCATCTGATACGGAACGAAAACGTCTCAAAAAAATGAAAATAGATGATTTGCTTGCCCGTCCATTCCCTGAAATCTTTACGACCCAAAAGATGCGTTTTGAGGAACCTTCCTACGCACCGCTGGCGCCTTCCGTATCGTGTGCCGTGTGTGGCGAGATGACGATGGCGACCAAGATGGTTCAGCTAAAAGGCGGACGCCAACTTTGTATTCCGTGTTCTGAAAAAAGCCGTAACAAATCTTGAAGAAATCAGTTTTCGTCTCATTCAAACCCGATTTCCTTGGCGTAAGAAAACTGTCTTTGCCAGGGAATGCCGGGATGAGTTCTCTCAAAGATATCCGTTCCCGTCATTTTCAATGATTCCTCATCCAACTGGACAGGATGATAGCCGCCGATAAATCCCATATCTTTACCGATGATGTGATTCTTTCCGGGCAGGCAATCACATTCCTCCGTGATATTCAGAAGTGCATTGATGACGATAGATTTGTGCTGAATCTTTTTCCAGACGGCCGCTGCCGTTTCCACAAGCTTTTCCTGGAAGGCCGTCATATCCGAATTCCAGAAAATTTTGAGCGCCATTTCTGGACACATCGCGATACACTGGGCGCAGCCGATGCATTTCTCCAGGTCGTATCGCGGATATTCCGGCTCATTGATTGTTGCGGCTTTCGTCGGACAGATTTCCACGCACACGCCGCAGCGCGTGCATTTTTTCTTGCTCAGAACGGGATGATAATCGGAATGCATCCGCTGCTTTTGCGCGCGTGAAGCAAACCCCATGGAAATGTTTTTGATGGCTCCTCCGAAAAGGGACACCATATGTCCCTTGACATGTGAAAAAATAACAAACCCCTGTGCCTGCTCAAAAATATTACAAACCTGCACTGTCGGGAAGTGCTTGTAGCCGGCAGGAAGGGAAATAACATTCTTGCCGTCCATGCCGTCGGCGATCACGAGGGGACAGCCCAGAAACTCCGCGGTGTACCCATGGCTGGCGGCCGTATTCAAGGAATCTGTGGCGGTGCGCCGGCCACCCGAGTAAAGTACGGTTGTATCAAAGATAAACGGTTTGGCTCCTTTTCCCATTAACCAGGACGTTATTTCTCTGGCATAGTCCGGGGGAAGAAAACTCTTGTTGCCTTTTTCTCCCCAGTGCAGCTTTATCCCGACATTGTCGCCTTCGGCAAACGGGTACCGGAATTCTTCGAGAAGTCGTCCCAGTGATTCGATATACGGTTTTTTTTCACCTTCTATGGATTCAAAGAAAAAATCGGTCATAAGCAATTCCATCCTGTTATCATTTTTTTGTATTCTAAATCTTTTTTTCGCCGATTTCATCATAAAAAATAATTATTAAGACTTTGAAAAGATTTTTGAATGATATAAGATAAGTCATAAAAATCCAGAGAAGAGATGACGAATATGTCACAATCATCAAACGATACCAAAATGAAGGAAAGTTCTGAAGCATCAAGGCTGGAAGCAGAAGAAAGATTTCGCGTCCTGCTGCAAAGCATCGAAGACGGTTACTATGAAGTTGACCTCGCAGGCAACTTCATTTTTTTTAATGATTCAATGCAGCAGATTCTGGGATACTCCGGGGAAGAGATGATGGGAATGAACAACCGTCAATATTCGGATAAAGAGTATTCCGGAAAACTATTTGCGGCTTTTAATAAAGTTTATAAAACGGGGGAACCATCGAAGGCATTCGACTGGCAGATTATTAGAAAGGATGGTTCTAAACGATACATTGAAGCGTCCGTTTCGTTGTTGAAAGATGCTTCAAATCAAACCGTTGGTTTCAGAGGTGTTGTTCGTGACATAACGGAACATCGGCAGATCGAAGAAAAATTAAGAAACGAAGAACAGCGATTCCGGGCACTGGCGGAGCAAACATCCGATATCATTCTGATGGTCAATAGCCAGGGATTGATTACTTATGAAAATTCGGCCGTGGGCGTTCTGGGGATAGGTGCTGAAAACCGAATCGGCCAGGATGTCTTTGAGCGTCTCCATCAAGATGATTTACCAAAGGTTATCGAGTCATTTAAAAAACTTTTCCATAAAAAAAACGCTCCCGTTCAAAAAGCCGAGATCCGCATCCGCAATGCGGACGGGAGCTGGCATACTTTTGAAGCCATGGCCAGCAATCTTTTGCGCGACAATATGATTGAGGCGGCGATCGTCAATCTTCGTGACATCACTGAACGTAAAAGAGCCGAGGAAAAACTGCAGGAAACGCTGGTTAATTTAAGAAAAGCTGTCAGTACGACAATTCAGGTGATGATCTCCGCGGTCGAGATGCGAGATCCCTATACGGCAGGTCATCAGTCCCGTGCTGCAAATATTGCCAGAGCCATTGCGACTGAGATGGAGTTATCCTGTGAAATCATTGATGCTATCCGCATGGCCGGTACCATTCACGACATCGGAAAATTGTCCATCCCTTCGGAGATTCTAACCAAGCCCTCAAAATTAACACTCATAGAATATTCTATTGTGAAAGAACATTCCCACAGCGGATATGAGGTTATGAAAAATGTGGATTCAGAACTGCCTTTGGCGGAAATCATTTACCAGCATCATGAGCGAATGAACGGCAGCGGTTATCCCAGAAGTCTCAAGGGCGATGAAATTATTCTGGAGGCACGTATTCTGGCGGTGGCGGATGTTGTGGAAGCCATGTCTTCCCACCGTCCCTATCGCGCATCGCTGGGCATAGAAAAGGCACTGGAAGAAATCGAGCAAAACAAGGGAATTCTTTATGACGAAGCGGTTGTCAATGCCTGTTTAAGATTGTTTCGTGAGAAAAATATGCATCTCTTGTAATCATAGAATTTCGTCAATGGACCAGTAATATTAATTTTATTCCGACTGAACAACGCCATTACAGATGTGCCGCAAGAAAATAATCGTCCGGGAGAAATCACTTCATCGGTTTTTTGGTGAAGTGCTGTTTGATTCCCTTCATCACCGTGACACATCGGCTCATTTCCCGATATGCCGGAAGCCCCACGTTTTCCGCAATGCCTCTTAAATAGTCCGCGAAATCCTTTCTTCCCTCAACCCATAAAACGACCGGTTTCTCATGTTTTTTGATCATCGCCATGAGTTCTTCGAAAAATTCCTTCTTTATCAAAGGCGTAGCATAGCTGTGGAAGATGATCGAATCAACGGCCGGATCCTTCAACACCGCTTCCAGAGAAGTTTGGAATACTTTTTCAAAACCATGCCGTTCAATGGCAATCCAGAGATCAAGAGGGTGGTCGGGTTTATTCCAAGGTGGAAAAAGCCCGGCAATAGAATCAAGTGTTTCTCCGGAGAGTGTTGCCAGTTCCAGGCCGCAATCGTCCATAAGATCCGTTGTAATTGTACCCGCACCGCCGGAGAATGTGAGAATGGCTGTGCCTTTTCCGGGATGGAAGGCCATCTTTTTTGAAAAAGCTCTGGCCATGTCGGTCAGTTCCGCCGGATCGAACACCTCGATAATGCCTGCCTGCCGGAAGGCGCCGCTTGCCACCTGATAATTTCCGGAAAGACTCGCGGTGTGGCTTTGTGCCGCTTTTGCTCCTTTCACGCTTCGGCCGCCCATGAGCACGATGACGGGTTTGTTTGTCTTCTTCGCCAAGCTGGTAAATCTTCTTCCGTCAACAAGTGATTCCAGGTAACACGCAATGACTTCCGTTTCCGGGTCATCAATCATGTATTCGAGAATATCGCTTTCATCAATGTCACATTTATTGCCGATGGAACAAACTTTGCTAACGCCCATGACCCCTTCCTGCAGGGCATGCAGAAGAAATCCGGCGGAAAGCATTCCGCTTTGGACGATCAGGCCCACGTTGCCGCCTCTGAGTACATCCGGCCAGACGAATGAATTGATAAAAGAAAAGACATGCGTTCGGTTGCCATCAATGAAGCCCATGCAATTGGGCCCCCATAACCTTATGCCGGCCTTCGCTGCAATTTCCAGGGCTTGTGTCTGGAGTTGCGCTCCTTCTTCGCCCGCCTCATTAAATCCGCCGGACTCAATGATGATTCCTTTCACGCCTTTTTTCGCGCATTCGCTTACCGTTTGCGGCAGACTCTTCGAAGGAATGAAGTAGATGGCCAGATCGACATCTTCGGGGATTGAAGCAATGTCCGGATAACAAGGCAATCCGAGGATTTCGGTGTAGCTTTGGTTGACCGGATAAATCTTGCCTTTAAATCCGGCAGTAATATTTTTAATAATATGGTAGCCGCCTTTATTGATATTATTGGATGCTCCAATAATGGCAACACTCTTCGGATTAAAAAAATAATCTAACATGTAAAGAAATTCCTTTCTCGTTTTTCCCGCAAAAGCAGAAGCCCCGTTTACTGATCTGGAACCCGGTTGGTGCAGGTATGACTTTAACTTGATTTCAGCACCACCAGTGCATCGACGGCGACTGGTTTGTCTCCGCAAACAATCAGGGGGTTAATATCTATCTCGGCGATGGCTTCGTATTTAACGCCCAAATCGCCCACGCCCATAAGCGCTTTGGCCAGGGCTTCTCTATCCACGGCAGGACTGCCGCGAAATTCACCCAGCAGCTTCTTCGTTTTGATTTCGTCGATCATCTCCAGCGCGTCTTCTTTGGTCAAAGGCGCCACACGGAAAGTCACATCTTGCAGCGCTTCGGTGAAAATTCCGCCCAGACCGAACATCACACAAGGGCCGAACTGCGGATCCCGCGACAGGCCGATAACGAGTTCCCGATTTCCCCGCACCATTTTTTCCACCAGGATGCCGTCGAGATTCTTCACCTTGCCCGTCAATTCCTCAAAAACCTGCGCGACTTGTTCAGGGTCGGTTACGTTCAACGCCACCATTCCAGCTTCCGTTTTATGCGCAAGCTCTGCTGAGCAGCCTTTCATCGCCACGGGAAACCCCATCGTTTCGGCTGCCTGAATGGCTTGCTCTTTTGATTTGACCAGCTCCGCCGCTGATACAAAAACGCCGGCTGATTCGATGACCAGACGCGATTCATATTCGGAAAGTGTTTTTTGACCTTTGGCCAACGCCTTTTCAATTATCTGTAGCATAACATCTCCTATTCCTATTAATGAAAAAGGATTAGTTTATTTTAACGGATATTGTCAAGGAAGAGTTTCATATTTACGACGAATGGAAAGCTAGCCGTAATGACACCCGTTGACCCAAGTAAGCGGAAATGGTAGAGACTTAAACGGATAAGGAAATTTAATAATGACTTCTGAAAATATTCCTGTGATTGTCGGCGCAGGCCAGTTGACAAGAAAATATGCTTCGTCCGTTATTGGCGGTTCGCCCGTGGATCTGATGGCCGAGGCCGTGAAGATTGCGGCAGAAGATGGCGGTTTGACAAAGCAGTGCCTTCAAAAGGCTGATCTGCTGATCACCGCGTCGCTTTTTTCCGATGACGGCATCATCAATCCACCGGGGTGCGTGGCCGATAAAATTAATCTTCCCGATGCACGATGCATGATTTCCGGTTTTGGCGGAACCATGCCTCACGCCATGCTGCACCATGCCATGAAGGCGATTGCCGGGAACAATGCCGCTCTGGTAGTTCTGACCGGCGCGGAGGCTCAGCACACCATGCAACAGGCAAAAAGTTCTAAAACCTTTGCCGGATGGAACCTAACGTCCGGGCGGCCCTGCCTTGCGCCGTTGTCTCCATTGGGATTGTTTGATGGAGCCTGCGAAACGGAACATCTTCACGGCCTTTCTCTTCCCGCTACGGTTTATCCCATGTTGGAAAACGCGCTTCGCCGGCGTTATGACCACACGATTGCAGATCATACGCAGAAAATCGGCAGATTGATGAGCCTCCTTTCCCAAGTCGCAGCGAAAAACCCCCGGGCATGGTTTCAGCAATCATTCTCACCGGAGGAAATCATTACCGTTTCCGTGAACAATCGCAACACCGCTTTCCCTTATACCAAACGGATGAACGCCATGCTTTTGGTAAATCAGGCTGCCGCCCTCATCGTCACTTCGGAAAAACAGGCCCGGAAGATGGGCATTGATCCGTCAAAATGGGTGTATGTCCACGGCTATGCCGAGGCCAATGATCACTGGCATATCCTGGAAAGAGAGGCCTACGGATTTTCTCCGGCCATAGAAATCGTAGGCCGAACCGCCCTGATGCAGGCCGGTTTAAACATAAAGGATATCGATTTCTTTGATCTCTACAGTTGCTTTCCGGTTGCCGTGCAGGTTACCCGGGATATGTTGGGCATCGCCGAAAATGATAACCGGCCGCTGACCGTTACCGGAGGACTTCCTTATTTCGGCGGGCCGGGCAACAACTATGTCATGCATGCCATGGCGCAAATGGTTGAACTTCTGCGTCAGCATCCCGGCAAGACAGGGCTTGTCACAGGAAATTCTTTTTACATGACCAAGCACTCAGCGGCAGTGTTCACCACGAGGCCTCCGCAAGACAATGCGACGGCGACAGCCGATACGAGTCTTTGCCAGCAGACCGTTGACCAAAGGCCCAGGTATGAGATTGATCCTCAACCTTCGGGCCGCGCAACGGTAGAAACCTATACCGTGATTTACGACCGGAATAACCTGCCGGACAAAGGTGTTATCATTGGAAAAGATGAAGATGGAAAGCGTTTTGCAGCCTTCACCCCCACCGACCGGTCTCTGTTTTCAACAATGATCAAGGAAGACTTTTGCGGGATTACGGGCAGCGTGGTTTCCAAAGACAAAGTCAATATTTTCACTCCCGAATGAAAACAGGGGGCACTGACGTTAGCCCATTTAATCAAACGATCCGTTGATGAGCATTCTTGTCTTGCAAATCGGGATTCATAAATATCCGCCAATACAATTCTTTGGATTTTTCACAATCAAGAGTCTTTTAGCTCATACGTGAAATAAATCTCATTGTCGCCTGTTGCAATGCTGCGTACTTGTTTTGCAACAGATTTCTTGCCGAAAACTTTGATGGCCTGCTGAAAATAACCCATGATACACCGTTCGAAATAAGCGTTTCTGATTGGAATTCCGGTTATTTTAACATGGGCAACATGGTTTTCTAATTGCGCCGTTATTTTGCCACCGTCGAAATAGGCTGACCAGATTTTCGGAATGGAAAACTCTATAAACTGCTTTGCTTCCTTTGTATTCAGATAAGCGTTGTAAGGGCCTCCCGGTGCCAGCGCATATTTTGCACCCGTCTTTCCGAAAACTTCATAACGGGTTTTGTCATTTTCAAAGAATTCCCGGCACATTTCGTCAAATATGATGATTAATTTATCCGCCGGGATCGGGGTAACGGCCATCAGCGTCTTATTGGCAAAATATTTGTCCTTCTCTGCCAATTGCGTCATGAAGGTTTTCCAGCGTTCTTCACCGAAAGCTGCCATCATGTAATCTTTTGTTACAACATAAAAAATGCCTTTAATGTTCATATGAAGATCTCCTTACAAAGACGGTTCATCATCTTGCATTCTATGTTTACGCTTGACTCATTCCTCGATGTTCTGTTTTTTCAACCATTCAATGGCATCATTTCTTTGCGTGAAAACGCGAACACGCCAGCCTCGATTAACGCACGCATTTTCATAAAACTTACCGTCTTTCTGAGACTTGGTGGTTTTCTGAACGACAAGGGCAAGAACACTTCCCTTGCTTGCTTCGAAGGCTTCCCATTCACCGGGAATGGCAAATATGTCTAGCGTGGACAGGTTTGAGATAGCATCGATCCATTCGGAAAGAAATTTTTGCGGTCCCTTGCCGGAAAGCATTTTAAGGGTTTCAGTCGTTGAAGCTAAAATATCATTTTTTGTAACGGTATCACTGTAAACCGTATGAATGAACCCGTTTTCTTCATCCATAGCGACTTTCCAAGCCATGATTTGTTGTCTCCCGTGGTGCGTAAAATGTTTCGTTTAAGCGTATTGATTCAATAAAACATTGCCTGCGACATGAAGTATAGGAAACACGACCTTGTGAGTCAAGAATATTTTGGCCTCACATTTTGGCATCATTATGTAATGTATCCTTCAAACAAATAGTACAAATCATCTACCATCTTACTGTCTATGGAAAAATTTACACCCTTGGCAAAATGATCCAGCACAACTACGGCTTTGAGATTAGAGTCTTTCGTGTCTATCATCTGGAGTCTTTTCAAAAAGCTTTCGTTGACTATTTTTACATTTTCATAAGCCGCAGACAGTTTTTTCAAAAGAAATTCAGGATAACCGCCATGCCTGTAAATAAAATACTGGGATACTAAAAACATCGAAATGGCGCGATACATGGTCTCCTCCAGTGTAGCAAAGGGTAGATGAAAACGTACCATCGGTTTTAACTTCTCCATGACCGGGCATCCGCTGGTGACCATGTATATTCCGAGCAGGGAACTGACGCCGTTCTGCAAAGTTACTTTTTTACTATATGTTCTCTCCTGAGAAGTAACAATAACCTCTACCGGCTCGGAAGATCCGAATACGCTGAAATAATCTATGACATCCACCAAATTCACAGCCATAGGGCAAAATTCGTGTTGACGTTGGTCCAACGTACAATTAGGGCATTTGCAACCGTCGAGTTTTGTCCATTTAGGGCAGTAGGGCTCTCCTGTTTTTATTAAATTCAAAGTGAGGCTGTCTAATTCGATTTTAAACTCTTGTTCTTCCCCGCTTTCGAATATGAATTTGTAATTGTATATTATTTTATTTGAAGAAAGTGATGTGCGATCCGCCATGGTTGATTACCTCCTGTCCATCAGATGCTTGTTCAATAACAGGGAAATGAACGTTCAATTATAAGAGATCATTCGTTGAGTAGTAAATTATATGGAATGATCTTTTCTGTCAATTATGAATATAGTTTTAAAGA
>CAYZLL010000015.1:0-20723 GCA_964479225.1 uncultured Smithella sp.
GGTCACAGCACGGGAGGCTTAGCTTCCTATGACTACCTGCAAGGTGCCTATCTGGATTACGGCAGTATTAATACGGCATGGGCCAAAAAATCCTATTATCAGTTAAACTACGCTTTGGGAATCATGCCGCATGTCAAAGGCAGCGCCCCGCTTGCCAAAACAAGAAATGCCGATGTCAAGGGCTTTATCGGTCTTGATCCTGCCGGCGTACCGGCACTGCCGGATCTTCTGGACTCAACGCTGTTTTGGACACTGATGGGAGCCAGATTATATCTGCCGCTGGATAGCATTTCAGATAATTTAATCTCGTTGTTTCCGCAGAAGCCGTTGGTTGGTTTACTGGAGGGCGTGTTTGGGATGGTGAACAAGGCAGCCGCGGGAGATTCCAAGGTGAGCGACTTCTTCGATTATCTGAACTTCTGGGTGGTCGAGGATATGGATCCCTGCCTGGAGGATTGGACTGTACGTTACAGCATTGGCGGCGCTTCTTTACGCGGTTTTGGTCACTACATGGACATGGGATTGCACAAAACCCTTCGTGAACATTATTTAAACGGATCAGAAAACTATTTGTCCAAGCTGATTGCAGGAGGTTCCACGCCCAATCCCGGCAACGACAAATACTACTACTTCAGCGAAAATATGTCGCGCATGACCGTACCGATGATCGTTTTCTCGTCGAGCGCGGGATCCCTGGTGGACCCGGAATCGACTTTCGACTTCATCATATCGAAAAAGTCCGCTACGGCTTACGACAAATGGTATGTTCTCAGCGGCACCGGCCATTTCGATTTGGCGATGGGCAACAGAATGCCGACCACAGTCTTCCCGCAGTTGGGCGATTGGCTCAAAGCGGTTGACGCCCTCCCAGGCAATCCGGCAAACATTTCCACGCCGGCATCGCGAGTTGACGAATAACTTCAGTTCTTGATTATCTAAGATATTAATTTTTCACGAAGAGGCGCCTTGGTTACCCGGGGCGCCTTTCTTATGGATGATTAAGAGTTATGTCTCCGGAATTTCCGTGGAAATCACGGGTATGAACCCCAAAGCAAGCTTCGGGGTATTAAACCCTCCGCTTCGCGGGATTGTTCAACTTACCAATTCTACTACGCTAC
Organism: uncultured Smithella sp.; assembly: GCA_964479225.1. Lineage (GTDB taxonomy): Bacteria > Desulfobacterota > Syntrophia > Syntrophales > Smithellaceae > Smithella. The sequence continues at coordinate 1,119 of CAYZLL010000015.1, forward strand.
GCTTTCGAAATTGGAGTTTCAACAATAAAAAACCCGCCATCTTGTTATTACCAGCCAAGTTTCTGCTTTTTGAGAAGATCCCGTGATTCTTGATGTCCTAGTTTTGCGGCGGAACGATAGTCTTTCATGGCTTCCTTGTTCAAGCCGAGGGCGGTTTTAGCCATGCCTCTTTTGTAATAAGCATTTGTAAATTTCGGATTCAATTCGATCGCCCGGCTAAAATCTTTGGCTGCATTCATGGCATTGCCGATTCCATGGTGGACGTCCCCACGGCTATAATAAGCATCGGCATTTTGCGGATTGATCTCAATGACTTTTGTAAAATCTTTTATGGCCGGAGCGTGATTGCCTGTTTTTGCGTAGACAACGCCCCGATTATAATAAGCATCGGCAAAATCCGGTTTTATTTTAATGCTTTGGGTATAATCTTTTATCGCCTCGTCATATTTGCCGGTTCTTTCATAGCTGTTTCCGCGACGCACATAAGATGTCGCATCCCGGGAGCCCATTTCTAACGCCATCGAATAATCTGTAATGGCCTGATGATAATTGCCGAGACTGTTGTAAATATCTCCCCGTGTGATGTATGCGGAAGCATAGTGGGGATTGAATTGGATGGTATTATCCAAATCAATCTTGGCTTTTTTATAATCGCCCAACATAAAGTAGGCCATCCCCCGCGAATAATACGATGCATAGCCCCGGGAGTATATTTTAATGCATTGATCATACTGGCTTATCGCCAAGCGATAAGCCTGCTTTTGATAATATTCATGGCCTTGTCTTAGGCAGGCATTGAGTTCCTTGGGTATTTTCCCGGCCGTAGAGGATAATTTAATTGCGCCGTCCTGGCTTGTTCCCGTTGAAGCCAGCAGCACATGGTTCCACAATAAGGAGATGAACAGAATGAATGATAATGCAAAAAATGACTTTGCCGTATTTTTCATGTGCATGGCTCATTCCCCTTTTATAATTAAAAAGGCGGATATTTTGCATCCGCCAGAGTTGTTATATGTTTTCGTACATCTCTCGATGTGGCATGAATTACTTCTTCTTCCATGTACCCGTAAAGAAAGAAGCAAACATATCCTTGCTGGGTTCAAAGGTAATAGTTTTCCTGGAAAGTTTTCCTTCAGTTTTTCCTTCTAAAGAAGTAACGGTAATCGTATCTTCATTCACAGAATAGTCGAATTGCGTCGTATATAACAAACCTTTGCCATTGTTGTATAATATCAACTCTTTATCAGGATTATTTTCGAGTTTGTATGTTCCTGATATGTCTCCCTTACCGCATCCGATAATCATAACAGTCGCCAATAAAAGCAAGACGACCATAAAACCCTTTAATTGCTTTTGTTTCATCATTTATTCTCCTTTACTTTTTTGATAATGTCCAAAATTCATTATTTCTGAAATAACTAAACGCGACCACGTAAATCGAGAAAAGTCGCGCCGTCCCTTCCGCAATTTTCGATCGCTTCTATCTGAACTTTTTTCCACTGTCAATAGGAAGGATTTGACCCTGCGTACTTTTCTTTTATTTTCAGGACGCAACGTATTCGGTCAGGGGATCGCCAAAGTCATGGAAGGCACACGCGCTTGTAGCTTGAACCCGTCAGGGATTGGAGATCGGCACAAAATCGACTGGCCGGATTCAAGATAAACAGAATAATTTTACTTGAGTTGTTTTTGGGCGGCCTGGCTGAATTTTCCGCCTTTGATAATGTTTAATTCTCCCGGTTCGGCGGAAATCAGCCAGTTCTCCAGGTCGAATTGAACGCTGCTGATCCGGGGCAATCTCATCAGTTCCGACACCAGGGCCTGAATCGTGGCAATATTAAACTCTCCCTTGGGATCTTTAACAAGAGTACCGTAAATGTAAACGGTCCGATGGGCGCAGCTATAAGAAATTTTTGTCATGTCAGCGTTATGACTTACAAAGATTTGTCTGACTTTTCGGTTAATCTCGTACCGGGAAGGTCCTTCCAGCATAGTCACCTTAATGTACAGGGATTGTTAAAAGCTATTTATCATTATATGGGCATAAAATACAGCTTTTAAAATCTGAGCACGCAACCTTTATGTTTCATCAACGTTGTTGACTAATTTAATTTTCCTTTTTTTCGCGTCGGGGTGCTGACGATAGAAAATGGCGATGTTGCCGATGAGGCCGATCAGTTCGCTTTGGGTCGCCCTGGCAATTTCTGCCGAGATTTCTTTTTTTGCTTCCTTGAGCTCGCCGAACTTCACTTTGATGAGTTCATGATCATTCAGGGCATGATCAACGGAACCGATGAGTTGTTGGGTAACGCCTTTGGCGCCAATCATCACCAGCGGTTTCAGATGATGCGCCAGCGACCGCAGATATTTTCTTTGTGAACCTTTTAGTTTATCCATCAACTTTCCTTTTTTTAGGGTCAATCTTTACCATAAATAATCCAAACAATAAACCTTAATTGTAGGTTTTTTAGTCTTTACAAAATGCGTTTATCCTGATTAAAGAATCTAAACTTTATCCGGGAGGTTTTTCGTGAGCAAAGCAAACTTGCCTACATATGATTACGACACGATCATCATCGGCGGCGGGCCGGCCGGTTATACCGCGGGCATTTACGCCGCCCGCAGCGGAATGAAAACCCTGCTGATCGAAGGCGCGTCCACGGTCAGCCAGATAACCATTACCGATTTAATCGAAAATTATCCGGGCATTCCCGAAGGGATTAACGGTTTTGATCTGATGCAGCTTTTCAAAAACCAGGCTCTTAAATTCGGCCTGGAAATCGTTGCCGGTGATGTTCAGTCCATATCAAAAGATACCGCTGATTCCGTCATCTGGAACGTTGCCTTGACCGATAAATTGTGCCGGACATTAAGTGCAATTGTTGCGACCGGAGCGCAATGGAACAAACTGGGCGTTCCCGGGGAAGAGGAATTTGCCGGAAAAGGTGTTTCATATTGCGCCACCTGCGATGGTCCTTTTTATCGCAACAGGGATGTTGTGGTTGTAGGCGGTGGCGATACAGCCATTCAGGAAGCGCTTTTCCTGACGCATTTTGCCAGAAAGGTTACCGTCATTCATCGTCGTGACCGTTTGCGCGCTGCGGCCATTCTGCAGAAAAGAGCCTTTGCGGAGGAGAAAATAGAATTTGCGTGGCAGGCAAAGCTTACCGGGATTACCGGGAATGATGTTGTCACCGGGGTCAAAGTGGCCGATGTCCAGTCGGGCGCAATCAGGGAACTCGCAGCGGAAGGCGTTTTCATCTTTGTCGGACTGACGCCCAACACCGTTCTTTTTCGCGACGTCTTAAACCTGGATAAAGGTGGTTATATCATTACAGATGATAACATGAAGACATCCGCCGCCGGCATCTTTGCCGCCGGAGACTGTCGCGCCAAGCAGTTCCGGCAGGTGGTTACCGCCGCGGGCGACGGCGCCAGCGCCATCCACAGTGCTGAGCTGTACGTTGACGAATTGAAAGGACAAACATACTAATTTTTAAGTAGAGAAGAATAAATCATGGAGTCTTTCATCAACACCTGGCAGTATCTGCCATTTCATATCAATCCGGCTCTGTTCAGTATCGGTTCCTTCCAGCTTCGCTACTACAGCCTGATGTACATTGTCGCGTTCGTTATCGTTTACATGGTGACCATGTACAGAATAAAAACCGAGAAGTATGAGTACACGTCGGAAATCCTGCAGGATTATCTCGTCTGGGCCATGCTGGGCGTCATCCTGGGCGCGCGGCTGGGCGAAGTGTTTATTTATAATTCTACATATTTCCTGCACCATCCGCTGGAAATATTGCTGCCCTTCAGCTTTTCCAATGGCATTAAATTTACGGGTTTAAGCGGCATGTCTTATCATGGCGGTGTCATCGGCGTGATTATCGTATCCATCATATTTTTCCGCAACAGAAAAATCAATTTCTGGAGATTTGCTGATGTGATTGTGCCGTCGATTCCGCTGGGTTACACGTTCGGGCGCATCGGTAATTTTATCAATGGAGAACTCTGGGGCAGAGTGACGACTGTGCCTTGGGGAATGTATTTTCCACTGGATCAGACCCAGAGCCTGCGCCATCCGTCCCAGCTTTATGAAGCGTTTTTCGAGGGAATATTTCTGTTTGTCGTCCTGTGGCTGATGAAGAAAAAGAATTACGGCCAGGGATTTCTTCTGGGATTATATATTTTCGGTTATGGTCTTGCTCGTTTCCTGTGTGAATTTTTCCGCGAGCCGGATTTTATGGTCGGACCGATCAGTATCGGTCAGCTTCTCTGCGCTGTGATGATGGCCGTCGGGCTGATTATCTTTTTCTGGCGCAAAAACGCTTCAGCTTCAGTAAACTAAAAAGGTCTTAATAAAATGACATTGTGGTGGATAATTTTCGCAGTTTTAATCTTTTCGATGCTGGCTTTGGATCTCGGTGTTTTCAACCGCAAGGTTCATGTCGTCACCATGAAAGAAGCGATGCTGTGGACGTCCTTCTGGATTACGCTGGCCTGCTGTTTTGGCGCGGGCGTTTATTATTTTTACGGTCACTCCAAGGCCATGGAGTTTTTTACCGCTTATATTATTGAATACTCTCTGAGCATCGACAATCTTTTTGTTTTCATGCTCATCTTCCGTTTTTTTAATGTACCCCATGCCTACGAGCACAAGGCTCTCTTCTGGGGAATACTACTGGCGTTGATAACCCGCGCTGTCTTTATCTTTGCCGGAGTGGCTCTCATCAATACCTTCCACTGGGTGATGTACATCTTCGGAGCTTTTCTGATTTACACAGGCATCAAACTGGCGCTGAACAAGCAATCGGAAGTCCATCCGGATAAAAATATTGCGATAAAAATGCTGAGATCCTTCATTCCGGTCACCAAAGAATTTCAGGAAGCCAAATTTTTCGTCATGAAAAACGGCAAGCGTTTTGCCACACCCATGCTGGCGGTGCTTCTGGCACTGGAGACTACCGATATCCTGTTTGCCGTTGATTCCATTCCGGCGGTCCTGGCCATCTCCACGGATCCCTTTATCGTTTACACGTCCAACGTCTTTGCCATTCTGGGATTGCGTTCTCTGTTTTTCGCCATTGCCGGTTTGATGAAATTGTTCCATCTTTTGCACTACGGCCTAGCGGCCATTCTAACCTTTGTTGGCGTGAAGATGCTCATCGCGGATATTTTCCATGTGCCCATTGGAATTTCCCTGTTAGTCATATCATCCATTCTTGTGGTATCCATTGTCGCATCCATGATCTGGCCGGATACCAAATTCGAAGACATTCCGAATGTCACCATGAAGGATTGATGCTATGCAAAGCGAGTTTTTGACGCCTTCCCAGGCTCAGTTGAAAAAATGGGCCAGACTTGATGATGGAAAAATCCGTCAGGAAGAAAAACTTTTTCTTGCCGAGGGTGTCAAGGTTGTTGAAGAACTGCTGACCAGTGACTGGGAGATTCATGCCCTGCTGGTCATGCCCGAAAAAATAAAATACTGGGAAAATCTTGTTGATTCCCCGGGGAGGGAAATTCCCACATATCAGATGAAACGTTCACAATGGGAAAAAATCGGGCAGGACCGAGAGCCGGAAGGCATCATGGCTTTAGTCGCCATGAAAACCGAACCGGATTTTTCTTCATGGCTGACACAACCTGCCGGCAACATTTTGATTCTGCACGAAATCAACAACCCGCTCAACCTGGGCGCTCTGGCGCGCAGTGCGCGCTGGTTCGGTTTTGATGGAATCATTTTAAGCGCTCATTGTGTTGACTATACCAATCCTAAAGCCGTGCGCGCTTCCATGGGGAATATTTTCCATATGACAATCATTTCCGACGTTGATTTAAACGCGGCACTGCCCGAAATCAGGAAGAGTTTCTTGCTGATTGGTTCCGACGTTCATGAAGGATCGATCCCTCATCCGGTTAAAAAAAGGGCTGCTCTGATCCTCGGTAATGAAAGTCACGGCCTGACGGAAGCAATTTTGAACATGACTGATGAAAAATGGAGTATCCCCGGCTGCGGCCGGGCGGATTCTTTGAGCCTGCCGCAAGCGGCGGCGATTATGATGTACGAATGTGTAAAAACATGAAATCCTACGTTCAAATATTCACCACCACCGAAACAAAAGAAGAAGCGCAGAAGATTGCCCGTCATCTGGTTGAGCAAAAGCTGGCGGCCTGTGTGCAGATTGCCGGTCCCATAGAAAGCACTTATCGCTGGAAGGGGAAGGTGGAAACGTCCACCGAATGGCTCTGCCTGATTAAAACGCGTGAATCGTTATTCGGCAGGGTTGACGCTGCCATCAAGAAACTGCACTCCTACGAAACACCTGAAATCATTGCTGTTCCTTTAGTCAACGGCAGCGTTGAATATCTGAAATGGCTGGATGATGAGTCAGCAAATAATAAATCCTGAAGCCCTGCCTTGACAGTCTTGAAATTTAATGTATATGTCCTTTCGCCTTTCAGTGAAGAAATGTTGGCAAAGTACAAGAAGGCGAGAGTAAGTATGGAGCGTTTCTTTAAAAGTTTATCTCTAAAATTATTCGTTTGTTTCTTTACATTATTTTTTACAATAAACCTTTCCTGGGCCACGACGGATAATCCTCTTCAATCAGGCAATGATCAGCCTCAAATCAATGATACTCAGACAAAAACAGACCAAGAGGTTTCCGTTTTGCCGGAAAAGACGGATTCCGCCGAAAAAAAAGAATGGTTTACTCGCGGACAAAAAACCTTCATGCTGAATGCCGGCACATGGGCGGTCATTCTGGTTTATGGCCTTGCTGAATGGGATTACAACGAGTCCAGTTTCCATTTTGAAAATGAACACTGGTTTGGTAGAAAAACAGAATATGGAGGGCTGGACAAACTAAGTCATGCCTGGTCTTCTTACGCGATGAGTCACCTTTTTTCATATGTGTATCGCAAGTGGGATTACACAGAGAAGGAAGCGAATCTTTATGGAGCGCTATCCAGTCTCGGTGTCAACACGTTTATGGAGATAGCCGACGGTTTCAGCCCGTCGCAGGGATTTTCCTACGAAGACATGGTGATGAATATCGTAGGGTGCGGACTGGGTTATGTCCTGGGAGAGTATCCGGATCTCGCCCGGAAATTTGATTTCAGAATGGAGATAACTCCGAAATTTGATTCCCAGGATTTAAAAATCGGCACCAACTATGAAAGGCAGACATATTTGCTGGTGGCTAAAGCTGATGGATTCGATTTTATCGAAAATCCTTATTTGAAGTATCTGGAGTTTCATCTGGGCTACAATGCTCACGATTACAAAGGCTATGAAGAAGATGGCCCGGATCGTCGGCATCGTCATATGTATGTCGGCCTGGGATTTAACGTCAGCAAGCTTCTGCAGAAATATGTCAAGACAACCGTTCTCGACTATATTCAGATACCCTACACATCCGCCCGGTACGGTTTTTCTCCGGATTGAACAGCAGGTATTCTGTGGTCGTTAACCTTCCCGAACAGTATTGGGCCGCTCTGTTTATGTTACAAGGTCGTGTGTTTCTTCACCCAGGCAACATACTTGTCCATCCAGTTTTGCAGAAATTGCCTGCTGTCGGCGCCGATGTTGCCGGCCTCATCAAACAATCCGTCCTTTGCCTGTAGAAATACTTCCGGCTGCCCCATGGTCGGCATATCCAGAAAAGCAAGAACGTTGCGCAAATGCTGCTGAGACAGGGCCGTACCGATAACGCCGATGGAAATACCGATCACACCCGCCGGTTTGCCTGCCCATGCGTTTTGGCCATAAGGCCGCGAAGCGTTGTCGATGGCGTTTTTGAGAACACCGGGGATTGAGCGGTTGTATTCGGGCGTAACAAACAAAACTCCCTGAGCTCTCTTGATTTCGCTCTTCATTCTTTTTACGGAATCCGCCTGATGGGCATCGTCGTCCTGATTGTATAGCGGCAGATCATTGATTTGCAACTGCTGGAAAGAGAATTCCGGCGGCGCCAGCTTTACAATAGCATCAGCCAGTTTGCGGTTAAATGAATCCTTGCGAAGACTTCCGACGACAACGGCGATTTGATAATGACTCATGATGTTCTCCTTTTTTTGGGGCCGGATTACGCACTCCGGTGAGTTGTTTTTATTTTTCCAGGCTTCCAGATCAAACTTCTACTTCAGTTATTTTCTTTTTTCCCTGATCACGGGTATTAAACTCTCCGCTTCGCGGGATTGTTCAACTTACCAATTCCGCTGCGCTTCGCTTTCGGGATTGGAGTTTCAACAATAAACGTACCTTCGTCAAGCTCTTTAAAAGCAAGTTCCAGCTCTTCTCGTGTATTCATAACGATGGGGCCGCCCCAGGCAATCGGCTCGCCCAGCTGCTTGCCCGTAACAAATATGTAATGAATATCTTCAATTGCCTTTACGCTAATGTTGCCCGCTTCCGTGAAAAGGATAAGATGTGCCGGTTCCATTTTCATTCCATCAAATTCGCCTGCTCCGGAAATCACGTAGCAAAAGCTGGTGTATCCTTTTTTGGCCTCGTGAGATAGAGATGTTCCCTTTTTCAACCGGACATCCAGATACTCAACATCTACGATCAGTTCCTGCACCGGGCCAGTTATATCTTTGTAAGCGCCGGCGATAACGCGCACTTCTCCGCCCGGTATCTGGACAACCGGCACTTCTTTTTCCAATATACCCCTGTAGCGCGGCGCCATCATCTTATTTTTCGCCGGCAGATTTACCCACAACTGCAACCCGTGCATCATCTCTTGGGAAGGTTGCGGCATCTCCTGATGAAGGACACCGCCGCCCGCGGTCATCCATTGGATATCCCCCGGCCCGATCGTGCCGGCGTTGCCGATATTGTCGCCATGCTCAACCGACCCGCCGAGCATATAGGTCACCGTTTCAATCCCGCGGTGAGGGTGCCACGGAAAACCTTTTACATAATCGGCGGGATTGTCTGAACCGAAATGGTCAAGGAGTAGGAACGGATCGGTAAGTTCTGTGTGGTCGTGCGCAAAAATACGCTTCAACTTGACTCCGGCCCCATCATACGTTGACTGTCCCTGCAAAATTATTTTGTTCATATGATTCTCCTCTAATCTGGAATCGTTAACATTAACTTATCTGGACGGCAAGCATCGATATTGATCCGCCATCGATCCCTTGCACCGGAAAGCTGACCTTCTCCTCTTTTCGGCGAAGACCAAGCACATAAAGCAGAGGCAGATAATGCTCCGGCGTCGGAGCTGACAGGATCGCGTCGCGTCCTAAATCCTGATAATTAACCAGCGGCCTATCTTCGCCTTGGAGCAATAAGTCCCGCGCCTGTTTCTCAAATCGCATCGCCCAGTCAAGAGGATGAACATCGCCTTCATCCCATGAGTAGGCCGACAGATTATGAACGATATTGCCACTGCCGATGATTAAAATCCCTTCTTCTCTTAGCGTTCCCAGACTTTTCCAAAATTCATAATGGAATGAGGGCGGCCTTGTTTCATCAATGCTAAGCTGAACAACGGGAATATCCGCCTTCGGAAAGACATGCTTTAATACCGACCATGTTCCATGATCAAGTCCCCAGCTTTCATCAAGGCTTACGGCAGCAGGGCTTAGCAGATCCTGAACACGCGATGCCAGTTCGGGACTGCCGGGCGCCGGATATTCAATCCGGTAAAGCTCTTTGGGGAAACCACCAAAATCGTGGATGGTGCGCGGGGCAGGGTTTGAGGTTACGGCGCAGGTCGGTATGTACCAGTGAGCAGATACGGAAAGCACGGCTTTGGGGCGGGGGATTGATTTGCCGATAGAAGCCCAACCCTCCGTGTAACTATTCTTCGACAACGCATTCATCGGATTGCCGTGTCCGAAGAAAATTGTCGGCATGAGACGAGTCAAAGCACTGCCTCCTTTTTACTCGTTATGATTAAGAGAGACCATAAATGAGTAAATAATTTTTCAAATAGTCCAAATTCAATAACGATATAACTTCAAATTGTAAATATTAAAATAACCTATTGTTTTTGATAATATAATGCTTCGATATCTATTTTACAATCTTTTCATCCAAAATATCTTTCAAGAAAAGTTTAAAAAAAGTTTTAAATATGTTAGTACCTGAATCATCCTGATTCTATTCTAAAGGAGACAACATGTCTGACAAAAATGAGTTAGAAAAAAAATGCATTGATACGATCCGCTTTCTGGCGGTTGACGCGATAGAAAAAGCCAAATCCGGCCATCCCGGTATGCCGCTGGGCGCCGCCACCGCCGCTTTTACGCTTTGGACAAAACACTTAAAACATAACCCGAAAAATCCGCAATGGCCTGATCGCGACCGCTTTGTTCTTTCCTCCGGTCACGCCTCGATGCTTTTATATTCTCTACTGCATCTTACCGGTTACAATTTGACGATTGATGACATCAAAAATTTCCGCCAGTGGGGCAGTCGCACACCCGGTCACCCCGAATACAAACATGCTCCCGGTGTGGAAGTAACCACGGGGCCCCTGGGGCAGGGTCTGGCCAACGCCGTAGGCATGGCCATAGCCGAAGCGCATCTGGCGGCGCGTTTCAACAAGGGAGACGAAAAAATTGTTGATCATTTTACGTATGTCATGGCCGGAGATGGCGACATGATGGAAGGCGTTGTTGCTGAAGCCTGCTCGCTGGCGGGGCATCTGCGCCTGGGCAAACTCATCCTTCTTTATGATGATAACCGTGTAACGCTGGCCGGTTCCGCCGGGCTTTCCTGCACGGAAAACATCGAGCAGCGTTTCAAGGCTTACGGCTGGCAGGTGCAGAAAGTCGCGGACGGCAATGATGTAACGGCCATCGACCGTGCCATCAAAAAGGCGAAACGTGAAATCGAAAAGCCTTCGCTGATTTGCATTTCATCGACGATCGGATACGGCGCGCCCTGCAAGCAGGGAAGCTGCGACGCGCACGGATCACCGCTGGGAGCTGACGAACTGCAAAAGACCAAAGAAGCGCTGTGCTGGCTGGGAGATTCGCCGTTTTATGTTTCCGCGGATGTTTATCAATATTTCCGCAAGGCTCTTTCCCGCGGAAAAAAATCGGAAAAGCAGTGGCAGGAATCTTTTGATAATTACCAGCAACAGGATGCTGCCCGGGCGGCGGAATTTGAGCGCTTGAGCACAGGCGATTTGCCCGATGGTTGGGAATCAGCGTTAAACGATTTTCCGAACGGCTCAAAAGATGTGGCGACACGCAAGGCTGGCGAAATTGTCATGCAGTCCATCGCCGCTAAAGTTCCCGAACTGATGGGAGGTTCGGCTGACCTCAATCCCTCTACCTTCACCTGGCTAAAGGGGCTGGGCGATTTTCAAAGCCCTCAGTTTTCCCGGGAAGGTTTGCACGGCATGGTCGGCGGCCCATGGGGCTACGAAGGCCGCAATATTCATTTCGGAGTTCGGGAGCACGCGATGGGTTCGATTGCCGTGGGCATGGCTCTGCACGGCGGATTTATCCCCTACACGGCAACATTTTTAACCTTTGCCGACTACATGCGCCCGCCCATGAGACTCGCCGCATTGATGGGATTGCGCACGGTTTTTGTTTTTACCCACGACAGCATCGGTGTGGGGGAAGACGGCCCGACGCATCAGCCGGTGGAGCAAATTATGAATCTGCGTCAGGTGCCGAACATGACGGTTATCCGACCCGCTGACGCCAATGAAACACTGGAAGCCTGGCGCACGGCAATCAGCAACACGCAAGGTCCGACAACACTGATACTGAGCCGTCAGAATCTTCCTGTTCTCGACAGAACGATTTGCAATGCCGCTTCCGGCACGCAAAAGGGCGGTTATATTCTCTGGGAATCAGCCCCCAATCCCGAATTGATTTTGATTGCGACCGGCTCCGAGGTGTCGTTAACGCTTGCGGCGGCCGGAAAACTTGCGGAAAACGGAACGAAGGTGAGAGTTGTTTCGCTGCCGAGTTGGGAAATGTTTGATCGCCAACCGCAGGAATATCGCAACAGCGTTTTGCCGCCATCCATTACGGCCCGGATTGCTGTGGAAGCAGGAATCAAACTGGGCTGGGAACACTACGTGGGACTTTCGGGAAAGATCATCGGCATGGATACTTTCGGCGCTTCGGCTCCCGGACCGGTTCTTTATGAAAAATTCGGTTTCACCGTAGAAAAAATTATCGCGGCGGCACAGGAATTACTAAATCGCTCCTAATTGGTAAAATAAATGAGTAACATACGTTTTGATTACTTTCTGGCTGAATATGCTGGCACTGTGAACAGCGCCTTCGAAAAATTGCGACAGCATAATGTTATCGAACGTCTCCGGTCCAGAGATTATACCCTCTGGAAGCCGAAGCCTGATGAAATTGTCAACCGGCTGGCCTGGCTGGATGCTCCCGCGGAAACGCTGGAGAAAGTCAAGTACATGCGTGCCGTTCTGGAACCGCTTCTCGGGAAAGACATTCAGGATGTTGTTTTGCTGGGAATTGGCGGTTCTTCTCTGGCCGCGGAAGTCTTTAACACAATCATCGGCGGCAAAAAAGGTTATCCGCAACTGCATGTTGTGGACACCACCGATCCGGTATTTATTTCTCAATTAACAAAACATTTGAGTCCGGGCCGCACCCTTTTTCTTGTTTCTTCCAAATCGGGTACGACGATGGAGATTGCTTCTTTATTTAAATATTTTTATAATTTTGCCTTGAAAAGTGGAGGGAAAAGTACAGGCAGCCATTTCATTTTTATAACTGATGAGGGAAGTCCGCTGGTGAAAACTGCAGAAGAGATTGCAGCTCACTACACCTTTTTCAGTAATTCCGATATCGGCGGCCGTTACTCGGCGCTTTCGCTGACAGGAATAGTTCCCGCGGCAGTCATCGGCGTGGATGTGGAAAGATTGCTGCAAAATATTTCCGCCAAGGTGCCGGATCTGCTGAACGTCGGGGCAGAGCTGGGCGCTGCTTGGGGAACGTTGGCAACGCAAGGACGAGACAAACTTACTTTCATCCTGCCGCCGCGCTGGAAATCATTTGGCGACTGGCTGGAGCAATTGATTGCGGAGAGCACCGGCAAGGAAGGAAAAGGCATTCTGCCGGTTCTGTCTGAGCCGCTTCGTGACAAAGATGTCTACGGCAAAGATCGCATCTTTGTTGTCTTCCAGAACGAAGAAAGCAAAACCTCTTCGCCAACAGAATTTTTGATTAACGCCGGGCACCCGGTGATTACGGTCACGATAAACGATGATTATGATCTGGGTCAGCAAATGTATGTCTGGGAGGTGGCCACTGCCGTTGCTGCCCACCTGATGGGTGTTAATGCTTTTGATCAGCCGGATGTGGAAGCGACCAAGAAACATACCCGTGCCGTGATTGCAGATTTGGGAAAAGGCAACAAAACAACAGATGAAAAACCGGCAATGACCTTTGAACAAGGTGAAATCTTCGGTAATGTCACTGGCGCGACAACCGCCGAAATTTTCCGGAAATTTTTGAATCAGGCAAAAGCAGGGGACTATGTTTGTCTGCAAATTTATCTGAGTCCGTCGCCGGAAATTGACGCGGGGATTAATCTTTTGCGCGACGCTGTTGCACAAAATTACGCTGTTCCCGTTACATTCGGTTACGGTCCGCGTTATCTGCATTCCACCGGACAGTTGCACAAAGGCGATGCGGGAAACGGTTTATTTATTCAGTTAACGCAGGATTATGCTCAGGATATTGATATTCCCGACAAAGTCGGTGATGAAAAATCCTCCCTTACTTTCGGCGTGCTCAAAGCCGCGCAGGCCAAAGGCGATTGGCAGGGACTGACGGAAGCGGGCAGGCGAATCATCCGTTTTCACTTTCCCCAAAATCCTGTTGCCGGATTAAATTCAATTGTTAAATTTCTTTAAGGTTTCGCTTTAGCTAATCACCCTCAGAATCTGCGGGGCATGACGCTCGGAAGCCGGTGGAATTTCTTTCGGGTAGCCGATAATGATTGGTGCGACAATCCGGCAGCCATCAGGGATTCCCAGCAGCGCTTTTAACTGTGGATCGCGGATATACGACCCCAGGTGAATCCAGCAGGTCCCTAAACCCTGATTGACGGCGCTGAACATCATGTAGCTTGCCGTCAGTGCGCCATCCCAATCCAGCGATCGTACGCTGGTCGATCCAATAATATAAATCACGCAGGGCGCATTATAAAAAACATTAAAGTTTTTGTCTTTCAATAGATCCACATAAGCCGGATTAAGCGATGTTTTATTGTTTGCATAATCATCGAGGAGGTTTTCTTTGCTTTCATCGGAAAGGGCTTTTATGGTTTTCTTGCAGTTAACAATCGTAAACCGGCAGGGCTGACCGTTGCTGGCCGAAGGCGCCAGCGTGGATTCCTGCAAAATTTCTTCGATCACTTTCGTGGGAACTTCTTTGTCCTGAAAATCACGAATGGCTCTTCTGTTTTTCAACAATTCGGTAAAGGTCATCATCATAAAAGTCCTCCTGTTTCAAATGATTGATCATGGTCATTATCTAACATTTATCCCGGTAAAAAAACAGAGATAAACGCCAGAATTAAATATTGAAAATATTTTATTACCGGATTAAGCGCGCCTGTCAAAAGAAGGCCAAGAACAATAGAGAAACCATAAGGTTCGATCTGGTTAAAAGTTCGCGTCAGGGATTCCGGCGCAAATCCCATGAGGATTTTGGAACCGTCGAGCGGCGGAATCGGGATGAGATTGAAAGCGGCAAGGATTAAGTTAATCCCCGCAAGCTTTTGAAGAACCTCAGCCATGATTCCTGATGGTGAAGGAGTCATCAGGCGGTAAAGCAACAGTGCGCAAAAGGCACAGATAATGTTTGCCGTAATCCCCGCCGCCGACACGAAAATAAGCCCTTTGCGTCTTTGAGCCAACGGAATATTTTCCAGATTCACGGGCACAGGTTTTGCCCAACCGAAACCAATGAGAAGGAGCATGATTGATCCGAACGGATCGATATGCTTGGCGGGATTAAGCGTCAGTCGCCCCAGCCATTTTGCCGTCGGGTCTCCCATTTTCAGGGCGACCCAGCCGTGCGCCAGTTCGTGAAAAATGACAGAATATAAAAGGAGGACCGACAGGATGACGAATGCCATCGGATCTTTGAATAATAATTGTATGAGCCCCATGATAAAATCCTTTACTTTTTTGATTAATTTTTTTCTAACGCAGCGGCATCCGGTATGATCTGCCTTTGCCGGTTTTTGGTCAGATCCGGAAAATAATTGTATTTCCAGCCGATGATGATTCCGATAATCCCCAGGATCAATTCCATGATAATGTAGAGCAAGCGGGCGGCGACCGGCAGAATCAAGGCTGTCTCAATGCCGGCAAATTGTTTTAACATAATGAACATGACGCCCTCTCTCACCCCCAGTCCGCCCGGGCTGAAAAAAGCCAGCGAGCCTAATATCCCGGCTAGGGTAATCGTGGCCAGAATAGCCCATATATTGTTGAAAGGAACATTCAACCCTATGCCCCCGGCGAGGAAATACATGGCTGTTCCCATGAGCAGATAACCGATCAATTGTAACCATTGCGTATGGGCAAAAATCATTTTTTTTATTTTGACGGGGCGTATGTCCAGCTTAAAAAAATGATTCAGGGGAATGATTAAATAATTCATGACGGAAGCGTTGCGGATAATAAAAATGAAATCCAGAATGATCAGCATCATAAAAAACAAAACGTAGATTCCGCCGGTTAATGTTCGCGTGTAGAAAAGGAAATAGCCTGAAACATAAATGGACGAAACAAAGGCAAAACAAATAAAGCACACCAGATTGATATAAATCAGCGTCGTGTTGGAAATCCCTTTTGAAGACATCAGCGCGATTTGTGCCGCGTAATTCCATATTTTCCCGGGAATGTATTTAAACAGAGCGGATGTATTATAAAAAGCCACAGATTCGCGAAAGTTTATTTTTTTATGCAGATAATCGTTGACAAAACTCCGCCAGATGAAAGGACCGATCATCAAAGCCATGCTTCCCAGGGCGGCGGCTGCAAAAAGACAGTAGATGTTGACATGAAAATGAAAACCGCTGATGGTATCAGCGTTCTTTTTGAATTCCAGATAGAAAAACAATCCCACGGCGATCATGATGGCCAAAGCGCAAGCATGTCGCAGTACTTTGTTCGAATGCACTTTTATTTCTCCGGTTTCTTTTGCCTGCCCGTGCCTGAAGATGCGATTTGCGTGAAATAACGGGACATTTCCTTCGCATACGGGCACGAACTATATGACAATTGATTTTACGTGTCAAAAATATTTTTGAGCGGGAAGGAGAGCCATTGAACGCTGGAATCATCATAAAAATATCTTGACAACAAGGATAAATTTTCATACAAGTGTTTCAAACAGGTGTTTGAATATATTTATGGATACCAGAAAAGCAAATTCTAAAACACGCCTGGCCGTCATGGAAACGGCCGGCAAGATTTTCGCCCAGGAGGGTTATACTAAGGCAACTATCCGCGATATCTGCCGGGAAGCCGGCGCCAATGTCGCGGCCATCAATTACCACTTCGGCGACAAGAAAGGCTTGTATCTGGCCGTTCTGAAGCATTATCAGGAAATGGTTTTCCAAACCTATCCTGCCGATTTGGGCATCACCGAAAAGCAGAAACCCGAGGAAAAGCTGCAAGCGTATATCAGATCGTTTCTTTCCCGGATTATGGATGAAGGCCGTCCGGCCTGGTTTGGCAGATTGCTGGCCAGGGAATTTACGCAACCTTCGTGGGCATTCGATATTCTGGTGAAGGAAACCATTCGTCCCTCTTTTCAGATCCTGTCGGAAATCGTTGCCGAAATTCTTGGGAAAAATGTCAGAGAAAGAATCGTTCGTTTAAGTTCCATGAGTATCGTCGGTCAATGTCTTTACTTCCGCCACTCCCATCCGGTTATCAGCAGACTTTTTCCGGGAGAATTTTGCGGGTCAAAACAGATTGAAGAATTAACCGAACATATCACTCTTTTTTCTTTGCGTGGTCTTTCGCAATTAAAAACTGAAAAACGGTCGCGGGTGAAATGATGAAAACAAAGATAATTCTGATGATCCTTTTGATATCTTTTCTTTCTTTGAATGCCAAAGCGGCAGATCAGGCTGCCGGTGATTCTGTTTACAGCCTGGAGCAATGCATCGCCATTGCTTTGGAAAAACATCCGAGCCTTAGAGCTTCCACGGGCAGCATTAAAGCCAGCGAAAGCAGAATGGGACAGGCAAAAGCCGGCTATTATCCTCAACTGAACCTGTCATCCGGTTATCAGAGAATCGGTCCCGCTTCTTCCTCTGATGTAACCCTGGATCCCTACAATCAATATTCGGCCGGCGTTAATCTCGGCATGACGCTTTTCGACTTCGGCAAAACTTCAACCCAGGTTGATGTACAGCGTTTGGGTGTTCACGCCTCCCGCGCTGATTATGAAAATATTCAGGCGCAGGTCGTTCAGAATGTTAAAAATGCGTACTACAATCTTCTGCAGACTCAAAGAAACAGGAATGTGGCCGTGGATACGATGAATCAGTTTCAAAAGCATCTGGATCGGGCCAGCGCCTTTTACCGGATCGGCACCAAACCCAGATCGGATATGACCAAGGCGAAAGTGGATTTCGGAAACGCCCGGCTCAATGTTCTGAAAGCCGAAAATTCTCTGCGCAGCGCCATGATCATATTAAAAGACGTCATGGGCGTTCCGGAAAACACGGATTTCTCTGTCGTTGATAATCTTTTTTTTCAAAAAAATGAAATGCAGCTGAATGATGTTTTGAACAAAGCTTTTCTCAGCCGTCCGGATCTTCGTTCTGCCGTTGCCAGACGCGAAGCGGCCGAACGCACGGTTGACCTTGCCCGCAAGGGATATTATCCTACATTGTCGGGAAGTGCTGGATATGTGTATTCCGGAACGGACTTCCCTCTGGAAAGCGGCTGGAACGCCGGCGCCGCGCTCAACTTCCCGCTTTTTTCCGGGTTCTCGACAAAATATCAAGTTGACGAAGCTAAAGCTAACCTTGCCGTTTTGAAAGCAAACGAGGATTCCATTCGCCAAGCCGTTCAACTGGAAGTTTCGCAGGCCTATCTGAACGTGCAGGATGCCGCAGAACAAATCGCTATGGCCGAACAGACAGTCCTTCAAGCTCAGGAAAATTATGACCTGGCCTCCGGTCGTTACCGGGTCGGCGTGGGCAGTCCCATAGAAGTCGCCGATGCCACCATCACGCTGAATAATGCCAGAGCCAATCTGAACTCGGCGCTTTTTAATTATAAAATCGCGCAGGCCGCGCTGGAAAAATCCACAGGAGCAAAGCCATGAAGAAAAAAATCGTTATTCTATCGGGAATTGTTTTAGCGCTAGTCGCCACAGGATTGTTCTTTTATCTGAAGGGAAATGGAAAAAATACCGCGTATAAAACGGAAAAAGTTTCCCGCGGTGAAATCAAATCTGTTGTAACCGCGACAGGCACGGTTAATGCTGTCACGACGGTTTCCGTGGGAACGCAGGTATCCGGGACCATCCAGAGACTCCTCGTGGATTTCAATTCGCAGGTAAAAAAAGGCCAGCTTCTGGCTCAGATTGATCCTTCCACCGTTCAGGCACAGGTTGATCAGGCCAAAGCCAATCTTTGGTCGGCCAAAGCCAACAGGGAGAAAGCAGCCGTTGTCGCGCTGGACGCGCGGCGGACATATCAAAGAAACAAAGAACTGTTTGGTCAGGATTTTATTGCCAAAAGTGATTTGGACACGGCTGAAACAAATCTGCATTCCGCCGAAGCCCAGCACAAAGTAACTCAGGCACAGGTGGGACAAGCGCAGGCCGCTCTCAAAATCGCTGAAACGAATCTTCAGTACACCAATATCCTCTCCCCCGTTGACGGAACCGTTATCTCTCGCAGTGTGGATGTCGGCCAGACCGTCGCCGCCAGTTTTCAAACACCGACGCTCTTCAGCATTGCGCAGGATTTAACCAAAATGCAGATCAATACCAGTGTGGACGAAGCAGATATCGGCAATGTGAAAACGGGACAGGATGTCGCGTTTACGGTTGACGCGTACCCGGACACAATTTTTTCCGGCAAAGTTTCCGACGTGCGCAATTCACCGACCATAGTGTCCAACGTGGTCACCTATGATGTCATTATCAAGGTGGATAATCCCCAATTAAAATTAAAACCGGGCATGACGGCTAATGTCTCCATCACCATCGAAACGCGTCCTGACGTCCTGCGGGTTCCTAACGCCGCTCTGCGCTTCAAACCAACGGAGCTGAAGGAAATGGCAGAATCAACCAGGCACAAGCAGGAGACGAGAGGGACAAAAGTCTGGGTACTCGAAAAAAGCAAACCCAAACCGGTCAAGGTGACGATGGGACTCAGTGATGGAACTTACACGGAAATCACCGCCGGAGAACTGAAAGCAGGTCAGGAAATTATCACGGACAGTCTGAATGAAAAAAAAACCAGCAGCAGTTCACGTCCGCCGGGGTTCATGCACTGATGACTCTTATCGAAACACATAAACTTGCCAAGTTGTACGATGTTGGCGATGAGGGCATTCATGCTCTGGAAGACGTGTCCGTCAAAATTGAAAAGGGCGAATT
>CAYZLL010000015.1:20823-30550 GCA_964479225.1 uncultured Smithella sp.
CGGTGGGCACGGGGATTAGCCGGAAAATATCCGGACAGATTTCCAGCATCGGCAGCAATCTCATTATTGTTGTTCCCGGCAGTTCCACCCAGGGCGGCATCAGGATGGGCGGAGGCAGCCAGTCCACCTTGACCAAGGACGATGCTGACGCCATCGCCAGAGAATGTTCCGCCGTTGCTGTTGTGGCTCCCATGCACAACGGCGCCGCTCAGGTCGTGTACGGAAATCAGAACTGGTCAACCAGCATTCAGGGGACCACGCCGGGCATTCTGGAAGTCAAGGATTTAGGGCTCACGTCGGGGAGAAATCTGAACGATCAGGACATCCGCAACGCGACGAAAGTGTGTCTATTGGGACAGACGGTCGTTGATAATCTCTTCGGCAGTATTGAGCCTATCGGCCAGATCATCCGCATCAAGAAAATTCCCTTCACGGTCATCGGTGTTCTGGAATCCAAGGGACAATCTCTGGGAGGTCAGGATCAGGATGATACCATCTTAATTCCGCTGAGCACGGCGCAGAAAAAAATCTTCGGCCGATCCATTCCGGGCATGGTGCGCACCATCATGGTCAAAGCCAGAAGCGCTGAAGACCTGACCATTGCGGAAAGGCAAGTGAATGATCTTCTGCGTCAGAGACATCGCATCGGGTCCAACAAGGAAGATGATTTTACGGTCAGAAATCTCACCCAGATACTGGAGATGGCAGAACAGACAACCAATGCCCTGACCCTGCTTCTGGGAGCCATCGCTTCGGTATCGCTGCTGGTCGGCGGCATCGGCATCATGAACATCATGCTGGTTTCCGTTACGGAACGAACCCGCGAAATCGGCATCCGTATGGCTGTCGGGGCAAAGACCTGGGATATACGGATTCAGTTTATCATTGAAGCGCTGACGCTGTCCATGATTGGAGGCATTATCGGAATCATTATCGGAAGCAGTGGATCCGTCATCCTGTCTAGCGTGTTTGAATATCCATCCGTTGTCTCGCCATTGTCCATTTTGCTTTCGTTTGGTTTTTCCGGACTGGTGGGAATTTTCTTCGGCTTTTATCCGGCATACAAGGCTTCTTTGCTGAATCCCATCGATGCCTTGCGGTTTGAATAACCTGACTATCGTCGGTTCACTTGATAAAAAATGCCGCATTGACACAACCATAGATTCCTTATATGTTTATGGACGAACGGTTGTATATTTTATAAAAATAATTAAATTCATGGCTCATCAGAAAATATTTAACACATCCACAAAATACATCTGGCAGAAGTGGTCGGTTGCGCTAAAGATCATGCCCGTGGTTCTTTTTGTGGGCTTACTGAAATTTCTCACTCATCATTTCGGATGGGAAATCATGGAATTAAACGCTCTTTTCACCAGTCTGGTCGCGGGCACCATCTTCCTGATCGGCTTTCTGATTACAGGCGTTTTATCTGATTATAAGGAAAGTGAGAAAATCCCCAGCGATCTTGCCGCCTGTCTGAAATCATTATTCGATGACGCTTACACCATTTATAAAAGCAGAAATTCCGTCCATGCCCAGAACTTTCTGGAATTTCAAAGATCCTTTGCCCATTCATTAATGGACTGGTTTTATAAAAAAGAAAGAACAAGATCTTTGCTGGAAAAAATCAGGACGATGAATGACTTTTTTATTGAAATGGATAAAGAAAATGTGCCTGCGCCTTATATCGCAAAAATGAAAAATGACCAGAGCAATCTCCGAAAAATTATCTTAAGAATTAAAACTGTCCGCGATACCGACTTCATCAGTTCCGCCTATGCCATTGTTGAAGCGATGGGGTTTCTGGTTGCTCTCGGTCTGATTGTCATGAAAATTGAACCGTTTTATGCCTCGCTCTTTTTCACCATCCTCGTCACGTTCCTGATCACGTATATGCTATTCCTGATTAGAGATCTCGATAATCCTTTTGATTACAGCAGCAAAGGTGAAAGCGGCACGGAGATTTCTCTAAAGCCTCTGCGTGACCATGAAGCCTCATTGTCAGATTTACCGTAGTCTTTCGTGTCCGATGTTGAGAGTTCCAGCAACGTCACGTTCAACATCACCTGAATTACGTGCTGCACATACAACGCTCACGGAGGTTGAAATTGTCAAGCCATACAAAAAAACGCGTTAGCAGAATCATTTCCCCGACTGACTATGAAAGAATATTTCATCCCCGCAGGCTGGCCATCATCGGTGTTTCCTCTGAAGCAAGCGGCGCAAGCTTCGGCACGGGAATGCTGATGTCCATCAAAGCCATGGGATATGAAGGAGAGCTATTGCCGGTTAATCCCAAAGGCGGCACAATTGCCGGATTGAACATTTTCAAAAGCGTTGAGGAAATTCCCGGTGAAATCGATTTTGCCGTTATTGCCGTGACGTCACGACACGTTCCCGATGTTCTCGAGTCATGTCGCAACAAGGGAGCTGCCGGAGCGGAAATCCTTTCTTCCGGCTTCAGTGAATTGGGAACGGAAGAAGGAAAAGAACTTGAGCGTCAAATCAAAGAAATTGCTTCCAGAGGAATACGCGTTGTCGGTCCTAATTGTTTCGGAATTTATTGTCCGGCCAGCGGATTGACGCTTCTTCCCGGACCTGACCTTTCCCGCGAAAGCGGCCCGGTGGCTTTTCTGGCCCAAAGCGGAGGCATGTCCATTGACTTTGCGCACGCCGGAAAATGGATGGGTGTAAGGTTCAGCAAAATGGTCAGTTTCGGCAACGGCGCTGATTTGCGCGAAGCCGATCTTTTGCGTTATTTTAAAGACGATCCAGAAACAAAAGTTATTTCGATGTACATCGAAGGCATTCAGGATGGTGAAGCCTTTTTCAAAGAAATCAAGGATGCAGCAAGTAAAAAGCCGGTGATCGTTTACAAGGGAGGACTTTCCCGGGCCGGTGCGCGGGCAGTGGCCAGCCATACCGCCTCCATGGGCGGCAGCCAAATCATCTGGAAAGACATATTGAAGCAGGTTAACGCCATCCAGGTCAAAGATTCAGAAGAAATGGCCCAGACTGCACTCGCCTTTTCACTCTTGCCTTCAAAGGAATTCAGAAAGATTTCCGTTGTCGGCGGAGGTGGCGCCATCGGTGTGGCCGCCTGTGATCTGGCGGAAGCTCACGGAATTGAAATTCCGTCTCTGGCTCCACCGATACAGGCGCGCATCTATGATTATCTGCCCAAGCCGGGCTCCAGCGCGATCAATCCCGTCGATGTTGCCAACCCGTTTGTTCCTCCACAATGCTTGAAAGATGTTCTGCTGGCCGCAGCACAGGATCAACAAATTGATTTGCAGATCATGGTTTCACTGCTTTATCATTATAAATCTGTCGCCTCGATATACAATAAACCGGTTGCGGAGATTACGCCGTTTCGCGAACTGGCCCAGTCCATTCGTGATGTTGTGGATCAAACCGGCAAACCGGTGATCGCTGTGCTTCCCAATCCCAAACAAGGGTTTGAGGATATTGATATCGTCGAAATGATTACCTTGACCAGAAAAGAATTTGTGGCTCGGGATATTCCGGTTTTTGATGAGCTGCATGACGCCATCCGTGCCATCGCGCATGTTAATACCTATTACGGAGGCAGAAATCATGGGAAAAGATAAAGCGCTAAAAATTATCAAAAATGCCTTGAGCAAAGGACAGACAACGCTTTCCGAATATGAAGCCAAGCAAATTCTCGCCGCATACGATATTCCCGTTACGCGGGAAATATTACTGACTGACAAAAATCATCTGGAAAAAGCAATCCGGAAAATCGGTTTCCCGCTGGTGATGAAGGGGTGTTCTTCAGCCATTGCCCACAAAACGGAAAAGAGTTTGATCCACGTGGACATCCGCACCTTAAAAGAAGCAAAAAAAGCTTTTCAGGAAATTATGAACGGACTGAAAGGTTTTGAGGGTGGCGTCCTGATACAGGAAATGATTCAAGGCCGGCGGGAACTGGTTATGGGAATGACCCGTGATGCACAGTTTGGCCCCTGCGTCATGTTTGGTCTGGGTGGTATATTTACCGAAATATTGAGGGACATTTCTTTCCGTCGCGCACCACTGAAAAGAAGTGATGCCAAAGCGATGATGGCTGAAATCAAAGGACATAAAATACTGGATGCCGTGCGCGGCATGGAAGCGGTGGACAGGAAAGCTCTGACCGATATGCTGATTAATATCGGTCGTATCGGTTTGGAAATTAAGGAAATTTCAGAAATCGATC
This sequence comes from uncultured Smithella sp., assembly GCA_964479225.1. Classification (GTDB taxonomy): domain Bacteria; phylum Desulfobacterota; class Syntrophia; order Syntrophales; family Smithellaceae; genus Smithella. Next base: position 25,046 of record CAYZLL010000015.1, read on the forward strand.
TCAATCCTGTTGTGATTTATGGGGCAAACCCGGTGGTTGTGGATGCGCTGATTATTTTGGCAGAAATGTAGATTTTCAGTTTGACATACGAATCGGCACTTTCTATAGTCAAACACTCTATTAATTGATATGTTATCAAGAAAAACGATTCATCATATTAAAAATATTGCTATTATAGGGGCCGGTCCATCGGGATTAACGGCCGCAAGATTACTTGCGGAACAAGGCTATAAAATAACGGTATTCGAAAAACGTTCTGTTATCGGCGGGAACTGTTTTGATGCCGTGAATGAGGACGGAATTTTAATTCATCCCTATGGTCCTCACTATTTCCGTACCAACTCGAGAAAACTTTTAAATTGGCTGTCTAAATTCACAAAGTGGCGTCCGGCAAGCTATTTCGTTAGAGCGGACATTGAAGATGAGCTGGTTCCCATCCCTGTGAATCTCAACACAATGATTCAGCTCAGCGGAAATGTTTTTGATAAAGCAGACATGAAAAAATATCTTGATGTTCATAAAGTTGCCATAAAGAAAGTAAAAAACTCCGAAGAGCAATGTCTGGCAACGGTAGGCGCAGAACTTTATGAGAAAATTTATAAGAACTATACCCAAAAACAATGGGGTAGAAGGGCCACCGAATTAAACGCGGAAATCACGGCCCGTCTTCCACTACGTTTTGATTTTAACGATCGCTACCTCTCAGAATATTTTCAGCTCATGCCCAGAGACGGTTACACTCTCCTTTTTAAAAATATTGCGCACCATCCTGACATTCAGATTAAATTGGATTGCGAAATTATTGCTGATGATATTGAAAAATTGAAGCAGCAAGCCGATCTGATTATCTATACCGGTCCCGTAGATCAATATTTCAATTACAAGTACGGACATTTGGAATATCGCTCCCTCCGTTTCCAATGGAAAACATACGCTCAAGATTACAAACAACCTTGTGTGCAGATCAACTATCCCAACGCGCACGACTACACTCGCTCAATAGAAATAAAGCATATAACCGGTCAGCGCTCATCGAACACCACGGTCTGTTTCGAATATCCAACCGATGAAGGCGAGCCGTTTTATCCACTGCTTTCACCAAAAAATATTTCTAAAAATAATCAATATCAAAAGCTGGCCATCAAAGAGCTCCAGGGAACAACACCGGTTCATTTTAGCGGACGTCTTGCAGAGTTCCAATACTACAATATGGATCAAGTGTTTTTGCGCTCCATGAATCTGGTAAAAATGATTTCAAAAAAGGGGAAGTAAGATGCGCACCCAGGTTTTATTGAGTGGCATCGTGGCATCCAATCTGGCCATCGTCATTCCCGCATTTAACGAAGAGGAAACAATCAGTCAGGTCATCGAAGAATGGTCTGACATTGCCAGACAATATGACGGTAATGTCATTATTATCAACGACGGAAGTACGGATAAAACGCTGGAAATTATTCAGCGGTTGCAAAATAATAATCCACGGTTAATTATCATTGACAAAGCAAATTCCGGACATGCCAGCAGTTGTATGTACGCTTATCAATGGGCTGTAAAACAAGGCTTCCGATGGATTTTCCAGACAGATTCCGATGGACAGACGAATCCCGGAGAATTTCATACATTTTGGCATTTGAAAGAAAAGCATCCTGTGATTTTTGGCTACCGTCCCCACAGAGGGGATGGATGGTTTCGTTTCATCGTCAGCAAGATATTGATGAGTGTCATATTTTTAATCTTTAAAACTTATATCAGAGATGCGAACGTTCCTTTCCGTCTAATGGCTGCCAATATTTTATCTGCCGCGCTGAAAAAAATTCCCGAGAATATGTATCTGGGAAACGCTTATTTGAGCGTGGAACTTAATCGGATAAGCAAAATTTACTGGGTAAAGATTTCTTTCTGCCATCGAAAAGGAGGAACTCCTTCCGTCAATTTTAAAGGATTCTTTCAAAAGGGGCTTCAAGTCATTTATGAATTTATGCGGTTAAGAAAAAATAAGGAGAATTTTCACAATCCTCATGTTCCTCTTCTGGAATATTCCACCCTTATTTACCTGACACTTCCTTACATCCTTTTCTGGTTCAGCTATTTTAAATTCATTTGCGCTATTATTCTTTCCGCCTTAACCTTATACGGCCTGTCTTACGCACTTTCTTTTTATCAACGCACAGAGACAACGCCGGTCTTTTCAAAAGTTGATTCTCAAACTCATCCGATAAAAATTATGCTGATTTTCGGAACGATTGTTTTCTTATGGCTTTTATTATCAGGTGTCGGCGGGATAGGTTATCAGAATGCAGATTACATCAAGCACAACGGAATATTTAATGATCTGATAAATTTCAGTTGGCCGGTTAATTATCGCAGCGAAACCGGCGATGCCTATTACCTCTGCTATTATATTGCTTACTATCTTGTTCCGTCGCTTGTGGGGAAGTTAACCAACATCGCTTTCGGGCATACCTTTGCCTTTCTATGGTCTTTTTTAGGAATCTGGCTGGTAACCAGTTGGATGATGAAGCTAACCCATAAAACATCGCTATGGATACTTCTTTTATTTGTTCTGTTTAGCGGTCTGGATATTATTGGAACGCTCTGGACAAAGGCTACCGTCATTGTTGATGGTGTGCCTCATTTAGAATGGTGGGCCGGATATGATTTTTGGAATTACTCATCCAATACAACTCACCTTTATTGGGCGCCTCAACATGCTATCGGGGGGTGGCTGACAACGTCTCTTTTATTCAGTTTGTTACAAAATAAAGAAAAACAGCCGACACCCGGAACGTTCATTTTGGCGATATCTTTTTTATGGTCTAACTTTGTCCTTATCGGTCTTCTTCCGGTGATGGCCGTTCTTTTGCTGAAAAACGGCTATCGTAATTTTTTCAATTTAAAATCCTTCGTGCCGGCGATCGGTATCATCATGCCGCTTGGGTTTTATTATCTGGGAAATCAGTATCCCCATATCCATTCTTTTATCGGGGAACAAGGTAGATTCATCCATGTCTTTTCCAAGTACTTGCTATTTTGTTTGCTGGAGTTTGGAGTTTTCGCCTTTTTCATTTTCCGATACTTCCATAAGCTCAGTCAGGAAAACAGAATCCTCGTCGTCATGACCATGACGGCACTCATGTTCATTCCATTTTATCGGTTTGGTTACTATAATGATCTGGCTATGCGGGCTTCTATCCCGTCGCTTTTCATTCTTCAAATCATTCTTATTAAACTCTGGAACAATTATTCTAAAGCATTAAAAATTGCACTTGTAATGGTTTTACTCATAGGTGCGATTACGCCTCTGGCGGAAATGGTCCGTTCGTATCAATCTGCTAATCGTAACCGCAATCAGAATATTAGCCTGATGCAAATTCCCGGTCGAATCGCTGCTCAGTATTTGGGCAGTGACCAATCTTTTTATTACAAATATCTTGCAAAACATGGAAATGATCAGGTATTGGTTCCGCAAGAAATTATCAACTATTTAAAAAAGTAATGTGATGAAAACGGGATTGAAAACAATAAAAAATCTTCCGCGCATTCATAAATACGATGAACATTTGAATAAGCCCATGAATAAAAATAATAAGATCATTTCCTGGATGGAAATTGCAACAACAACGGCTCTCTTATTTGGTTTCATTGTACTGCATTGCATATTTCTGGTAAACGCTGGCCCTCTCTGGCGTGATGAAATCTGTGCTGTTAATTTGTCCAATCTGCCGACGCTCAGTCAAATATGGCAAAACCTCCAATACGACTCCTTTCCCTTGCTATGGTTTTCCATACTCAAGGTGTGGACGTATATCGGGCTGGGCGACACTGATTTTTCTTTGCGCATTTTGGGTTTCCTTGTTGGCCTTGGCCTTTTAGGCTCTCTATGGTTCGCCATACGGTCATTAGGCATCCGTCTGCCCCTTATATCCTTGTCTCTTTTCGCCCTGTGTCCGGTAATGTTGATCGGGGATACCATAAGAGCTTACGGACTCGGCTCGCTGCTGATCCTGTTGTCATTGGGAGCCATGTGGCGGTCTTTTCTGAATCCTGCCCCCTGGCAAATGATTGCCGCGATAATTTGTGTTCTTCTGAGTGTACAATGTCTTTATCACAATTCTTTCCTTATCCTGGCCGTATGTGTCGGTGTCTCGGCAGCAGGGATTTATCGACGCGCATGGAAATTGATCTTATTTCCCCTGGGCGCTGGTTTATTGGCGGCAATTTCAGTATTGCCTTATTTTGAGGTTGTTTCCCAAAGAAACAATTGGGGAATTCTAATGAATGCTCCCGTTGATCTGGCATGGATTATTAGTAAATTTCAACTTGCGACTGACGCTTCCGGAATCTCGTTTTCCTGGATTTGGACGCTTCTGGCATTATTTTCCTTGATCTCATTTCTGATAGTTCTGTTAAAGCCGAAATCGACTTCAGATAAGTTTCTTCATCAGCGCGAATTATCTCTGTTCTTACTGATAACAATGTTGTTGAGCATAATCGCCTATATATCTTTCTTGATCATATTGTCTTACCCGATGCAATACTGGTATTTTCTGCCGCTGATGGCAGTAATCATTGTCATCATAGAAAAAGAGATTGATAATATTTGTCAAGGCAGTTCGGCCGGAAGAATCATGAGGATTGTCTTTGTCATCGGCGTGTCTCTGTTTATTTTTACGGATTCATGGACTACTGCCCACACGCGCAGAACAAATATTGATTTACTGGCCGCGAAAATAGAGACCGTTGCCGAAAAAAATGATTTAATTGTTATAAGACCGTTTTATTATGGAATCACGTTTAATCGCTACTACAGAGGCAATGCCTCTTGGATTACCATCCCGGAGGTATATGATCTTCGTGCAACGCGTCAGGATATTATAAAATCCATCATGACGAAAAATGATCCTCTTGAAACCAGTATGCAGAAAATCATCGAAACCCTGCAAAACGGACATCGCGTTTGGTTTATTGGCAGTTTGAAACTACCGGAACTGGGGAGAATTCCCTTACGTCTTCCTCCTGCTCCTTACTCACCCTATGGCTGGAATGAGGTAGCCTATCAGATTGCCTGGTCACAGGAAGTCAACTATATTATTCAGACATATGGGGGCAAAATAGAAAGAGTGGAAGCACCCACAAAATATCCCGTAAATAAACTGGAAGATCCGCCTCTTTACGTTGTCAGTGCAAAGGATTCATAGCGTTAAAATTGGTTCCTGCCACCGGTTTAAATGATGGTATGCGTGACACCACGAAGATGGAACGCTCCTTTCTCGAATGTCAGGATTTTTTACCGCATTGCAGGATGTTCAAATCTTAAAGAAAAATCTTTTCCACTGACGATTTCCGGGGCAACTTCCGGAACAGGGTGCTCTGGAATAATGAAACGTGCGCTGCTGTTTTTCACGATGTCCTTTTCGATATCAATCCCGGGCATAATCTGGATAAGCTCGAGGCCTGCCTCCGTTAACTTAAAGACGCCGACTGTCGTGACGTAAAGTACCAGTT